>SVAO01000006.1 GCA_015059365.1 Bacillota bacterium | reverse complement strand
ATACCAGTTAATAACGGTTTTAGTTAACTTTTCTTCATTGCTCATATTCTTCACCTACAATTCTTTTATTTCATTATTATTATATATAACGCCATGTTCATCATTAATAGCATATATTTTATCTTTATATCTTTCTCTTTTTTCTGCAATAAATTCTTGTTTTCTATTTGCATGAGGCACAACTATCCCATCAATTAATTTAAGTCCTTTAAAATCTGTTAAATTAACTTCATTTTTGTCATATGTTAAAGCGAGTTCTACAGTATTCCCTAAAATAATACTTCCTGCACTTGAGCCTACATACACTATGCTATTATTAATTGCTTCTTTTAATTTTATATCAAATTTAGTATCTCTGATTTTCTTAAGAAGATAAAATGTATTTCCGCCCATCATGTATATCATATCGTATAGAGATAAGTCAATTTCACAATCCATTTTATATTCTTTAATATTTTCTTTCTTTATACCTAAATCTAAGATAGTTTTAAACTCTTCATCTATCCAACTTGTATTGGAATCATCTTCACCATCTATTGCAGTTGTTATATAAAGTACTTTTATTGTGTCAATTTCTTTATCTAATAACTTATAAAATTCTTCTTTCAAATTTTCATTTATAATCCCACAAGAAGTTAATACTATTTTTTTGCTCATATTTTCACCTACTTTTTACTTTCGTTGGAATTTCCGCTATTATTACTTTCTTCTAAATATTTATTATAAAATTCATCCATAGAAGATATATATTTTTGATCTTGGATAACTCTATATTTTTCATACTCACATTCTGCCTTTTCTATAGCTTGTTTATGCGATATTTTTCCAGAATCTTTTAAAACTTGTTTTCTTCTAAATTTTAATAAATTGTCTGTTGCTTTTATCCAATCACTCATGGTCATAATATGTCTTTCTTTTGCTTCATCTTCTGCAAAAACTAAAAACATATTAGTTAAATCATTTAGTTTGCTAAGTTCTTCTTCATTTAGATAATTTTTAGCAACTCCAACATCATATTTATATATTAACCCATCAGGAGAATTTTTCCAAGAAGTAAGTCCCATATTATCTTTAATACTATTTACTCTAGTATAAATAAGTTCAGCGGCAGTATGTCCAGAAATTGCATAATGTAATTTGTTTTGAACTATTTTAAAAAATGTATATGCTTCTTCTGATTTAGGATTATAATCAGTTGATGTAGCAATAAATAAATCTGTAATTTTTTGATAAGACATTCTTTCGCTTACTCTAATTGTTTTAATTCTTTCAAGTAATTCATCAAAATATTTTGCATCATATTTATTACCTTTAATAAAACGTTCGTCATTTAATGCAAAACCTTTAGTTATATATTCTTTTAATATTTTTGTAGCCCAAATTCTAAATTCAGTTGCCTTTTTAGAATTAATGCGATATCCAACTGCAATTATTGCATCTAAATTATATATTGTTGTATTATAGTTTTTACCATCATCGGCAGTTAACGAGCATTTCTCGGTAACTGAATTTTTCTCTAACTCTTTTTCTTCAAATATATGTTTCAAATGAAGACTAATATTATCAGTTGTACATTCAAATACTTTTGACATTCCTTTTTGAGATAACCATAGCGTATCATCTTTATATATTGCATCAACAATTATATTTCCATCTTTATTTTTATATATTATTAAATCATTTTCTTGCATAATCTTCTCCTTTCTATAGTTTTCCTTAAGTAGTAATTACCTCAATTTTATTTGAAATTTTATCATTTTTTACTTGTAAAATGTAAAAAGAAATCCGATTTAAAGCCTTTATTTATAAGTCTTTCTAGGAAGTTTTCCATGAATCGGTATATACCAGTTAACTTTTGTCGAATTTTGCCTATTTTCCATTTTTATCGCTTCCTTTTGTATAAGCAATTTCAAATCCATCATTTTTTGCCTTATTATACAACTCTATCGTATCAAAATGCATTAATACTAATTTTTCTTTGTCTAAATTAACAATATCATCATATTTTATATGAACATCATATGTTTCTGTTGCTACCTCTGTGTATATTTTTTTAACTATTTTATCTTCACATATTTTTCTTAAATAATCAATGTCATTTGTATCTCCAGTATAATAATACTTGCCCTCTTTATCTTCAAACATTATACCAAAACATTGTAATTTTGAAGTATGAGTAGTTGATTGCATATTAATAGTTAAACCATTAATTTCGACTGCTGAATCTTTAATAAACTTAACATACTTTTTATCTACACCAGTTAATTTTAATAGTTTTTTAATATGAACTTTATATTTAAAATTGCTATATATAATTTTAGGACTTATATTTAAATAAAAATTACAATACCAAATAAATACCCCTAATCCTGCAATATGATCAAAATGAGTGTGCGTAATTGCAACATAAATATTTTTCACATTCTTAAATGCTTCTTCTTTTGCTAATCTATAAGTAGCACCTTCACACATATCTACAACTAAAAGGTTATTGCCATCTTTTAAATAACAACAATTACCTCCAAGTTTAATATTTGTTGCACCACCTATGCCAATAAAATTTAATTTTTTCATACAACAACTCCTATTTTAATTTTGTTATTTTCTTCCAAATGTTTATCATACTTTTTTATTCAATTGGTTCTAAATAATTAACTATTTTATTAGTTAACTTAGCATATTCTATTTCAGATTTAGTGCTGTCACCTATATATCCACCAACATTTATAACAAATATTTCATCAGCCATATCAATTTTTCTCTTATGCATATCATCTAACATTTCCTTGGTTTTTGTTAATGTTCCTTCATCCATATTTTCCCAAACTTCAGAATCACCGGAATGTCCAAAAAGTCCAACAGAAATTACAATATTTCCTTCTAATGTTAATTTTTTTTGAGTTTTTAAAAATTCATCCTTAAATCTTGTAGAACCACACAAAGTTATTACTTTATAATTTTTTACCATAATTTAAATCTCCCTTATTATTTAATTTTACTAACTAAAATTCTTCTATACACTTTACAAGATTAGATAATTCGGTTACTTGTTTTATATAATATTTTGTTTCTAACTTATTATCAAACCCATACTTAGCATGTACAAATGGAATATCAGCTTCCAGTGATGCTTCTAAATCCTTTTTTGTATCTCCAACATATATGGCCTTATCCAAATTATAATCTTTTATAATCTTTTTTATAGCATTTCCCTTTGATATATTTAACTCACTTGCAGCAATATAATCTATAAAATACTTCCCTAAATTTGATGATTCTAAAAACGCCTCTATATATTCTTTAGTTGCTGCATTACTCACAATATATAACGAATAATCCTTCTTTAAATTAATTAGTGTTTCTTCTAATCCAAAATATACATTACCCCCGTATTTTTTTAACATTTTACGATTTAACGTTTCTGCCTCATCAAACAATTTTAAAGCCGTATCTAAATCAAGATTTGGAAAATAAGCCTGACAACATTCCACTTTACTAAACCCAAAAGTTCCATCGATCATCTCTTTACTAACCGGAGATAAATTATATTTTTCAGTAATTTTATTTACATTTTTAAAAGTTGCATCTGAAACTTCCCATAAAGTGCCGTCTAAATCAAAAATTATTCCTTTTTTTTCCATTTTTTCTCCTATCATATTTTTATTTAGTACCATAATACTTATATTCTTTTTTCTTAATCTTTGTTCTTTTTACTTGTTGCTGCAAATTTACTACATTTGCCTTTTGTCTTAAAATTTGAGATTCTATAACTTCTAATTTTTTTAAATAATCACCCAAAAACTTATTATATTCTAAATCATTAGCATATCTTAAATTAACTGTATGTCTAATATCACCTATTTTCTCTAATGAATCATCACATACAAATGCTATACTATTTAAATAATCTCTAGTACTATTCAATTCTTGTTCAAAATCATGATATAACATATAATGTGTTTCAGCCTCAGGAATTAATATTTTTTCTACACTTCGTAAAGAATTATTTATCATTATTCCACTAGTAAGAGCCCCTACAAATTTATTTTTAAAAATAGATAGTGGAAATAAACTTAAACCAAAATTAACAATAGATTTTAAAATATTTCTAGTAAAGAAAAATATACTTCTTTTTTTGCTTTGGATAGGCATCTGATTAATTTCTTGTTGAAATTTTTGAATATTTTTTGACTCTATTAAAAGTCTATCTAAAATCAATTTATTTGCTAGTTCAACATCTAAAATCTCTTTTTCAATTCTTTTTTTCTCTTTTTTTGTATCTTTTTCCTGCTTCTTATCACTTTTAGAATTTTGATTATCCATCATTGATTTATCTTTTTTAGAAACTAAAATTTCTTTTTTCTTATTTTCAATATCCTCTAAATAAGTATTACATGCATCTATATGTGATACTATACTTTTTTCATCAACCCGAAGATTATAAATATCAATCTCATCTATACTTATAAGATTAATCAAATTACTAAATCCCGGTAATTCTTTCAAATTATCATATTTTTCTAATAAGCACTTAAACTTAATTCTTAGTTGTTTTATAGCAAATTCCAATTCATAAAAACCATTGTAAGTAGTATTGTTTTTTATTTTTTCTGTTATTTCGTTTAGTTTTTTATGATATTCATCTATTTCCTCATTCATCATCTTAATTTCTAACAAAGGAGTATACATTCCAGTTTTAACATTTGAATCAACATTTACCTCATTAATCTTTGTTTGTGAAATATCATCATTCATTTTGCTACTATATATTACATCTTTATTAATTTCTTTGCTAATTTCTATAACTTTCATTCTTCTTTCGAATGATTTAACTTTAGTTTTTATTCTATTATCAAACCAATTTTTAGATTTTAATTTGATAATATCATTTCCGATAGTTTTAGTTATATTAATTTGTTCTTCTTGACTTAATACAAAAATATCTTTTTCTAATAATTTTATGTTATTTTCAATACAATTTATCTCATTTTCTTTATCACTTTTTCTTTCAAAGAAACCAAATAACAATCCAACAAGGGTAAGCCATAAAATTTTAGGCTTACTATAATATTTACCGCTTGGATAAATTTGAATATTCTTTCTTTTTTCTTTTTCACTTCTTTTTTGCATTTGTTTTTCTTCTTTGGTTTTTTTTAACATTTTAAATTTATATTTTAAATATATATTCCATGACCGTATACGATCCTTTAATCCACCTTTTTGAGTTGACATAATATCACCAAATATATTGTATCATAAACAAACAAAAAAAACACCTAATGGTGTTTTATGATTCAACTATATCTTTTGATTTTTCTACTATTTCAGCATAAAAATCTTCCCAAATTTTTAAAACATTTTCCTTACTATAAAATTGATTAATTTCTTTAGAATGATTACACTCACTTTTATATAAAATTTTATCATCACGCAAATTTTTTATTTCACGAACAAAATCACGATTATTTTTACCACTAACATACTTATCAAATAAAATATTGTGATATAAATCTAAATTACGTAATAATAATGGTTTTTCACTATTTACCGCTTCCAAAATAGCCATTGGGAATAACTCATTATATGAAGGCATAAATAACACATCTGCCATATTATACATATCATTCATCTCTTCCCTTGGGATTATCCCTAAAAATCTAACATTCTTAGGTGGACATTCATAAATCTTTTTTAGCTCATCAAATCCATCTGTAATAGCCCCAAAAGAAAAACCTCCACACCAGACAAACTCAACATCCGGAAGTTTTTTTGCTACTTCGACAAAATCTAAAACTCCTTTACGTGTTTGAACTTGTCCTACTCCTAAAACAACAAACTTATCTTCCGCTATGCCTAATTTTTTTCTAATATTTTTAATTTCATTTTTGCTCTTTTTAAAGAATTGATCCTTTGATACATAGTTAGGAATATATTTTATTTTTTCTCTTTCTATTCCGTGTTTAACTAAGTCATCAATAAAAATAGGATTTACAACTACTAAATAATCAGTATTTTTATAGAAATTAACTACATATTTCTTAAATATATTAAAAACTGGTTTAGGTAGTTTAATACTACCATCTAATGTTTCAGGTAAAAAATGACAATAAGCAACTTTAATACCTTTATTATCTTTTAATCTTATATAATTCTGTGGTTCAATAGTATGTATATGAACAATATCTGCTTTTTCTTTACTGTTAATTAAAATATTAAATTTTGGGGAAGATTTAACTAATTCCACTTGTTCTAAATAAGCACTTCCAACCCCTTGGCCATCAACTTTGTCTGCCATAGATAACATATTTACTGTTATTTTTTCCATACATTCATCTCCAATTTTATTATATCATTATATTACAATATTAACAAGAATTACATCTTCACCAATTTTTTCTATCTGTCCCCATTTTATTTCTATTTCATTTTTTGTAGTAAACATCGATACTAAAAATTTACTTTTTTCAACTATAAGTCCTTCCATATTCCCCTTAGAATCTATTTTTATATCAATAATATTTCCGATTTTACTACCATCCATCACATTAACAACATCTTTATGTTGTAAATCAGAAAGCCTCATCGTACCACCTATTAAAATTTATGTATTAAAAAAAAACGATATTCATAATATCATTTTCTTTAAATTGTCCAATCCATTTTTTTCTAGTCTTGATATTTGAGCCTGAGAAATACCTATTTCTTCAGCCAATTCCATCTGAGTTTTTCCCATAATATATCGTTCTAATATAATATGTCTTTCTTTTTCTTTTAACTTTTCTATCGCATCTTTTAATGATATTTTGGTTTCTTTATCATATAGAGTATCAGTTTTATCTTGTAATTGATCAGCAAGATAGATAGTATCTCCACCATCATTATAAATAGGCTCATACATACTAATAGTATCCCTCATCGCTTCTAGTGCATTTACAACTTCAAATTCGCTTAATTCTAATTCTTTAGCAATATCTCCTACTTTAGGCTCTTTACCATATTTATTAGTAAGTTCTTCTTTAACACGCATTGCCTGATAAGCGATGTCCTTAATACTTCTAGCAATTCTAACACTACTATTATCTCGTAAATAACGCTTAACTTCACCTAAAATCATAGGAACTGCATAAGTTGAAAACTTCACTTCGTGCGACAAATCAAAATTGTCAATTGCTTTAATCAATCCTATACACCCTACTTGAAATAAATCATCCATGTTGTCAGTTCTGTTATTATATTTTCGAAGAATTGATAAAACCAATTTTAAATTGCCATTTACTAAATCTTCTTTAGCAAACTCATCACCATTTTGATACTTTTTAAATAATTCTATCATTTCTTCATTTGTTAACACCTTAATATTCGCAGTATTCACGCCACAAATTTCAACTTTATGACGTGCCATTTTATTCTCCTTTCATTTTATTATGAAAGAAAAATAAAATTTTAAACAAAAACATATTAAAACCGCACATTTATTGTGCGGTTAAAATTTTTAATTTAAATTATTCAACATCATTTGTTCTTTTTAAATACAAACATTACTACAACAATAACACTTATTAGAACTATACCTAATAAAGTAATTATTAAAATATTATTTCTATTACTTTTAATATTAATTATATAATTTCTTGTAGTATCATCTTCTGCTGTTACAGTTATTTTTATGATACTACCATTCTTTAAATCATTATTACCTTCTATACTTACCTTAGCGTTTCCTTCCGTTTTGGTAGTAATTTTTAAACTATCTTCATCTTTTATACTTATAGTATATTCTAACGTTTCTTTATTAAAATTAATATCATAACCATCTATTTCTAAAATACTTAAATAATTATTGTTAGATAATTTTTCATTTTCTTGTAATCTATTAACCTTAATATTATATATTTTTTTAGTTCCAGCTTCTGCTGTCACCACTTACTTTAGCACTTGCTTTCTTATCTTCTACTTTATATGTTGTTTCAAGAATTTCTGTCTCATATTTAACATTGATTGAATACTCAGTTTTAGTTGGTATAATTTCTATTTTGTTACCATTTAAATTAATTTCACTTAAATTTGCATTACTACTTTTCTTTTGAGTATTATTTCCTGGTTTAGTTGAATTATTAACTTCCTTACTAATTACTTTAATAGAATCTGTTACATTACTTATCGAAACACTATCATAATCAAGATCACTAGCCCCTATATTTTTAATAGTTACGCTGTAGACTGTATTGGAAGTTGCATTACCAGGAATGGTAACTTTTAATGTTCCAAGTGTGAATTTTGCTGGTAAACCAGAAGTATTACCTAATACAAATCCTTTGTTCGTTGTTTGAACAATATTAAACAAGACGCTACTTGAAGTAGCAAACTCCTTGTAAACTAACCCTTCTGATAAACTATAATTGCCACTAATTCCATTAATATCACCACTAGTATTGGCACTTATTTTACAACTTACTGTATACCAGGATAAGCAGTGTTTGGACAACTAATGCTTAAACTAGCACTAGCGGCATTTATTTTAAATGGCATTAAAATTACTAATCCAATTATTAAATATCCTATCTTTTTCATTTACTATCCTACTTTCTTCGCATGTATAACAAGTCTATGCTTGTCATCTTGGTAACAAGTTGATAAAGTAAGTATTTTATCTTCTTCACTTACATCAACATTAAAATTATATATACTTCTATTTGTTTCTCTTTCAATATAATTTTTAAAACTATTTAAAGAAGAAAATGAAGTTATTAGATAATCACTTGTTTCTTCTATTGTATATAGTGAAAATATTTGCCATTTACTGTTTTCATTTAAAGTATTAAATGTAATAATGTGATTTTCACTATTTTTATACCACGATTCATTTAAAGTGTTTCTTAAACTACCAAACATTAATCTGTCTTTGGTTATATTATGGCCATAGATTATAGTATTTTGATTTAAAGTATCAATATTATTTCGATAATCCATAAACACCCAGCCAGCTAAATTATATTCTTTATCAAATGCATGCTTTAAATAATAATCATTATCCTTAGTTTGTACTACTGGGTAATTTACCTTTGTATTATTTACTTTGATCCATCCAACTGTATCACTATTTATTTTTAATAGTTCACTAAATACTTGCTTATAATTTGTATAATATGCTTGTCCTCTTTTATTTTCTGTTGGTTCATCTACTTCCTCAGATTCTTCTTTTTCTTCCTCTATTACTTCTTCTTCTACTTTTGTATTTTCTTCTATAATATCATTTATAGATTGATTTATATTTTCTATTTTTTTATTGTCTCTATGACTTAAATAAAAATATAAGCCTATTATAGATATAGATAACATTATTAAAATAATTAATATTGTCTTTATAATATTTATATTTATTTGTTTTATATAATTTCTTCTTTTATATTCTTCATTATATTTTACCTTAATATTAATTTTATATTGAGCCTCTATTTTATCAAATTCTTCTATTCCCTCTATCAATTCGTTATTTAATTGATTAATTATTACCACAATTCGCTCAACTCTATATTTTTTCATTGTATTTAACAGTATTAACATATTGTTATAATCATACGATTTTAGTTCTATAACTTTTAAATACTTATTTATCTTAAAAAATGCAATTATATCCTCTATATCTTCTTTTTCTAATTCATTACTAATAACAATCTTTTTCTTATAATATATATCAGAATAAGTTTGCATTTTATTTTCATCCATAAAATTACTTAATGTAAATATTTCACTTCGAATCTTAACTCTAATTCTCTTTAACATATTAAGTCTATCAAATAAATATTCCGGCATGCTATAACAATTTATAAAATCCAAATATTTATTTTCAGATATCAAACTACATTCGGTATATGTTAAACTTTTATCTTCTCTAAAATATATTTTATTTATATTAGGGGTATATTTTAATAACATAAGAATTACTTCCGCAACTTCATTATTATTAATTACCACCTTATTTGTATTTAAATTTTTAACTAATTTATTTATTAATATCCCTACTACTTTTAAATTGTCTAATATAAACGTATCACTAAATTTTATTTTTCTTCCATTAAATATGTTTGTTTTGTTATAATCGTCTAAACTATTATCAAAAGACAATGAAAAAGATATATAATCTTTTTCAATTTCGACTAATATCTTTTTCATTTTTACCTCCTAATTAAATCGTATAAATTTATTTTTTCTTTTTAATGAAACATAAACTCCGGCACTTAATGCACCTATTAATCCCATTAATCCTAAACCTGTAAATAAACCAGTATCTGGATTAGGAACAGTTCCCTCTACAACAGACTTTTGTACAGTAAATTTTGTTTCTGCAGAAGAACCATCTTTAAATGTAGTTTTAAATGTGTGTTCACCTTCTGTTAGGTTTTTTATATAATCTTCTTTAAAACTAATTATTGTACTACCAGATTTTGCTTCATACATTTCTTTATCTACCTCTTTACCATCAACAAACACTTTATCAAATAATTCAAAATTTGAATTAATACTAAATTTTAATTCTTCATCTTTTGAAATGTCAAAAGATGTAGTTTTTTCAGTAAATTCTCTTGAAGTTTCATTTTCTAATAAATCTTCATATAATATCAATTCACTTGATTTAGCAATTTGGCTATTTTCAATTTGTTCCTTTGAAGCAAACTTTAATTCATCTTTTGTATAATATACTTTAAATCTATATGCTTTAAGTATTTCAAAAATTTCACCATCAATATTTACATGGTCCTGATCTAAAATATCATCATCAGATGGGACATAATTTTCATCTAAAGCAGCATCATAAATATAAAACTCATAATAATTATTCCCTAAATCTTTATATCCCTTTACATTTGTATATATTGCAGTTCCCCATCCGCCGGCAGCAATTAATTCATATGTAAATTCATAATAGTATTTTCCTTCTATTTCCTTATAATCATAACCATTTATAGAATTAAATGATTCTCTTAATTGCTCAATATAGCTAGATGTTACAAAGAAATTTTCTTCAACATATTCTTCAAAAACTTCTGCAGGAACTCTATATAAAACATTGTATGTATATTCTTTTCCTGGTACACCTTCTTTAGATAATAAATATGTATCATCATCAGAATTTACCATAGAAGTTATTAAACAATCCATCATACAATCTACTTTTGGTGCTTTTTCTCCTTCGGTAAAATAACACCAATTTTCAAAAAATTTCTCACTGATTTCATCTGCCTCTGCTTGTGTTAACGCTTTAGCTTCATTAATGTATAAACAACTAAATAAGGCCAAACATGTTAATAATAATGTTTTTTTCATCTTTACCTCCTAATTAACTTGTGGAAATTTATTTTTTCTACTTATCAAGAAATATCTATTGAATTTTTTGTTAAAATTGATTCTAAACTATTATAAGTATTCCCACCAACTTTCCAATAGACTTTATTATCACTACTCTCTGTACTATATTCTACTCTTACTCATTTCTTATACCTCCTCTATTATATAGAATAACATAAATTACGATGCTTTTCTACTTGTTTTTCAAATTTATTTAAATTAAATATAATAAAAAATATACGAATCTAATTTACTCGTATATTTTTGTTTTAATTATTTAGAATGATAGATATTTATTTAATAATTGTTCTACATTGTTATATCCAATTAAATACCCATCATATACTATTTTTTTATATGATTGTTCATCGGTAATAAAGCTTTCAGGTAAAAAGCAATCCCCTTTTTCATCTATTGCTTTATGATATTCTTTACACCAATCATAGTTAAAACTTATTTCTGGAATAGCAATTTCAGGAAGCCAAAAACTATCATTTTTATTTATAACTCTATACTTTATATTATATGAATTATAAAGTGGATTATATCCACCCAAACCAATTCCAAATTTATTAACTATTTCATCTGGTATATCAAACTTTGCGATATAACATTTACTATAGTCTTCCTTTTCAAAATCTTCGAAACAAGATTCCGCATTTAAAAACAAATGAATATAGTTATTACCTTTAATATATTTATGTGTATTTATACAATCTTTAAATTTATTTTTATTATTATGAATTTGTTTTTGTTCTAATTCATCTATTGTTAATAATCTATAAAAATACATAACAAAATCCCCTTTTGAGGGGTTATTATAACACATTAATCTATTTTATACAAATTGAACTATTTGCTTTTTTCATCATAGTTATCTAAAAAACTATACCTTACTCCATTTTTCTTATATCCCATTACAGCTTCTAAATTAATATTATCTACACACTTAAACAAACTATCTTCGATATAAGGGCTTGTTTTTCTTAAATTTTCTATCAATCTTTTCATTTCTAATCTTTTTGAATTAGTTTCTATTTTTTGATAATTTTCTTCGGTAAATTTACAAGCACAATTTAAAAATTCTAAATTATTAAATTTAACCCATGCTTTAATATCTTTTTCTTTAATTAAATACATTGGTCTAATTAATTCCATTCCTTCAAAATTGGTACTATGAAGTTTAGGAAGCATTGTTTTTATTTCTCCACCATAAAAAATATTTAAAAGTATGGTTTCTAAAACATCATCATAATGATGCCCCAAAGCAATTTTATTACAACCTAATTCTTTTGCTTTACTATATAAGTTACCTCTACGCATCCTTGCACATAAATAGCAAGGTGAACCTTCATCTAATGTATTAACATAATCAAATATTTCACTTTTAAATATTTCTATTGGAATATCTAATATTTGGGCATTTTCTTTTATTTTATTAAGATTTTTTTCATTATAACCTGGATTCATAACTAAAAAAACTAAATCAAAATTCATCTTTCCGTGTCTTTTTATTTCTTGAAAACATTTTGCCATCAAAAAAGAATCTTTACCACCAGAAATACAAACTGCAATTTTATCATTTTCACTAATAAGTTTATATTCATTAATTGCTTTAACAAATCTAGCCCAAATTTGTTTACGAAACTTTTTTATAATACTTTTTTCTATTTCTTTTACTTCATTTTCCATAATAAATCTCCTAGCAGTTTTAATATATAAAATTATAACAAAGGTTAATATTTATGTCAAAAAGGATGCTTACACATCCTTTTTCACTATCACTATATTATAATTACTAAAATCTATTTGTTCTATCACTTTATTAAATTCGTCAATATTTAAACTTTTTATTTCTTCATAATTATTATTTATTATTTCTTGATATCTATTTAAATCTGCAGTAACTTTATCATTAAGTCTAAAAATATTATCACTCATAAATATTAAACTACTAATGATAGATTTTTTCTTACGTTCTAATTCTTCTTTCGATACTTCTTTATTTTTTATTTCTTTAGTTATTGCTTCAATAAATAAATCCTCTTTTTCTGTTTCGCAAGCCGTACAATAAATAACATGAGATATGGCATCAACAACAACACCATCTATAGAATCTGTAATTATTTTTTCTTCTCTTAATTTTTCATTAGCAAGCGAAGTTGAACCAAATTTAATATCAAAAAACAACGAAAGATATTGTCTTACTCTTCTAGGAGATATATCTTTAATTTTATCACAATTAATTTTATAATTAATTGAAATTTTAGGAACGGTTACATTCATCTTAATAACTTCTTTTTTCTTTTTTACTTTATCCGGTTCTTTAAAATCTTTTACTATTATTTCGTTTTGTTTTGGAAATTTCTTTTTAGCTTGATTCTCTTCAATGATTTTAAAAACATTTTCTGGTTCTACATTACCAGTAACAACTACAAACATATTTGAAGGATGGTAAAAAGTATTATAACATTTATATAAATCTTCTTTTGTAATAGTTCTAACATTTTTAATATCCCCAATTATCGGATCTTTCATAGGATTGTTTATTAATGAATTAGATAATATTGCCTCATATAATTTCGTATATGAATCATCTTGATACATTTTTATTTCTTGTTCAATAATGCCTTTTTCCTTTTCTACGTTTTCATCTGTAAAATATGGTGATTGAACATAATCTAATAAACAATTAATATTTTCTTCAAAAAATTCAGGACCAGAAAATAAATATGTAGTTTTATAATTATTAGTATTAGCATTAGCGTCACTACCACGTTCTCCAAAAAATTGAAAAGGATCTACGCCATCTTCTTGTTCAAACATTTTATGTTCTAAAAAATGTGCAATTCCTAGTGGAACTTTTATCATCTTTTTTTCACCAATTGGTACAAATTCTACTTCATTTGAACCGTAATTAGTTGTGAATGTTGCATATATATTATTAACATCATTCTTAGGAAGAACATAAACATTCAAACCATTATCTAATCTATTATGATAAACTGTTTGATTTAAATGTTTTAACTCTATCTTATTCATCAGAATCACTTCCTTCTAAAACATAAACAGTATCAACATGCACTTTTTTAGCGAATTCTACTATCATATCCTTAGTAACTTTATTAATATTTTTTTCCCTTTGTTCAATTAAATCTATTCCTAAATATTCATGACTAATATAAGTTCCCAAAATACTAGAAGGTGAATCTTTTATTTCTTTAAAACTATTTAAATATGTTATCTTTGCTTCTTCAATTTTCTCCAATTCAAACTTACCTTGTTCCATATTCTTTAATTCCCTTTTTATTAATCTAAGGCATTTTTTAAAATCCTTCGCATTAATTCCAGCCGAAATAATAAGGACCTGATAAACTAATTTAAAAAAACTAGAAATAGAATAACAAAGAGAATTTTCTTCTCTAACTACAGTAAATAATTTAGAAGAAGGTCCTCCACCAAGAATATAAGAATAAATGGCACTAACATACTTAATTTCAAAATCAGTTAATTTATCAAATTTGCAAGCAACAAATATTTTACTTTGTTGAAACTCGCTTTTTTCATGAACTATTTTATTACGTGAACGATATTTATTATATGTTACAAAATGACTAGAACTTTTCTTTTTTAGAGTATTTAATTTAAATTTCGAATTAAAAATATCTTTAATTTCCTCTGAACCTTTTGGTGAAATAATAAAAATATCTACCAAATCGTTTTTTATAACTGTTTTATAATATTCATACAAAGATTTTGCTGTAATTTTTTTTAAATCATCTAAATATCCTACAGCGTTATAAGATAATACTGAGTTAGGCTCAATTTCTTCATTTAACCTTATCGCACCATAACGATTTGAATTGTCTTTAATAGATACAATTTCTTGTTCCAAAGAAGATTTGGCTAAATCAAAACTTTTTTCAAAGAACTCTAAATCTATAACATGAGGATTATTAATTATTTCTAACATAAAATCAATTACCTTATTAAACAAGTTATCTTCTACCCATTCATCATTTAAAAATAAACATTCAAAGTTCATTACAGCATAATTACCTGATAAAAAAGATGATGAATTTAATATTGCATTATAAAGATTTTCTATTTCAATAGACATTAATCTGCTTGTTTGATATTTCATACTGGATTCTAATAATACTTTAGAAAGCAAACTACGCATAGTAATTTCCTCTTTTTTTACTTTTCTCTTAAAATTAATAACTACCTTTGATTTCCTAAATTTATCTACCTGCACGCAATGAAGATTATATGAAAGCATATCATATTTTTTATAGTTCATTTTGTTCACCTCTTCCTTTAGTATACGTTAAAATCGATATTTTATAATATCGATTCTAACGCTATTTCTACCATTTTTTTAAAACTTTCTTGTCTTTCTAATGGAGTTGTTTCTTCATGAGTTTCCATATTATCTGATATAGTAAGAAGACAAGCTGCTTTTTTATTTAAAACTTGTGCATTATGAAACAAAGAAAAACTTTCCATTTCTTGAGCTAAACAACCATGTTTATTATATATTTCTTTAAAATTTTGCTTTTCTTTATAAAATACATCTGTACAATATATGTTTGCGATTGTAATGGGAATATTTAAATTGCTAGCTGCTTGTTGAAGATAAAAATTTAAATTACTAGAACCAGTTATTAAAGATTCTTCACTTCCGTTTTGCACCTTAGCATAACTAGAATCTGAATAAACTGCATTTACTAATAAAACATCATATAAATTTAAATCTTTAGTATATGCGCCTGCAGTCCCTAATCGTATAATACTATCTACATCATAAAACTTAAATAGTTCATAAGAATATATACCCATACTAGGCATTCCCATTCCAGAAGCCATAACTGTTACTTCTTTTCCCTTATAAGTCCCTGTATATGTTAAATTATTGCGTAATTTATTGACAAGCCGAGGATTTTCCAAAAACTCTTTTGCTATCATTTCTGCACGTAATGAGTCTCCAGGCATTAAAACGATTTTCGCAATATCTTCTTTTTTAGCCTCTATATGCGGTGTCATCTTATCATCTCCTAAGAATAATTATATATTATTTTTATCGTTTTGAAAATAACTTTATATAATATAGTGAGGTGTTTTATGATTGAACTAAAAGAAGCTGTTAATATTATTAATAACCTAAATGTAAAATTAGATACATTTTCAATCCAAGATTTTATTAACGGGTATAATATTGAATTAGAACATGGTAATTATAACGAATTTACTAATGTTACTAATAATGATACTATTATGACCGCAAAAATTGCATTAGCCCATTTATATGAATATCCTGATTATTATAATAAAGAATATGGTCTTCCAGCCTTAGAAAAATTTTTAGAAACTAAAAGACAAACTTAAGCAACTAGTTTGTCTTTTAATTTTTTTAAAATCTTTTGTTCTCGACGTGATACTTGTACTTGATTTATTCCTAGGCTTTCTGCTATTTCACTTTGGGTTTTATCTTGTAAATAATGTTCACTAATTATTTGGTAATCTTTACTATTTAATAGTGATAATTCACGTTTTAACGCTATTAATGTATCAATATCCATGGATTCAACTTTTGAAACTGTATCATATAAAGTTAATTCTTTACCATTATTAATGATTGGCTCATCTAAACTTTGTAAAGCGTTATTAGCACATAGAGCCTCACTAATATAATATTCATCTATACCTAAATATTCTGATACTTCTTTAATGCTTGGTTCTCTCATTATTTTTTGAGATAAAACCAAATATGCTCTTTCAATTTTTAAATTTAACTTAGTGATATCGCGACTTACTTTAATCCCTTTATCTTCTCTAATATATTTCTTGATTTCACCTAAAATATATGGATATGCATAAGTCGTAAATTTAGTATTATAATCATCCCTATAATTATTGTAAGCTTTTATTAAACCAATACAACCTACTTGAAAAAGATCTTCCTTGTTTGAATAATTATTAAAAAAATGCGTTATTCTATAAATTAAGTTTTCATTATCAATAATCAACTTAGACAATTCTTCGTTCATATTCTCTCCTTATAGATTTATAATATTAAAAGCACTTAATTCATCACTAGTTTCATTCATATATCTTAATAGTCTACTATTTTCAATACGATGACGAACCAAAGAATTTTTTAAGCCACATAATAAACTAATCCCATTATTATTATGACATAGTTCATAATTATCTAGTAAACTATTAATTCCCTTGATATCAATAACATTTAACTCTTCGACATTAAATACAACATTTCTAATACCATTATCTTTAATCATATCTGTTACTTCATTTTG
Source organism: Bacillota bacterium (assembly GCA_015059365.1). GTDB lineage: Bacteria > Bacillota_I > Bacilli_A > RF39 > UBA660 > SIG204. The sequence continues at coordinate 53,751 of SVAO01000006.1, read as the reverse complement.
CAACTTACTAACAGTATTCTTATTTAAAACCCCTGTTAATCTAATAAACAGTATACCTTTTCTAAATTCATAATTAATATCTAACAAGTTATCACCTCGCTATAATAATTTAGCACATGAATTTTAAAAATTATACAAATTCGACAAAACTAGCCCTTATTTTTGTTAGACAATTTTTTTATAAATATTATTATTAAACAGATTAGTATTACTGAAATTAAAATAATCCAAAATAAATTTATTTTATTTAAACATCTAGATTTCTCATTATTTATTTTTAAAAAGTGGGATTGTAAATATTTATATGCTTGTTTACTCAAATTTAATTTTTTATTTAAGATTTCACTATTATTTTTAATATCATTCAAATCAATCTTTAGCTTTTCATTTTCATTTTGAACAGTATTAAATTTAAAATTTAAATTTTCATTATCTAAAATATATTTTTCATTAATATCTAATAAATTGTAATATTGTTGTTTTAATTTGTTATTTTCATTTTGCAGAATATTATATTTATTAATATATTGATTTAAAACATAACTTATATTATCGTAATCATCACAAATATTTACAAGATTCAAATTCTCTTTCTTAACATTTTCCAATTCTAAATTTAAATTATTATTATCAACAAGCAATTCTTCATAATTATTTTTTATTTCATTCAATTCAAACTGTTTAATTTCATACTGTTGTTTTAGATTGTTAAGTTCACTATTTAATTGTTCATATTCTTTACGAGATTCCTTTAAATCATTTTCTTTAATATTTACTCTAACCTCTTTTTTAATATCAACAAAATCAGTTTTGTAGTTTACTTGATAAATGCCATTCTTATTAATATCTAAATTTGTGATTATATCATAATCAACTGTAGAATTTATAAAATCAGATAATTGTTGATTATAATTATCAACTACAATTTCTTTTGAAACCTCTACTTTATCCCTGACCTGATACCTATAATAATCTTGATAATCATTTTCATCTTTAATCATTCCTGGATAATCTACAAAATAACCATCAACATATCGCTTTTCAATATTATAAAAATAAAATAACGGATCTTGGTAACGATAAAGAATGACTTCATTAATTATAGATAAATCTGCATTTTCTTTATTATCAACAATTTCTTCTTCATAATAATCAGGATTTGCTTTAATCCAATCATCAGCATTTAACACTATATTCTTAGTATTATCATTATTTAGATTTACACTAAAATAGTTTATTTGATATGAATTATCATCTGATGGAATAGCCGCTGTAATTAAAAGTTCATCTAATCCATTAAATTCAACGTTTCCAATCTTAATAATTAATTTTTGTAAATCATAATAATCTCTTAAATCTAGTGTTAAACTATCCCAAAAATTAAGACGATACTCCTCTCCATTTTCAATTGATGATTCATAATCAATTTTTTCATTCAAATAATAAACTTCTATATTATTTAGTTCAATTGTACCTTCTAGTGTATTAATAAAATTAATATTTTTAACCGGTTTAGGCCTTTTTACTTTATAAAAAGTCTTTGTTTCTATAATTCTTTTATATTGTTCTTTTGGTTTCTCATCACTCCACTTACTAAAATCATTATTTTTCATATCATTAAAATCAATAAAATTAAAATTAGAAACGTCATCTAAATATGTTTTATATTGTCCAATTTTTACCTCGTCATAATATCTATATCTCCTTTCTGTTTCTACATTAACTAACTCCGAAGACTGATATGGTTGCAACAAATAATCACTAAAATTACCATACTCTGAATAATAAATTTCTTTCGCACCAACTTTAACCATACCAACAAATAAAAATATAACTACTAAAATTATTTTTTTCATAAATCCCTCCCTCACTCTTAACATTCTACTTAACTTTCTTATATCCTTTTTTTATATTAAAAATATTGGACAAAATAAATTTTTAATATAAAAGCATAAATTTTATTAGGATGTGATTTATGTTAAAAAAAATATTAAAATACTTATTTAAAGATTTTTACATTTTCAGTGCAGCTTATTCAAATAACTTGTTTCCAGATCCACTTTCCAAGGAAGACGAAGAAAAATATATAGAACTTTCAAAACTTGGTGATAAAGACGCTAGAGCAAAATTAATTGAACATAATTTAAGATTAGTTGCCCATATTGTAAAAAAGTATGATACAAAGAAAGATGATACGGATGATTTAATTAGCATTGGTACTATTGGATTAATAAAAGGAATAGATTCGTTTTCATATAAAAAAGGAACAAGAATAACTACTTATTGTGCCAGATGCATTGAAAATGAAATATTGATGTATTATCGAAATAATAAAAAAAATAGTAAAAATGTCAGTATAAATGAATCAATTGGATTTGATAAAGACGGAAATGAAATAACATTTCTAGATATTTTAAAAACTCCAAAGCCAGATTTTGCCTTGGATATACATACAAAAAACAACTTAGAATTATTAAAAAACTATTTCAATGTTTTAACCACCCAGGAAAAAAGTATAATTATTAAAAGATATGGATTAGACGATAATGATGAAATTACACAAAAAGAAATAGCAAAAGAATTAGGCATTTCTAGAAGTTATGTCTCACGTATTGAAAAAAGAGCATTGACTAAATTATTAAGAGAGTTTATAAAAAATAGAAATCATACCGAATGATTTCTACTTTTTTCTTCTTCTGTAAATAATTTTAAATATTGTTTTAAAAATAATAATTTGTCTATTTCTTTATCATAAATCATATCACTAAGATAAATAGCTTTATCAATATCTATTATCCCAAAGTTATCCAATTTATATTCACTGTCACTTTTTTTAGATAATAAATAATCTAATAACTCTTCATCACAGTTTTGACCATGTGAGCTAATCGTTAATCTAGTAAAAAAGTTAATATTATTTTGCCACATAGCAGAATCTAATATGCCATTTGGACATCTAAATTCAATTGTATTATTTTCATCTTCTTCCCAACCGCGATAATTTTTAAAGTTAATACCTAACTTTTTATTTTTAGCATCACCAAAAAATTTTTGAAGCCAACCATAAAAACCAGCAAAAGTAGTATAACCCTCTAGTGATTTTCTATTTAGTTTTAATTTTCCGCCTATTGGTTGTGCATAAACATTAATACCTAATCTTGGTTTATTACTATATCCATATGAAAAATAATATATAACATTTTCATAAAGTTCCCATAACTTTAAAAATTTTCTAATATTAGTAGGATCATTTCCTAAAGCCTGTGCCCCAATATGAATATGACCTCCAGTATATTCTGAAGTCATTGCATTATATTGAATTAGTTTTTTACACTTTTTGTATATCTCTTTCCAACAATCCTCATTATCACGTAAAATTGGACTAGTTAATTCCCCACCAAGTATATCTTCTCCTGTAATTTTGGAAATAATATTCTCACTCTTTGACTTCCATATACCAATGTTTTGAAAATTACTTAAACAAGCATTCTCAAACTCTATTTCTACTCCAAAAGTGTATTTACTATCTAAATTAATAGATGAACGTAATTCAAATGGCACTTTTTTAACTTCTTCAATTATTTCTTCCCTTTTTATTTCTTTTAAATTACTCATAATCTCACCAGCGATGCATATTCTACCATAAAAAAAGAAAATAGACAAATTATAATATTTTATCTATTCCGTCTTGATAATTATCCATATTTGTAATATAACTTCCTACTACCACAATATCTACATTATTATTTTTTAAAATATCAATATTAGTGTCATTAATTCCACCATCTACTTCTATTAAATATTGATAATTATTTTCTTTTCTTAAACTATCTAATAACTTTATTTTTTCAATAGAGCTATTAATAAATTCTTGTCCCCCCATTCCTGGTTCAACACTCATAACTAATACTAAATCAATATATGGTAAATATGTTTTTATTTTTTCTACTTTGGTATCAGGTTTTATTGATATTCCACATTTAATTCCATACTTTTTTAACATCCTAGTTATTTCAAAACAATTTTTACATGTTTCATAATGAAATGTAATAATTTCTGGTTTTAACTTTTTAAATTTTCTAATATATTTTTTTATATTCTTTACCATTAAATGAACATCTTTAGGTTTTTTTGTTTCATCTAATACTTTCATAATTTCTTTAAACTTACAAGTTTTATTATTGACAAATTTTCCATCCATAATATCAACGTGCAAATAATCGATTGTTGTATTATCTAACTTTATAATATTTTCTTCAAAGTTATTTTTTATTCCTAAAAAAGATGCTGAAATTTTCATAATTCACCTTCTACCTATAAATTTTAAATAATTTTGATAACGACTTTCCAAAATATTACTTTCCTTTAGTTGTTTTTTTATTTCACAAATCGATTCATTATCATGCATACAATCTTTATATTCACACTCATCTCGATATTTATTAAATTCAATAAAACTATCTCTTATGTCTGATAGTGACATACCCAAAAACGAAACACTAGAAAATCCAGGCGTATCTGCTACTAAACCACCATATAAATCAATCAATTCTACATGACGTGTAGTATGTTTTCCACGCCCTAACGCTTTAGATATTTCATCAGTTTTAAGATTCAAATTAGGATTTAACTTATTAATTAAAGTCGATTTCCCAGCGCCACTCTGACCTGTAAATACTGTTAACTTGTTTTTAAATATTTTTTTAATCTCATCTAATTGCGTATTATCATAAACATCATATCCGATATGTTTATAATAATTTATAAAATTAATAGCTTCTTCTTTCTCTTCTTCTTTTAGTAAATCTAATTTAGTAAAACAAATAATCGGTTTAATATTATTAAACTCTAGTATAACTAACAATTTATCTAATAGATTATCAGAAAAATCAGGGTATGCGATACTCATTATTATTACTGCTTGATCAACATTCGCAACAGATGGCCTAACAAGTTCATTTTTTCTACTCTTTATTTCTAAAATATAATTATTATTTTCATCTATCACAACTATATCGCCCACTAAAGGGGAAATATTTTCCTTACGAAATTTCCCCCTAGGCTTACAAATATAATATTTATTATCACATCTTACAGTATAATCATTACTAATATTTTTAACAATAATTCCTTCCATTTATTACTTCCTTCTTAGAATTCGCCTGGTATATCCTCTGGATTTTCTGGTTCTACAAAGGTTACCTCTTTTGCTACTGTAATTTTTAAACTAACACCTGCGATTACTCTAGAATCTGCACTTCTGCTTTGTTTAATAACCCTTCCCGCAGGATACAAATCTGTTTCTTCTTCTACAATTGTAAGTGTTAAACCATATTCTTCACAGAATTTACTAATGTCTTCAACAGTCCATCCTTCACTAACAAAATTAGGATATTTAGTAATAACATCTGGAATAACTAATTTAACAGTTCCACCTTGTATAACTTTAGTTCCAACTTCAGGGTATTGTTCTATTATTGTATTTTCAGTTATTTCTTTATCTTGAACTTCTTTTTTATCTACCATAACCACAATACCATTAGCTTCTAGCATCCCTTTTACTTCATAATAATTTTTACCTATATAATTTTCTACAACAATACCTTCTTCACCGCTTGAAATAACTAATGTAATTTCTGTTCCTTCTTTTCTAGAAACACCGTTAACCGGCTTAGTTCCAATCACCAATCCTTCTTTAACAGTATCAGATGGTTCTAACTTAGTCTCGGTATTTACTGTAAATCCAAGTTTCTTTAAAGTTTTTTCTGCATCAACCACACTCATATTAGAAACATCAGGTACAACAATTTCCTTTTCTTGAGTTAATGCAGGAACTAAAATCACTGCTGATATTATTGCAATTAATGAAATTGCTGCGATAACAAGACCAATTATAACCCCATTCATAGTCTTATCACTTTTTGTGCTTTCTTCTTTTTCTTCTTTTTTTACTTCCTGTTCTGATGTCTTATTTAAATTTGGCATAATTTTTGTTTCTTCCAAATCATGTTCAGAATAGCGATATGTAATTCTTTGTTCATCTTTTCTTTCTTCATTTAATGCATTCTTTATATCATTGTGCATCTCTAACACATTCTCATAACGATTTTTAGGATTCTTCGCACATGATTTCAAAATAATATTTTCGATTGATTGAGGAATTTCTGAATTAATTGCACACACACTCGGAATTTGATCTCTCATTTGTTTGATTGCAATTTCAACTGCATTATCACCTTTAAAAGGAAGTTTGCCAGTTAACAATTCAAACATCAAGATTCCTAGTGAATAAATATCACTTTTTATTGTTGAACCACTACCATTAGCTTGTTCTGGTGGAAGATAGTGTACTGACCCCATAACAGAATTTGTTTGAGTAAGTTCATTACTATTTAATGCCATTGCAATTCCAAAATCAGTTATTTTTACAGTTCCATCTTCTTTTATTAAAACATTTTGTGGTTTAATGTCACGATGAATAATATAACTATCATGGGCACATGCAACAGCAGATGTTAATTGAAGCATAATATCAATTACCTCAGTTAAAGTAAGGCCTCCACGACGTTTTATCAAACTTTTTAATGTTTTTCCATCTACATATTCCATTACAATATAGTATTTACCATCATCTTCACCTACATCATACATCTCTACAATATTAGGATGGGAAAGTGATGATGCTGAAATAGCTTCCCTTTGAAAACGTCTTACAAACTTTTCATCATCCGCTAAATCCCCGCGAAGTAATTTCACTGCAACCTCACGGTTTAAAATCGTGTCATACGCTAAATAAACATTAGCCATGCCACCTTCACCAATAGTTCTAATAATTTGATAACGATCATTTATCTTTTGACCCTTTATAACCATATTACTCACTCACCTTCTTTTCTAAAAATGTAGCTGATATATTATCAGTTCCTCCACGATTATTACTTTTAACTATTAACTTACGAAGTTTATCTTCAACCGTATTTTTTTCGGTTAACACTTTTGCAATTTGCTCATCATCTAACATGTTAGTAAGCCCATCACTACATAAGAAAATCCCATCTACATCAGTTTCAACATCAAAAATATCCATTTCCACTGTTGTTGTTGCACCTAATGCTCTCATTAATACATTTTTTCTAGGATGTTCTTTAGCCTCTTCTTCTGTTAATTCTCCTGATTTAACAAGAAGGTTTACTAATGTATGATCAGTTGTAATTTTATGTAAACGCCCATTTTTTAAAACATAGCCAGATGAATCTCCAATATTACCAAATAATAAGAAGTCTTTAGTTAAAACTGCTAAAACTAATGTTGTTCCCATTCCAGTACTTTCAGGATTCTCACTAGTATATTTATAAAGTAGAACATTAGCTTCACTCACAACATCTCTAATCCAATTTATTGCATCTTCCTTGTTACCTATACTACTTATTTCAGAAAAACGTTTTCCAATATGAGAAATCGCAATACTAGAAGCAATTTCGCCTCCGCGATGTCCCCCCATACCGTCTGCAACTGCAAGCATGTGTTCCCCAGATGCATTTTTTACAACAATTACACTATCTTCATTATGATCTCTAACCTTTCCAGGATCAGTTAAATATCCATAGTCCATTATTTTACCTCCTCATATTTTGATCTAAGTTGACCACAAGCCGCATTTACTTTAGAACCAAATTCTCTTCTTATTGTAACACCAATATTATTCTTTTTTAATATATCATAAAATTTCATAATATTTTCGCTACTACTCTTTTTATAATCAATATGACTAGTTTCATTATAAGGAATTAAATTAACATAACAATTCATTCCTTTTAATAAATTAACTAATTCTAAAGCACACTTATCAGTGTCATTAACTCCACTTAATAAAATATATTCAAAAGTAACTCTTCGATTAGTTTTTTTGATATATTCTTTTACAGCCTTCATAACTTCCTCTATCGGATAAACTTTATTAATCTTCATCAATTTATTTCTTAACTCATCATTAGGAGCATGAAGGGATATAGCTAGATTTACTTGTTTACCAAACTCAGTAAATTCTTTAATTTTTGGAACAATACCACATGTTGAAACAGTAATATGACGTGCCCCTAAATCAATTCCTTTTCCAGTATTTAATATATCTATAAAACTCATTACGTTGTCATAATTATCAAAAGGTTCTCCAATTCCCATTAATACTACATGGCTTATTTTTAAATTTAAAACCTGTTCAACAAGTAAATATTGTAAAACCATTTCACTTGTTTCTAAATTTCTAACTTTTTTTAACCTACCACTTTCGCAAAAGGAACATCCCATATTACAACCAACTTGGCTAGATACACATAAACTATTTCCATAATCATGATTCATCAGTACTGCTTCCACTTTTTCATTATCATTTAACTTAAATAAAAACTTATGCACATCTGTATCACTTTTATGATCAATAATTTCCAAAGTATCTATTTTAAAATCACTATTTAATCTATCTAAAACTTGTTTTTTTATATTGCTCATTTCATCAAAAGATTGTACTCGTTTACGATAAAGCCAATCAAAAACTTGAACTGCTTTAAATTTTTTTTCGTCAATACTTAAAAAATAACGTTCTAAATCTTCCAATGTATAATTATATATACTTTTCATAATATACACCCTATAAAATATTATAACAAAAAAATATAAATATTTCTATTTATACAGTAATCTTATATAAATTTATCAAAAATAAAAGTGTAAATTACTTTACACTTAAAATCCTATAATTAAACAAATAATAAAAAATGCAATACCTAATCCTAAAGTCATACGGCTAATAACTAATTCCCCGCCTCTTTCTTTACGATTAGCAAATAAACTGTCATTTCCTCCAGTAATAGCATTAGAAGCACTTTCAGCCTTAGCACTTTGAAGTAATACTATTGCAATTAATAAAATTGATATAATCATTAAAACTATTTGCACAAGTGATTCCTCCTTCACTATGTATTAGTTTAACACACTATTATCATTTTAGCAATATTTTTAATACTTCGTAAGCGATTTAAGTCTTCTTATAACTTTTTTTTCAATACGCGATATATACGATTGACTAATTCCTAGTTTTAATGCAACATCCTTTTGTGTCATCTCTTCATGATTAAATAAACCATACCTTAAGACCATTATCTCCTTATCCCTTTTACTTAATTTTTCAATTTCACAATATAACTCTTTTTTATCATTTTCTTCTTCTATACCTTTAGTTACAATATTAGATTCTGTTCCTAAAATATCTTCTAAATGAAGTTCATTACCTTCAGAATCGTAACTTAAACTATCCTCAAAACTTACCTCACCACGTCTTTTTTTATTTTTTCTTAAAAACATCAATATTTCATTATCTATACAACGAGATGCGTAAGTTGCAAGTTTTATATTTTTATCTAACTTATAAGTATTTACTCCCTTAATTAATCCAATTGTTCCAATGCTTACCAAATCTTCTAAATCAACTCCTGTATTTTCATATTTTTTAGATAAAAATACAACCAAACGTAAATTATGTTCGATAAGTTTTGAACGTGCAGCCTCATCTCCATCACTAGCTTTAGAAACATAATATATTTCATCTTCTTTAGAAAGTGGTTCTGGTAACTTGTCTGCACTACCCACAAAAAAAATTGATTCTTCTCCACTAAAAATACGAACAATACAATTAATTATTTTCTTTATCACTTTATCTCTCCTATCTCTGGTAATATACAGTCTACCCCATCAATGCTTATTTTTTTGCCTATAAAACTAACTAAAAACTTATCACTTACTTCTTTATTATCTATCTCTAACTTATCTATTTTAAAACATTTTATAAACCCTTCATTATCAATAGTTTGATATGGAACAATTACAAAATTATTATTTAAAGTTAATTGTTTATCTACAAATATAATCCTCCTTTTAAAATAAGGATCAATAACTTTGTTTCCTGTATCGACATAACCTACACATTCAAATTCCTCTTCACCACAATTTATCCTTACTTTATGATATTTACTATAATTATTTTTAAGCCTTAATCCTTGTTTCACATAAATATATATTATAATTGGTGAAAATATGATTAAAAATATAAAATTTATACTAAGACCCTTATGAAAAAATATTAACCCTTCTTGTTTATAAGAAAATTCTACATTTAAAAAATATAAAAATCCACCTAATACAAAACTAGACATATAAAAATAACCAATATTTTTAAAAAAATATTTTAAATTTACAAATCCAAATGAAACTAAAATCATTAAAATACTAATAATCAACTTAAAAAGAAAAAGCTGAACTGAATTTACTTCAATAAACAAAAATAATATACTAAGGCTTCCTACAAAAGCACCTATTAAAATACGATTAACATCAGATTTCCTTCTTAAAAGAATAGAGACAGATAATAATAATATAAAATCAAATGCAAAATTTAAAAGCAAAACGAGGTCTACATATATTTTCATATCATCACCAAAAACATTATAAAAAAACGACACGTATTTTTGTGTCGCTTTATGTTAAACTAAAATATATTTTATTTCATATTTAAGTAATTATATTAAGCACCGTTTTTTATAAATATGTCTTATCCTTCTTTATAAAAACTTAAATTTATAATAGCGCGTACTCCTGTTAAAATGTAATCATTATTTTCCTTTATAACACCATTTTCTACAATATATTCTTGATAATACTCATCAGATTGTTTAATATCAAGCCAATAATTTCCAGAAAGCCAAGATGGTAATGTTTCAGAATTATTAATTGCATACAATTGTTCATATGTAGGTAATATTGCATAATAATCAGCACTGTCTTCAAACCATGCTAGCGCTAAATCAAATACCACGCTATATGTTTCTGACCCATCTACTTCTTGTCCATTATTTAAATTCTCTGCAGACATAATTGTTAAATTATAATCATAAAACTCTTTGTCTTCTTCTGGAGCTTCAATGCTATTTATAATATAAAATTGTTCTGAACGTCCATTCCTATCACACAGATATTTCGAACCAACTTCATATAATTTACCACTCAACAATGTACATTTAACACCAAATGTATTATCAACAATTATTTGTTTCTTTTCTTCTGCTACAAATTTTCCATTATTGTCACATGACATTGTATAATTCCCCACAATTATTATTGTGGTTTCTTTCAATACTTCACCATTAGAAATAGTAATTGTTCCACCAGTTGGTTTTTTACCATTTATCTCAACAACCTTAACAACTCCATTTATTACTAAATTTCCATCACTATTAATTTCATATGTTCCAGTTTCAATTATATTACCATCTAATCTCTCTGTAGCAATTAATCTTTCAACTGCTGATGCATAATTTTCCGCACTTCTTTCAGCAGCACCTTTCTCAGCATTACTTATTACATCCATTACTACTGGTATTGCAATTAACACTATTACCGCAAGCACTACTATTACTGCAAGTAATTCTATTAAAGTAAATCCATTTTTTCTCATTTCTACACCTCTATTCTCCTTAAGAATATATCTTTATTAATAATTTGTCAATACAATTTTGTAAACCGCTTGTATACCTATTTATGATTCATTTTTCAACAAAAAAAACGACACGCATTTTTGTGTCGTTTCGTGTTATATTTTCATAAAACCAAACATTTTATTATAAAAACTATTTAGACTTTCTAATATATTTCAGTTATTACAAACACTGATAATTTATCATCTTTTATACTAAACTTAAGTTATAAACAACCCGTACTCCTGCTGATTCAGCTTCAACAATTATTGTATCCCCAAAAACCGAATAAACATCTACCCCTCCATCTGACGCTAACCAATAATTCCCATAAAGCCACGAAGGTATAGTTTCAGATTTGTTAACCGCATATAATTGGGCATATGTAGGTAATGAAAAACTACCAATAATACCATGTTCTACCGCAAAATCACTTCCTGCATAAACATATGCTTCGTAGAACTCCATAGTATCTGCACCAAAAGTATCTGCAGAAATCAAATTTACCGCTCCAAACTCATAATCATCTTCCAAAAAATAAAAATCTAATTCTATTTCAGTTTCATTATTACCTATAAACTTACATGTATATTTAGAACCAACCTCATATAATTTTCCGCTTATTAATTTACATGATTGATCATAACCAATAGTTTGAACAACTGTTTCTTTTTCGTTAATAACAGTCTTCCCTTCTGCGTTGTATGTAACGTCATAATTACCAACTGTAATAGTAGTGGTACTTTCTTTTGCTATCACACCGTTTGATACAGTAATTGTTCCACCATTTGGTTTTTTACCACTCATTTCAATAACTTTAACAACTCCGTTTATTACTAGATTTCCATCACTATTAATTTCATATGTTCCATCTTGAATTATATTACCATCTAATCTTTCTGTAGCAATTAATCTTTCAACCGCTGATGCATAATTTTCCGCACTTCTTTCAGCAGCACCTTTCTCAGCATTACTTATTGCATCCATTACTACTGGTATTGCAATTAACGCTATTACCGCAAGCACTACTATTACTGCAAGTAATTCTATTAAAGTAAATCCATTTTTTCTCATTTCTACACCTCTATTCTCCTTAAGAATATATCTTTATTAATAATTTGTCAATACAATTTTGTAAACCGCTTGTATACCTATTTATGATTCATTTTTCAACAAAAAAACGACACGCATTTTTGTGTCGTTTTTTATTAATATATTCATAAAATTAAGTATTTTATATAAAACTTCTATTCAAAATCATTTAGATAATTATACTATTACAAGCGTTTATCATCTTTTATATTGTACTTAAATTATAAACAAATCGAGCTCCTGCCGATGAATGGTCACTACTTATAGTATCTCCAAAAACCGAATAAACATCTTCCCCTCCCTCTGACGCTAACCAATACTCACCATGAAGCCATGATGGTAATGTTTCAGAATTATCAACTGCGTATAATTGACCATATGTAGGTAATGAAAAACTTTCCCCATTAAGTCTATATTCCATCAAAAAATCAGCTTCCGCACTTATTTGTGCTTCATATTGAGTCATACCAGAACCAAACGTTTCTACAGTAATCAAATAAACCATACCTGCATCAAGATCACTTTGCAACATGTAGAAATCTACTTCTGTTTCGTTATCAAAATCGCCCATAAACTTACATGTATATTTAGAACCGACTTCATATACTGTGCCACTTATTAATTTGCATGATTGATCCCATCCAATATAAACTTCTGGAATATCTTGGGATTCAGCAGTTGTTGCATATGTTAATGAAATATCACCAAATGTTACTGTAAATGGTCCATCTGCTCTTGCTCCATCTTTCGCATATTCTAAAGTTACAATTACCTCTTCACTACTTCCTGCTGCTAATGTATGATTTGTAATGCTTTCAGTTTCTGTAACAGTATTTGTTCCAACACTTACACTAACGCTCAACGCGTCACATGCTGCTGCAACTAAATCTGCATCTGTACCTTCCCCAGGTGTACATGTTTTTTCACCAACTTGAATCATATTTAAATATGCTAAATATGCTCCTGTATTTCTTGCATAAAAAGTATATGTTGCTGTTTGATCTGGTTGGGTGAATTCAACTGATAGATTACCTATTGTGGTTGCATCTACTGCATCTATTTCCCCATCTTTTGCGACCAATGTTTCAGGATTTGTTACTGCTTCTATGGGATTCCTTTCTTGTGCTGTTGCACTTGATGAAAATTTAACACTAAATGTTGATGAATCAGGACTTACTGATACTCCAGATTTAATGCTTAATGAACTAGAGAATGCTGCAAATCCTACCCCTAGTCCTACTATTGCTGCCATGATAAGTGCAATAGTCATTATTTGTCTATTTCTTGTTCTTTGCATTTTTATAACCTCTTTCTAATTATAATACAATGTAGTATTGTTATTGCTTGTACTATCATAATTTTATGATATATTTTTTTACGTACAAAGTCAATAAAAAAACGTCAATTTGACGTTTGATTAACAATTATTAAAATCCTCTTTTTCTTAAGAAAGATGGAATTGATGCTTCATCATCTGAACCTTCTGAAGAATCATCATTTCTTCTTAATTCTTCACGAGTTGTTGTTGAATATGAATGATAAAGTGGATCTGTTTTATCTTCAAAACCTGTTGCAATAACTGTTACAATGATTTCATCATTTAAATTTTCATTAATTACCGCTCCAAAGATAGTATTAATATCAGTATTAGCACTTGTTCTAATAACTTCTGCAGCCTCTTCTACTTCAAAAAGTGTTAAATTAGAACCACCAGTAACATTGATAATCGCATCTGTAGCACCACTTATACTTGTTTCAAGAAGTGGACTTTCTACAGCTTGTTTAGCAGCTTCGGCAGCTCTATTTTCTCCAACTCCAATACCTATTCCAATTAAAGCATTTCCACGTTTTTCCATTACTGCTTTAACATCGGCAAAGTCTAAGTTAATTAACCCTGCAACCGCAATCAAATCTGAAATAGATTGAACACCACGACGTAAAACATTATCAACTTCTTTAAATGAATCCAATAATGGAGTCGATTTATCAATAATTTCTCTTAAACGATCATTAGGAATTACAATTAAAGTATCCACATGCTTCTTTAATTCATCTAATCCGTTTAAAGCTTGTTCCATACGTTTTTTACCTTCAAATGAGAAAGGTTTTGTAACAATACCTACAGTAAGAGCTCCCATTTCTTGTGCAATTGATGCTACTACTGGAGCTGCCCCAGTTCCAGTTCCTCCACCCATTCCACAAGTAACAAAAACCATGTCTGCACCTTCTAATGCAGCCTCTATTTCAGCCTTTGATTCTAATGCAGCTTCTCGTCCTATTTGAGGATTTGCACCTGCACCCAATCCATTAGTTAGTTCTGTTCCTATTTGAATTTTTACTGGAGCTTTAGAACTATTTAATACTTGTAAGTCTGTATTAGCTACAATAAAATCTACTCCCTTAACTCCTGATTCAATCATTCTATTAACAGCGTTATTTCCTCCGCCACCTACTCCAATTACCTTTATTTTAGCTAATTGATCCATTTCTAATCCACCAAACATGCTTATCCTCCTCTATTCGCCAAAAAAGTAACCAAATACTTTTCCTAACATTGATTCGTTTGATATATTATTTATTATACCCTTCTTAGGTGTTTCTAATTCTTCCATATCAGAAGAATTAAACATAGTATAACTTTTTCCTTTTAATCTTAATTTATTAATAAAATAAACAATATTTCCGACACATGCAGAATATTTATTATTTCTAATACCAATTATTTTTATATCACCAATAACAACGTCTTTACCAAAAATATCTTCAGCAACATAATCAAAATGAGCCATATTACTAGTACCACCAGTAATAATGATATAATCCACTTTACGATTTGTCAAAATATTAATTTCCTTACGAGCTAAAGTTAATATTTCTTCAATTCTAGACATTACAATTTCTGAAGTTTCAAATTGATTTAATTTAATAACTTCATCTTCTCTTGTAACCTCATAAACTTCACTGGCATTCGCATACTTCTTATGAGCCAGTGCAAACTTCTCTTTAATTTTTCTAGATTGATTCAAATCAATCTTATAAATATAAGCTAAATCATTATCAATATTTCTGCTACCCATGGCAATAATTGAACTTTTTACTATAATCGCCTTATTATACACCGCCACAGTTGTAGTTTCTGCTCCCACATTAATAATAGCTCCAATTTGTGATTCCATTTCCTTAGAACGGAATGCATACCCATCTCCAATTGGATTTAGTGAGATGTCTACTATTTCTATACCAATACTATCCATTAAACTAACAACAGAATAAATGTTCTTTTTAGGTGTGGTTGCCATAATAGCACGAACTGATAATTCTCTTCCAACTAAGCCTTTAGGATCTTTAAGACCATCTTGTTGATCAAGTTTAAAAT
The DNA here is from genome assembly GCA_015059365.1 of Bacillota bacterium. Lineage (GTDB taxonomy): Bacteria > Bacillota_I > Bacilli_A > RF39 > UBA660 > SIG204. Next base: position 37,758 of record SVAO01000006.1, on the reverse strand, counting down.
CAATCGGTAACATTGTTACCATTTCTTTCCCAGGTGATAACTTTTCTTGCATTGCATTCTGTAATACTGCAACAACATCATCACCAGTAACAACTCCATCTTCGCCTGTTATTTTGATTTCACCTTTAACAACTAAAAACTCAGCAAAATAAGAAGGCACTGAAACAAGTACTTTTTTTATTTTTATTCCAAGCATTCCCTCAACTTCGTTAATTGCCTTTTTCATTGAAACAGAAACAGCCTCAAAATCAGTAATAAGCCCTTTTTTTATTCCCTTCGATTTAACAGATGATGCAGCTAATAAATTTAGTTTACCTTTATATAATTCACATACAACTACTTTAATTGTATCGGAACCAATATCAACGCTACTATAAATATGCTTCACCTTATCATCTCCTACAATCCTAACACAATTATACTATAAATAAATAAAAAAGTAAAAGAAAAATTAGAAATTTCTTTCTAATTATCTAAAACTTTAAAATACTCTCCAGAATCTAAATATAATATGCCCTTTTTATCCCCAAATTTTTTAATTATATTTATATAATTATTTATACTATCAAATTTACGTAAAGTCAAATAAACATAATTACCATCATCCATTATAAGCAAAAACCTTTCAGCATCCACATCATTAGGATTATATAGAATTTCAGAAACACGTTCTAAAACATTATTCTCAATTCCTTTTATCGCATTAATAAAACTATCATAAATAGTATCTGGAACATAATTAACTAATGTTGAACTAGGCATTTTTTCATTTATTGTAGTCCCATCTAATAAAATCGTTTGATTTATACTACTGTTGAAAACAAGTGGTCTGTTTTCTTCAATTTCAATATATACCCTAGTAAAACCTTTTTTCTTTACTTTCGCAGATATTATTAAATCACTTTTTTCTAAACGTTTTTTTATTAATAATGATAAATTTTTAATTGCTGACGGATAATTATCTAATGCCCCTAGTTCTATAACTTCTTGATCACTTAAATAATTATTACCACTAATATATATATTGGTTATTGGCTTAGATAAAATTCCAAAAAACAAACTTAATAAAAGCACTAGAATTATCAAAAATACTAAAACTGCCCCTATCTTCACTCTTCGTCTTTTTTTAATAATCTTTTGGGATTTTGCCACATTTAACTTTTTTGTTTTACTAGGAGTTTTCATAAAATCACCTTTTTATTCTACAAATTCTTGTTCAACTTTTAATTCAATATCATATTTATCTTTTATTTTTTTTCTTATTTCTTCAATTAATTCTTTTATTTCTTCACCAGTTGCATCACCAGTATTTATAATAAAATTAGCATGCTTTTCGCTTACTTTAGCTCCACCAATGCTGTATCCTTTATATCCAATTTCTTCAATTAATCTTCCAGCAAAGTCACCTTCTGGATTACGAAATACGCTTCCTGCGGATGGATATTCTAAAGGTTGGGTTTCAATTCTTCTTTCCTTTCTTTCATTAACTATTTCCATAATTAAATCCTTGTCACCCTTACGCAAAACTATTGTAGCTTCTAAGCATATATATTCTGGATTTTTTTGTAAAAATGAAGTTCGATAATGAAAATCCAGTTCTTTATTATAAAGTGTTTTAATTTCATAATCAGGCGTTAATACTTTAATACTTCTTACTATGTATCCCATATCACTTTTATAAGCTCCAGCATTCATATAAACAGCTCCACCAATAGTACCTGGTATTCCTGTTGCAAACTCTATTCCTGTATAACCTGAGCGACACATTTTAAGAGCTAACTTCATTAAACTATAACCTGCACCTACTTTAATTACATTACCCTTGATATCTAAACTATTAAATTCATCAAGTTTAATTACTACCCCATCATAACCAGAATTATTAAAAATTAAATTTGAACCATTTCCTAATATTTTATATTTAATTTCATTCGCTCTTAAAAATTTAAGTATAGTAATTAAACATTCAGTATTTTTAGGAGATATCAAAGTCGTCATACCACCAACTCTATATGTAGTATAGTCTTTTAATTTTATTGTTTCTACCTTTCCACACTTTAAATCCTTTAATTTTTTTAATATACTCATTATTTACTTCCCATCTATAAGTTTTCTAATGTTTTCATAAATAAGTGTCGCACTATTAGGAACACTCATTTTCTTCAAATTAGTTTTCATCTTTTTAATTTTTTTATCATCATTTATTAATACATCAATAGTTCTAACAAGATTATCACCTTGCAAAGACGATTCTTCTAACATAATTGCACACTCATTTTGTACCAAATCTAATGCATTCTTAAATTGATGATTATCTGGCACATATGGACTCGGAATTAATATGGAAGGAATGTTTAATGCAGTTATTTCACTTAACGTGGAAGCACCTGCACGACTAACTATTATATCTGTTTTTTTCATAATTCTTGTCATATTTTCAATATAAGGAACGATTTTAACATTATTAGGAATTTTTAATTTCTTAAATGATTCATAAGAATCTTTACCAGTCACATATAAAACCTCATATTCTTTATCATTAAACATAGAAATTGATTCCTTAAAAAAATCATTAATTCTAGAAGAACCTAAAGAACCCATAACAATTAAAACAAGTTTTTTATTTTCTGTCAATCCAAAAGTTTTTTTATCCATTGCAGTCTTTTTTATAGCATCTTCACTACAAGGATTTCCCGTATATATCGTTTTATATTCAGGAAAATCTTTTATACTAGACTCAAAAGAAACTCCAATTAAACTTACATATCTACTTAAAAATTGATTACATTTACCCGAAATACTATTTTGTTCATGAATAAATGTGGGATATCCTAATTTACTAGCAGCATAAATTACTGGCCCAGTAACATAACCACCAACACCAATTACTATATCAGGATTAAACTCTTTAATTAACTTTTTGCATTCTTTATACCCTTTGAAAAAACACTTTATTGTTTTAAAATTACGATATAATTTTTTACGATTAAAACCATATATTTCTATGGTTTTAAAAGGAATTCCTAACGGTGGAATAATATCTTTTTCCATACGGTTATGAGTTCCTATATATAAAAATTCACTATTTGGCTCACGCTCTTTAATTTTATTAATGATTGCAAGAGCAGGATAAATATGACCACCTGTTCCTCCCGCACTTATTATTACTTTCATGTAACCACATCCTATTATCATTATACTATAATTTATTCGCCAAAACAATATTTAGAATTGTTAGATATGTGATAAATTTTAATATTTTTCAAAATTTTTATATCATGTTATAATATAATTGGTGATTTGATGAAATCAATTAATAAAAATCAAGAAAATGAAATAATTATTGAACGTTCTAAATTCATTACAAAATTATTTAAAATAAATACTGAAGAAGAAGCAAAAGAAATTTTAAGTAGATTAAATATTGAATATAAAGATTCAACACACATTTGTTATGCATATATAGTTGGTAACATAAAAAGATTTAACGATGATGGTGAACCAGGCGGTACTGCAGGAGTACCCATATTAAATGTTTTAGAAAACAATAAACTAAATTATATTCTCGCAGTTGTAATTAGATATTTCGGTGGAATTAAATTAGGAGCTGGTGGATTAGTGCGTGCATATTCTAACTCCGTAAGTGAATGCCTCAAATTCACTGAAATTAAAGAACTAGTAGAAGGTGTTAAACTAGAAATAACATTCAATTATAATAATATTGAACAAATAAATTATTTATTAAATGATATTGAAATAATAAACAAAGTATTCAATAATATTATTATTTATGAATTTAAAATATCCAATTCTAAACTCGTAGAGATTGAAAATAAATTAAATAATTTAATAATTAATAAAAAAATAAAAGAACAATTACTTATTACTTTGTAATTGCTCTTTTTATTTTTATTGTTGCATTTGTTTTGCTACTTCTTCAGCAAAATTTTCAGAACGTTTTTCCATTCCTTCACCAACTTCATAACGAATCATTGAAGAAATTGTTCCACCATTATTTTTAACATATTCGCTAACTGTTTCTTTGTTTTCTGCTTTAACAAAGATTTGATTTTCTAAACATACATCTTCATAATATTTTTTAACTTTACCAACTAAGATGTTATCAATTCTATCTGCAGGTTTTCCTTCATTTAAAAGTTGTTCTCTCATAATAGATTTTTCTTTTTCTAATACTTCTGTTGGCACTTCACTTGCTTTAGTATAAACTGGACGCATTGCAGCAGCATGCATAGCAACTTCTTTAGCCACTTCTTCACTTGCTCCATCAACAACAGTAAGAACAGCAATTTTTCCACCCATATGAATATATGTACCAAAGTTTTCAGAGTCTGTTTTAGTTACTTTTGTAAATCTTCTAAAACTTAATTTTTCTCCAATTTTAGCAGTTTTATCAACAATTAAATCATTAATTGTTTGTCCTTCAACATCTAAAGCTAATACTTCTTCATTTGTTTTTGGATCATTTGCAGCGATTGCTTTTAAAATACTATCAACCATAGTTGTAAATTCAGCGTTTTTAGCAACAAAATCAGTTTCAGAATTTACTTCAACTATAACCGCAGTATTTCCTTCAGTATAAATTGCAGCTAATCCTTCAGCAGCAATTCTTTCTGCTTTTTTAGCAGCTTTTGAAATACCTTTTTCTCTTAGCCAATCAATAGCAGCATCAATGTTACCATTGCATTCTTCTAATGCCTTTTTGCAATCTAACATTCCTGCCCCAGTTTTTTCTCTTAATTCCTTTACTAAACTAGCACTTATCATAAATATCCTCCTTTTATAAATAAAAGATGATTAACTTAATCATCTTTTGTAGTTTTATTTTAAAGCTTCTAAAAGTTCAGCTTTTTTCATTGTAGAATAACCTTTAATTTCTTTATTCTTAGCCATTTCACGAAGTTCTGAAACTGTTTTAGTTGATAAATCAACTGCTGGCTTTTCAATTGTTTCTTCTTTTTCAACTTTAACTTCTTTTTTTGGCTCTTTTACAGTTTCTACTTTTTCTGATGATTTATTATCAAATTTTTTCTTATCATTAAATTTTTTATTAAAATTACGATTTGTTTCTGGTTTTCTTGGTTCTCTTTTCTTTACAGAATCAACTGCTTTTTGCATAATTTCATTAGCATCTTTATTCTTATCATCGCTACTTACATAGTCAACTAATTCTCCACCTTGTGCTTCTACTATAGCATTTGCCATAACACCAGTGATTAATTTAACTGCACGAATAGCATCATCATTTCCTGGAATAACATAGTCTACCATATCTGGATCACAATTTGTATCAACAATTCCAAATACTGGAATTCTTAATTTTCTTGCTTCTCTAATTGCAATATATTCCTTAGATGGATCTACGATAAATAAAGCACTTGGTAATTTAGCCATTTCTCTAATTCCACATAACACCTTATTTAATTTTTCGTATTCTTTCTTTAACCCAATAACTTCTTTTTTAGGAAGTAAATCAAATGTTCCATTTTTTTCCATTTCTTCAATTTGTTCTAAACGTTTGATTCTTTTACGGATAGTTCTAAAATTTGTTAAAGTTCCACCTAACCATCTTTCTGAAACATAATAAGAATTACTACGAATTGCTTCTTCTCTTACTGCATCACTAGCTTGTTTTCTAGTTCCTACAAATAAAACCTTTCCACCATTATCAGCAATAACTTTTAAAGCAGCATATGCTTCTTCAATTTTTTTTGCTGTTTTTTGTAAATCGATAATATAAATATCATCTCTTGAAGTAAAAATGTACTCCTTCATTTTTGGATTCCATCTCTTTGTTTGATGTCCGAAATGAACTCCGGCTTCTAATAAATAATTCATAGACACAACTGTCATAATATTCCTCCTTTTGTTTTTTCCCTCCGCAAATTTCTTCTTACATATATCACCTATTGGCACTAGACACAGTAATCCATTTGCGTGTGTTTTAAAAAGCCATAATTATTATAACATAATAATATTCAAATACAACCCTTTTTTATTACTTTTATATTAAATTTTATCAACAATAAAAAACACTATCAACTAGTATTGATAGCGTTATTTTAATATTTTCTTTTTAGAATCATCTTTTTGAGTTAATTTTGTAAGCTTATATTTTAATAAATATAATTTTATTTGAGAAATAGTAACCAAATCATTTTGTTTTTCTTCTTCTATTAGACTTGCTAAAGAAACTAGATTATTAACACTTATATAGTTTGGAGTACCGTCCACATATGCCTTATATTGCATTTTATAATTTTTTAACTTTGCATACATTACATCATGAGGAGCATAATAAGTTTTAATAAAAGCTTCAGTACCTGTTTCAAAATAACCTTCTCTTCCAGCATTATAAGTTACATTTCCAAAATAAACATCCTGTGGTCTAAATCTTACTTTAAATGTCATACAACACCTCTTCCTTGATTTGATATTCTAACATATAACAATCTTAATATCAACTAATTTTTCAAGGCTTTAAACATCTTTTTCCATAAATTTTTAGAAGAATAATTTAAAATGCCTACTTTATATATTCTAAGCCCATACTTTATTAACAATGAGACAGTTATAACCATTAAAACTATTGAGATTATAACCTCCACCACACCTATTTGGCCTAAAACTAATAATGAAGGAGATAATATTGCAGATATAAAAGGTATAAAAGATAATATTTTTATAAATAAAGAGCCCTTAAACACTCCTGCCATCATTGATAAATAATAGCCTAATAAAGATATGATGATTATTGGTGTTTGTAATTGCTGAAAATCTTCAGTATTTGTAGTTATTGAGGCTAGAATTCCTGCAAGCAAAGAATACCCTAGAAATGTTATTAACATAAGCAATAAAGTTAGTGGAATAACATATATCAATGAAGAACCAATGTTAGAATCTATTACAGATGAAACTAAAGAACCTATTTCAGTTATAACACCACCTGTAATATTACTTCCACCAAATAAATTTCTAATTAACATTCCTAAACCAGCATATAAAAACAATAAAACACCCTGTATTATGACAAATAAATTTCCCGCAATCACTTTCGCAAAAAAATGCGTTTTAGGAGATACATTAGAAATTATTATTTCCATTCCTTTAGTCATTTTCTCATCATTTACTTCAGCACCAATCATTTGAACTAAAAATATAGTTAACATAAAAAATGGCAAAATAACCACAGGAAAAACTGTAGTCATAATAATTTCCATGTTTTCATCTTCGTTATTTTTATTATCCTCTAAAAATATTCTTTCAATCTTAACCGGACTATAAATACTATTCAAAACTTCTTCCGGAATATTAGAAAGAGAAATTGCAATTGTGCTTTTTGTATTATTAATCGCAGTAGTTAATATTTGAGTATCCACTAAATCTATATATTCTTTTGTAATCATTGAAACGTTTAGAATATTTTCAGATGATTCTTTAAAATTTAAAACTATACTCGAACCTTCCTCTTCATCATTTTCTAAAATATACTTTAGTTCATCAATAGATTTGTCGCTTTTTATAACATTGTAATTAAAACTGCTTGTCCCACCTAACATATTACTAGAACTATCAACTTGGGATTTAAATAAATCAAAAGCAATATTAGTCTCATCAACTACATAAATATTAGTCTTATTATTAAATTCGCCTCCGAATAAATTAATAATACTATCAATATTTATAATTCCCATAATAACAATAGCAATCAGCAAATTAGCAATCACAAACCATTTTGTTTTAATTTTTCTTTTCAAACTAATACTAATTAAATAATTTAGTTTACTTCTCATATGACTCACCTACTTTTGAAACGAATATTTCATTTAATGATGGTTCTTCTACAACAAATTTTGTTATATATTGATTTTTAATCGCCTTAAACACTTCGTTTGTAATATCATTATCTTCTATTTGAACTACATATTCATCAGGTAATTTTTTTACTTCCACAACCCCTTTTATATTTGATATTTCTCCTACATCAATATTACCTTTAATAAAAATGTTTTTCTTACGATATTTTTCTTTTATATCAGTTAAATATCCTTCTAATACAGATTTTCCTTTCATAATCACAACAATCTTTTTACAAAAAAGTTCTACATGTTCCATACGATGAGATGAAAAAATAATCATACTCCCATTTTTAGCCATCTCTAATATTTCTTCTTTAAATAATTCAACATTAAATGGATCAAGGCCTGAAAAAGGCTCATCTAAAATAAGCAATTTAGGTTCATTTAATATAGCGGTAATAAATTGGATTTTTTGTTGATTTCCTTTTGATAGTTCTTTTATTTTTTTATATTTATATTCTGAAACGCCAAATTTATCTAACAAAATATCTAATCTTTCGTTTATTTTTTCATTAGACATACCTTTTAATGTTCCATAAAATTCACACTGTTCTAATACTGTCATTTTAGTAAGTAAACTTCTTTCTTCTGTTAAAAAACCAATATTGTCAGTAACAGAATAATCAATCGGTTTATCATTCCAAGTAATATTACCACTCGTTGGCTCCAAAAGGCCCATAATCATTCTAAAAGTTGTAGTTTTGCCCGAACCATTAACCCCTAACAATCCAAAAATTTCACCTGGCTTAACAGTAAAAGACAAATTATCAACAGCTTTAAAATCATCATAAAATTTAGTAACTTTATCTACTTTTAACATAATTCCTCCTAGATCCACTTAGTATTGTTTATCTTCTTCATCGCTTCATCCTGATACCTATTATAAAGACTTAGTAAAATGTCATATATAGGTAAAAAATCTCCCACCTCATTAAAATGCATTTGAATATATTTATAAAAATGGATATTTTTTAAATATTCATTTAATATTTTATCAATTTCTTTGATTTTTTCAGATTGATTCCAATTAAAGAAAACATAATCCTGATAATAACGGATCATGTCTTTAGTAATTTCATCATTTTCTAAAGGTGTATACCCAACTATATCATCATAATGCTTACAATTTTCTAAAACAGCATCCAAATGATCTACTTTCATTTTATCACCTACTAAAATAATTTTATAATATCATTATAAGTTATTATTACCATTAATAATAGTAATAATATCATTCCTATTGAATGAATTGTATTTTCCACTTTTGGATTAACTGGTTTCCCTATTATTTTTTCAATAATTAAAAATAACACACGTCCTCCATCAAATGCAGGTAGTGGTAAAAAATTAATAAATCCTACATTCACACTAATAAACGCTAATAAATATACTAAGTTAATAAAGCCCATTTTAGCCGCATCACCAACTACTGTAAATATTCCAACAGGCCCTGACAAACTACCTAAACTTAATTTTCCAGTGCACAAATAAACTACTGTAAAAAACATTTGCTCTATCAAAGACCATGTCTTACTAAATGCGTATTTTACTGAACTCAAAAAACCATTTTTTACGCTATCTGAAAGATTAAAACCATACTTATATGTTATATTATCATTTTCATTTACCTCTTGAGGAGTAATAACAACTGTTTTTGTCTCTCCGTTTGAATCCTTTATTTCAAAAGTTATATCTTGACCTATTCTTACTTGATACTCTAAAAGCAAGCGGTCATAAGTTTTAATCTTTACATTATCTATTTTCGTAATTAAACTTCCCTCAGTTAACCCTGCTTGATATGCATTTCCATCAGGATCAACATAACTAACATACGGTTTGTTTTGTGGACAACCATTTACTAAACCAATAATAAAGAAAAGAATAATTGCTAAAATAAAATTAAACATAATTCCAGCAATAACTGTCATAAATCTTTGAAACCATGTTTTTGATTGCATTCTTTGTTCTTTTGGAACATTTTCATCGACTTCAACAGCTTCACCCGCCATCTGAACAAATCCTCCTATTGGAAATAATCTAATAGAATACTCTGTCTCATCATTTTTTCTTTTCCATTTAAAAAGTTGTGGACCCATTCCTATTGAAAACTCATAAACATAAATACCTGCTTTTTTAGCAAATATAAAATGTCCTAATTCATGAATAAAAACAATAATACCTAAAATCAAAATAAAATAAATAATTGTCATAATCTATCCTCCTATATAAATATCATAAAAAATATAAATCCTAATAACACGAAAATAATACTATCTAACCTATCTAAAACTCCACCATGACCTTTTATCAAATTAGAAAAATCTTTTTTACCAAAATATCTCTTTATAGCAGAAAAAACCAAATCACCAAACTGAGATAATATAGATAAAAATAAGGTTATTAAAATAACAACATAAATAGGCATTGTTTCCGAAACAAACAAATGATAAAATGTTGTTCCAAACATTATTGAAAAAATAATACCACCAATCATTCCTTCCCAAGTTTTCTTAGGAGAAATAACCTCTAATAATTTATGTTTACCAATCAAACTACCAATAATATATGCATAAGTATCGGCAATAACCGCAATTAAAATCAAATAAATCATTAACATCAAACTTTTTTCTCTAATTAGAATAAATAAAGACATTGATATTCCCAAAAATAAAATACCACCAATTAAATAAAAAGCATCATTAATACTATATTTTTCTCTATTATGATATAGTACCGTTGGTAACAAAAACGAAATAAATAACGCTGACAAAACCCGATAATCAATAGAAAAAGTTAAATCTTTCAATTGAGAATTCGTCATAATAAGTAAAGTAATTATTATATATGAAAGAAACTTAATAAATGACGGAATTTTCTTTTTTTCTTCTTTAATTTTTATAAATTCATACAAGGCAAAAAGTGAAACAACATAAACTCCAAAATTAAATATTCCTCCACCTACTAAAAGTAGTGGAATCAAAAATATTAACATAACTATTGCACTAGTACATCTTTTGGTCATAACATACCTCCTCGTAATTATTTAATAATCTACTTTAATTATACCATAATAGTTAGTTTTTGCATCAAAAACATAAAAAAAGAATTAATATTCTTAAATTGAATCAATATTAATTCTTACCTTTTTTTCTCCACTTACATAAGCCGCAGCATATACTAAAGTTCTAATCGCCTTAGCAATATTACCGCCTTTTCCTATAACAGCACCAATTTCATCCTCAGAAACCAATACTTCAATTATTGTTTCCTCATCAGAATCTATTTGTTTTACTGAAACTGTTTCTGGATCATGAACTAAATTTTTAACTAGAAATTCTGTTAAATCAACTAATTTCATAATTATTTACCTTCTTTTTTAGTCATTCTTTCTTGGTGGAATTTTTCAATAATTCCTTGACGTTTTAAAAGATCTCTAACTGTATCAGTTGGTTCAGCACCGTTTCTTAACCATTTCATAGCTACTTCTTCATCAATTTTGATTTCTGCTGGATCAGCAACTGGATTATATGTACCAACTAATTCGATAAATTTTCCATCTCTTGGACCCCTAGAATCTGCCGCTACAACACGGTAGAAAGGTTTTTTCTTTGCTCCCATTCTTTTTAATCTTAATTTAACTGCCATAAAGCACCTCCCTTATCTGAAATTAATAATATCACATTAATTTTATTCTGTCAACTTATTTTTGTTGACACTTTCTCAAAACAAATATCTTTTCGCTAGATTTAATATCAACATCAAAATCAAATTCTAAAGGTAAATTATAATATTTAATATATAATTTTAAAAAAGCCAAAACAGTTCTAGTATTACCATCACCAAATAACTGCAATTCCCATATTTTTTTTAATATGATTTCTAATGATTTATATTTTATATCAATTCCTTCTAACCCCATTTGAACTAATAGTTCAAATAGTTTATTTAATTTTTTATATTCCAAATCAGTAATCGTTCTAATCTCTAAATCTTTTTGAAAATAAATATCTCCAAATAAAAAATAATGTAATTTAATTAAAAATTCCAAATTTAAAGTTTCCATATTAAAAGTTACTTGTTCATCTAATAGTTTTATTTTTGTTGAAACAAGTTCTTTTTCTATCATTTGTAATTTACTATAATTACGTATCCCAAGTTTGTTCTCTACCATCCAAAACCACCTAAATAGATTTTATCACATTATCTTTTTAAATTAAACATTTAAAAAAGTTTCATAAAAATGAAACTTTTGGACATTACAAACGGAAAACAATAGTTTTACATTTAACCTATATTCAAAATAAAAATGAAAGAAAAAGCAAATACTAAATAAATCATTTAAACCCTAGTTAAATCATATAATTAACTAATATTTTATAATTTTTGAACTATGGTGTTCTAATTATTCAATACTTTTTTTACTACACTCTTGATGCAATTTATTAAATTATAATAAATAAAAAATGATTCATATGTTATTATGTATCACCTTTATTTTACTTTTTCAAATAATTTTATATCTTTGTTATATTTACATAAATTTATTAACTATGCTATGGTTGCACATTAAATGTAAGAACAGGTCTAATTCCATGATATCCATCTAATTCTGCATTTGATACTAACGAATTATTGTCAACAATATAAACATCACCACTTTGCGAATTTACCCAATAATCACCATGAAGCCATGACGGTAAGTTTTCTGAATTGTTTATTGCATATAATTGTTCATATGTTGGTGTCATTAATTGACTATATTCAACACCCCACTCACCGGCAACACTTATAACGTATGCATCATAATCCATTCCATCAAGTTCTAATGTTAGACCTTCGAATTTTGCATCTTGTGCAGGAATTAATTTCATAGTATAAGAATACAAATCTTTATCTTCTTCTGGAGCTTCTATAGCCTCTAATACATAAAATTCTACTGCTTGGCTATTAAATTGACATAAATATTTTGAACCAACGGCAAATGATGAACCATTTAATAATGTACAATAGAATTGATTTTCAGCTGCAGTAATTACAATTCCTTCACTTTCTGTTGCTACCAATCTTCCATTAGCGTCATATGTAACATCATAATTACCAACTGTAATAGTAGTAGTACTTTCTTTAGATACTACACCATCTAATATAGTAATTGTTCCACCACTTGGTTTTTTACCACTCATTTCAATAACTTTAACAACTCCGTTTATTACTAGATTTCCATCACTATTAATTTCATATGTTCCATCTTGAATTATATTACCATCTAATCTTTCTGTAATAATTAATCTTTCTACTGACGATACGTAATTTTCTGCACTTCTTTCAGATGCGGCTTTCTCAACATTTTTTATTACATCCATCACTACCGGCGTTGCGATTAACGTAATAATTGCAAGTACTACTATTACTGCAAGTAATTCTATTAAAGTAAATCCATTTTTTCTCATTTCTACACCTCTATTCTCCTTAAGAATATATCTTTATTAATAATTTGTCAATATACGTTTGTAAACAGTTTGTCCACTATCTTTAATACCTATTAATAATAATTTTTCACACACAAAAAGGGTATATTTTATACCCTTAACAATTATGCAATAGACCACCAGTAAGTTAAATTTAGTACTGGTCGAACACCATAATCAGTTTCATCCCTATAAGCCGCACTTCCAAATATTTCTGCATCACGTACTACATCTACAATTTCATTTTCACTTTCTAACCAATAATATCCTTGAGCCCATGATGGTACATATCCATTAGTACTTACGCTATTAAGATCATCAAGTGTTGGCATGTATATGTGATGACTCTCTGCTCCGCCATTAACTCCCCACATTCCCTGTATACTACTATCGCCATTTGTTTCATCCAACAATGACATTGCATCATAATAAGAGATATTATCCACAACATTTTCTGCTGCTATCAAAACTGTACTATGACCATAGCCATACTCATCTTCTTGTTTCTCATGACTCAACAAATAAAATTCTACTGCAGCATTATCAAATTGACACAAATATTTTGAACCAACTTCATATATTCCACCATCCAATAACGTACATGTTTTAAAAAATGTATCAAATTCTCCTTCTATAATAGTATTCCCACTATTAGAAGTTGATGATGAATATGTTAATGAAATATCACCAAATGACACTGTAAACGCTCCATCTGCTCTTGCTCCATCTTTCGCATATTCTAAAGTTACAATTACCTCTTCACTACTTCCTGCTGCTAATGTATGATTTGTAATGCTTTCAGTTTTTGTAACACTATTTGTTCCAACACTTACACTAACGCTCAACGCTTCACATGCTGCTGCAACTAAATCTGCATCTGCACCATCCCCAGGTGTACATGTTTTTTCACCAACTTGAATCATATTTAAATACGCTAAATATGCTCCTGTATTTCTTGCATAAAACGTATATGTTGCTGTTTGATCTGGTTGGGTGAATTCAACTGATAGATTACTTATTGTAGTTGCATCTACTGCATCTATTTCCCCATCTTTTGCGACCAATGTTTCAGGATTTGTTACTGCTTCTATGGGATTCCTTTCTTGTGCTGTTGCACTTGATGAAAACTTAACACTAAATGTTGATGAATCAGGGCTTACTGATACTCCAGATTTAATGCTTAATGAACTAGAGAATGCTGCAAATCCTACCCCTAGTCCTACTATTGATGCCATGATAAGTGCAATAGTCATTATTTGTCTATTTCTTGTTCTTTGCATTCAAACACTTCCTCTCTCCTATTGTAATAATAACTTTTTAGATACAAAATGTCAATCCCACACTGTAAATTATTTGTATATTAAAATTATTTATTATTCAAATAATTAATTGCTTCCGTTGCAGCAACTGTTCCATCACTAGTTGCAATTGTTATTTGCCTAAACGCCTTATCTCTACAATCACCGGCAACAAAAACACCTTCCAAATCTGTTACACAATTATTTGATTCTATATATCCATATTTATTAACTTTTAAAATATCTTTAACTATTTCACTTTGAGGAGTTAAGCCAATAGAAATAAACATCCCATCTAACTTTATTTTATTTTCTTTGCCATTTGTTTCAACAACGACAGAATCTAAATTATCATCACCGATTATTTGTTTAACACAGGCACCAGTAATAATTTCAACATTTTCTTTCTGTTTTAACTTATCGATTAAAATATCTTCCGCAGTTAGCTTATCTAAATTTTGAATAATATATACTTTAGTACAAATATCCGACATGGTTAAAGCATTAATAACCGCACTATTACCACCACCAATTATTGCAACAATCTTATCTTTAAAAAATATTCCATCACAAGAAGTACAAAAATGAATTCCCTTACCAATTAAATTATCTTCATTTTCTAATCCAAGTTTACGGTATTTAGAACCGGTTGTGATGATTACACTTTTGGTTTCATAAATATTGTCATCTGTAACCACCTTCTTTAAAGGCCCACCAATGATTTCATTTACCTCTTCAAGTTCAAAATCAACCCCTAAATCTATCATTTGGTCAAACATATTAGTTGCAAGTTCACTACCACTAATATTTTTATATCCAGGATAATTTTCGATTAGAGGAGCAGATGACATCTGCCCCCCTATCGTTTCTTTTTCTAAAATTAATACTTTTTTATTAGCCCTAGCCGCATATATTGCTGCAGTCATTCCTGCTGGGCCACAACCTATTATAATAATATCATACATAACAATTACCTATTTTTTATTTTCCTCTATAAACTTTTTTATGTTAGACAAATTAACAATACTCTCAAAATTATCATCTTGTACCACCACTAATGTTGGAGCTTGTTTAACATTAAAATTCTTAGTTAATTCAACTTGTTCCTCAGCATCAACAAATTTATATTCAAGATTAGCTTTATCTAATAATTTTCCTGCCGCCTTGCAATTTGGACATGTCTTAGTCCCAAATAATAATATTCCATTTTCTATTTTTTTCTCTTTTCCCTTTGAACAATTTAAATCATATGATTTTCTCTTTTTATATTCTTGGGCTTTACCATCATTCCAGTTTTTAACAGGACGATAATATCCAGTTATTCTACTATATATTTCAGTTTCTTCATTACATTTTGGACACTTACTAACTTCACCAGCAATATATCCATGATTTTTACAAACTGAATAAATAGGTGAAAGTGTATAATATGGTAAACGATAATTTTCAGCAATTTTTCTTACTAAATTTGCAGCAGCTTTCCAATCTTCTAATCTTTCTCCTAAGAATGCATGGAATACAGTACCTGATGTATATAATGTTTGTAATTCATCTTGAATATCTAATGCTTCATATATATCTTCTGTATATCCTACTGGCAAATGCGAACTATTAGTATAGAAAGGTGTCTCATCATTTTCAGCAGCTGTAATAATATCAGGATATAAATTTTTATCTTTTTTAGCAAAGCGATATGTTGTAGATTCTGCTGGTGTTGCTTCTAAGTTATATAAATCACCATATTCTTCTTGATAATCTGATAACTTCTCACGCATGAAATTAAGTACATCTTTAGTAAACTCCTGTGCTTCTTCATGGGTTAAATCACATTTTACCCAATCAGCATTCAAGCAAGCTTCATTCATACCAACTAAACCAATTGTAGAAAAGTGGTTATTAAATGAACCTAAATATCTTTTTGTATAAGGATACAACCCCTCATTCAATAACTTAGTAATAACATTTCTTTTAATTTTCAAACTACGTGCTGCAATATTCATTTTCTGTTCTAATATAGTATAGAATTCTTTTTCTGATTTTGCTAAATAAGCAATACGTGGAATGTTAATGGTAACAACACCAATTGAACCAGTAGATTCTCCACTTCCAAAGAAACCTCCAGATTTTTTTCTAAGTTCTCTCAAATCAAGTCTTAAACGACAACACATACTACGAACATCACTAGGTTCCATATCACTATTAATATAATTTGAAAAATATGGAGTACCGTATTTTGCAGTCATTTCAAATAATAATTTATTATTTTCATTTTCAGACCAATCAAAATTTTTAGTAATTGAATAAGTAGGAATTGGGTATTGGAATCCACGCCCATTTGCATCCCCTTCAATCATCGTTTCAATAAACGCTTTATTAATCATATCCATTTCTTTTTGACAATCTTTATATTTAAAATCTACTTCCTTACCACCAACAATACAATTAAGTTCTGCAAGATCATTTGGTACAGTCCAATCTAAAGTGATATTTGTAAACGGTGCTTGTGTTCCCCAACGACTTGGTGTATTAACACCATAAACAAATGATTGAATACATTGTTTTGTTTGTTTATAATCTAGATTATCAATTTTAACAAACGGTGCTAAATAAGTATCAAATGATGAAAAAGCTTGTGCCCCTGCCCATTCATTTTGCATAATACCTAAGAAATTTACCATTTGATTACATAAAGTTGATAAATGTTTAGCCGGTGATGATGTAATCTTTCCTGGAATTCCTCCTAATCCTTCTTGAATTAATTGTTTTAAACTCCATCCTGCACAATAACCAGTTAACATTGATAAATCATGCAAATGCAAATCACAATTACGATGAGCATCAGCAATTTCATCATCATAAACTTCGCTTAACCAATAATTAGCCGTAATCGCTCCAGAGTTACTTAAAATAAGTCCTCCAACAGAATATGTAACAGTAGAATTTTCTTTAACCCTCCAATCTGTTACATTAACATAACTATTAACAACCTCTTTATAATCTAAAACAGTTGATTTCATATTTCTCATTTTATCATGAAGACGACGATATAAAATATATGCTTTAGCAACCTCAGCATATCCTGCTTTAATTAATACACTTTCAACACTATCTTGAATATCTTCCACATTAATAATGTTTTCTTTGATTTTTGGTTCAAAATCAGCTGTAACTTTTAATGCTAAAAAATCAATTACTCCTTCATCAAACTTTTTGTTTTCTGCCTCAAATGCTTTTGTAATTGCGTCTGTTATTTTTTTAATATCAAATGGAACTATTTTTCCTTCTCTTTTTCTTACCTTATACATATTTTTACCTACTTTCTACTATATACCTCTAATACTTATATTAGGATAATCTTTTATTAATTTATTTTTTATTTCTATGATTTCTTCTTTAGAAAAACTATGAAAACCTTTTACCAATACTGTCTCACAATCACGATAATTTTGAAGATAATATTTGACATTCTTCCCCAAATACTTACAAATTTTACTTATATTATCAAAATTATGTAATTCTTTTACCACTGTAGTTCTAAATTCATAATTAATCTTTGAATCTTTTAATAATTCGATACTTAATTTTATATTATCAACACAAACGTTTTCTATGCCTGCCACTTTGTCATAACCCTCAAATGAATTTTTGACATCCATTGCTACATAATCAACCAAATTTTCATCAAGCAATCTTTTTAACACCAATGGTTTAGTACCATTAGTATCAAGTTTTACTTTATACCCCTTTTCTTTTATTTTCTTAATAAATGATATTATATCTTTTTGTAATAATGGTTCTCCCCCACTAACACACACACCATCTATTAAACCTTTTCTTTTATCAAGATATCTAAAAATAACATCCTCATCTATCTGATTCGTATTGTTCATACTACAAACTAAATCTTTATTATGGCAAAACGGACATCTTAAATTACAACCCTGAGTAAAAACTAAACATGCTATATGCTCCGGATAATCAACTAAAGTTAATTTTTGAAAACCACTAATTACCATAATTATTTTTTTAATTCAAATTTAATAAATCCAACATCATTTTCTTTAGCTAAATTAATTAAATTTAATATTTCCTTTACTTTAACATTTTTAGATAATTCTATTTTTACCAAATTGCCACCAGTTAATAATTTTTGATATTTACCTATGTATTTTAAGTCTTCATCTATAGAAGTTTTAAAATCAAATAAACTATCAATTCTAGAATAACGTTCTTTGTCAGTAATTCTTTTTCGTATACCATAAATAGCTTTATCTAATTCCATTAGTTTCTTTAATGGTCTATGTTTACTCGTTTCACTTACAATAAAATTCATTTTAGTTTCAGTAGTATATTTTTGACACTTGCAATTTACATAATCAATGATTTCTAATAATAAATCTTTTTGTTTTTTCGAATCATTTTCTAAATTGGCAACACACTCTGATAAACCTGCTAGTTCCAAATTTAAAACACCTTTTTTTATTATTTTTCGAATCTTTTGACCATATTCTAACTTATCATCATCTTGAATATTATTATTAAATAGTACTTTATAATTTTCTTTGTTTTTATCACCGATTATTTCAAAAATAGTAGTTAAACAACCTTTTGACAATTCTAACAGTTCATCTAATTCTAAATAAAATTCTTGTAATTGCCTATTTTCATATTTAAATCCCAATCTCCCCATATTAATAGAAACAGATGCTACCACCATTCTTCCTTTAGATGTTTTTTCTTCATAAACATAGTTTTCAAACACCCTTTTTCCATTACTAAAATATTCTACAGAAGATTTTGGATTTTCATTATAACTAGAATCTACAAATGAAACAGCAATATTTTTGCCAGTTGTTATAAGACTTACTGCTAAATCAGATAAAACTTCTTCTCCTCTTACCTTTAAAATAGTAACAACATTATCAAGTCTTTCTATTCTACCAATAACATCTAAATAACAATTAATTATAAATAAACCATCTTTAGTGTTATTAGTACCAAGACTAATTGAATATTTTTTATTTTCTTGATGATTATCATTTAATTTTAAAACCAAAGTTTCCAACGCTTGTGTTATCAACTGTGACATATAATTTATACTATTTTGATAAGCTTTTTTAAATACATCTTCCACCTTTTTATTAAGTGTAAAAGATTCAAATAAATATTCACTAAAATAAATACTAGTTTGTTTATCAATTAATTCTTCGACTTTTTTAAAATTGATATATTCTATAACATCAGCAATCTCTAAATAATGAAATAAATTCTCCTTAAATCTTTCTTTAAATTTTCTATTTAAAAAAGGAACCAATAAATAATCAATCGCATCAATACTAACTTCTCCATCTATCTCACATTTCGCATTAATCGCATCAAAAATCAAATTGCTTGGAAACGTTTCATCAACATCATTATCAAAAATAAGATGCGTAGAAGAAAGTTTACCTAAATTAAAATAATCTAAATTGTGAATATATATATTTCCCTCTTCATGGGCTCGTACAAATTTATTATCTAAAACAAAAGCTTTAGTATATTCACAAGAAATCGTTTTTCCAAAATCCAACAAAATATCATTTGGCGTTAATCCTGAATATTCCCTGCTATTATCAGCAAGTCTCTCTATTGCTTTTGCAAATTTGTGTTGCTGTTTAATTTCAAACATTTTTCTAGAATTGGCTCTTCTTATTCGATAATCACTAAATGCAGTATAAACATCATAATAGCCATTTTCTTTTAATTTATTTTCTATAATATCTTGAATATCCTCAACATTTATTGTTTTTCTATCAATATAATTATTGTTAATATAATTTAAAACATCTTCATATGTTTTATTTATTTGTTTTTCTGAGTTAAGAGGTATTACTTGATCAAACGCTTTTTTTATTGCTACTACTATTTTTGTACTATTAAATTCTACTCTTTGACCACTTCTTTTTACAACAGTAAGATTCTTTAATATATTCTTTTCTTCCACGTTTAACCTCCTATCTTTATGTTAACACCATCATAGCAAACAAGGGGCACTATGTCAATGTTTTTTTTGAAAACTTTTTGTGTTTTACATTTTAAACATTTTTTCAAAATTATTTTTTTGTCATAAAAAAACAAAAAAGCACTAAACAGTGCTTACTCTATATAATTATCATTTATATTTTCATCTATATTCTTTAAATCGTCATCTGTTACCTCGTCATCAATTTCATCCCAAGGTTCCTCATCTTCTTCAATAGCAATCTTCATTTTTGTTTCCCCCACTATTTCAACACCCAATTCTTTTTCAATAACAAAACTAATTGTTCCATCTTCTTCAATATTAACCTTAGAACAAGTTGGTTGTTTTAAAGTCCTAACAATAATATCAGTATCA
Organism: Bacillota bacterium; assembly: GCA_015059365.1. GTDB lineage: Bacteria > Bacillota_I > Bacilli_A > RF39 > UBA660 > SIG204. The sequence continues at coordinate 16,739 of SVAO01000006.1, read as the reverse complement.
CCAGTTAAATCAGCATTTTCTTTTATTTTTACATTAAAAATATCGTTATAATCAACTTTCTTATTAACTACCGTAGTTTTGGAATCATTTTCATAAGAATACCAAATATTTACATCATATGAACCATCAACACCTATTTTTTCTCCCGATTTATATCCTTTAAACTTATGATTTATAACCCAACATCCCAAAACAGTGGTAGGATTGTCACTTACTGAAATACTATAGTTATTTTTAAAATACTTTTTCCCTTTTCCAATGATGGCTTTTGTAACTATTTCTTTATATGCTGCCATATAATCACCCCTCACTTTAATGTATGCCAAAATTAGGAAAAGTGTACAAAAAAAAGAGTTTAACACTCCTTTAAATAATTTCGCCATCCATGCTCCAAGTCTTAACATCTGTTATTTTTATATCAACAATTTGTCCTAACATTGTTTTGTTTCCACTAACATTTACTAGTTTCATAGTATCAGTATATCCCATAAGCATATCCTTATCCTTCTCACTATATCCTTCTATAAGTACCGGAACAATTTTACCTAAATATTTATCGTTTGCCTCTTTTGAATATTTATTAATTAATTTATTTAATTCTTGAAGTCGAATTTCTTTTGTTTCTATCGAAATACCATCTTCCATTTTAGCAGCAGGTGTCCCAACTCTTGGAGAAAAGATAAAAGTAAAAGCCGAATCGAATTTGCATTGATTTACAACATCCAATGTTTCGTTAAAATCTGCATCTGTTTCATTAGGGAAGCCCACTATTATATCTGTTGTAATTGCACAGTTTGGTATTTTAGTTTTTATTTTATTAAATAATTCCAAATATTTTTCTTTGGTATAACGTCTTCCCATTTTCTTTAATATATCAGACGAACCCGATTGAAGAGGTAAATGTATATAAGGCATAATATTTTTATATTTTGCGATAGTATCAATCATTTCATCTGTAAAATCCCAAGGATGACTAGTTACAAATCTAACTCTTTCAATCTTAGTTTCTGCAACATCTTTAAGTAAATCAGCCATACCATAATCAATATTTAAATCTTTACCATACGCATTAACATTTTGCCCTAACAAAGTAACTTCCTTATATCCTCTGCTTACTAATTCATTTACCTCATTAAGTATAAATTCAGGTGTACGACTGCGTTGTTTTCCACGTGTATATGGCACTATACAATATGTACAGAACTTATCACACCCATACATTATATTAACCCAAGCTTTATACTTACTCTCGCGTTTTACTGGAATATTTTCAATAACATCGCCTTCAATACTTTGTACATCTATTTCTATTTTTTGTTTATTTAATGATTCATTTAATATCCTAGGCAATTCATGAATATTATGGGTACCAAAAACTACATCTAACCATCTATATTTTTGTAATATTTCCTCTACAATATGTTCTTCTTGAGCCATACATCCACAAATTCCAACAATTAAATCAGGTTTTGTTTGTTTAAGATGTTTTATTCTTCCTACCATTCCGAAAACTTTGTTATGTGCATTTTCACGTATAGCACATGTATTCAATAAAATAATATCTGCATCTTCCATAATATCAGCTTCCATAAAACTCATATCTTCTAATATCGCTTTAATATTTTCTGTATCATGTTCATTCATCTGACAGCCATAAGTCTTGACAAAATACTTTTTCCCAGCACCAATTTTCTTTAAATTTTCAGTAATTATATATTCATTAGTTTTAATTAAAACTTGTTTACTACTTCTTTTTTTTGCTTCTAATAAGTTTGGTAAATTCATAACATCACTTCCGTAATGATAATAGCACATCTACCATTCAAAATCAAGAAAAAAAGCCTAATCCCTAGGCTTAAAAATTAAACTTAAAACAAATGAGAAAATAATAGCAGAAGCAATTCCTGAAGCAGTAAGATCAAAAATCCCCATAAATAGTCCCATAAACCCATAATCATAAGCACCCGCCATAGCTCCATGAATAAGCAAATGCCCAAAACTAGTAATCGGAACTAACGCTCCTCCACCAGCCCAAAGAATAATTTTATCATAAATATTAAAAGTATCTAGAAATGCTCCTAATACTACGAACATCGTTGTAACATGCCCAGGTGTAAGTTTCGTATTATCCAAAATAATTTGTCCTAAGACACATACCAAACCACAAAATATAAAAGCATTTAAATATATCATTCACATACCTCCAAACTAATCGCATGTGCAATGCTTGGAATTGTTTCTTTTTGATTAACTGTTGTTGGTGACATTAAGGCTCCCGTTGCAACTAACAAAACACGTTTTAACTTCCCTTTTTTCATCTCATCTAAAATATAACTATATGCAACTAAAGGTAAACAAGCAGGCCCACTTCCGCCAGAATAAACCGGTTCATGTTCAATATCAAATATCATAGATGCTGCATCATCATAATTATTTAATTCAATATTATATTCAACTTTCATATATTCTTTTAATATTTTCTTCCCACAGATTCCTAAATCACCAGTGAGAATTAAATCATAATATCCAACTTCTCTTTTCAAATCAGACAAATGCCTAAAAATTGTACTGGCAGCAGCTGGGGCCATAACCGCTCCCATATTGTAAACATCAGTTATACCTAAATCTTCAACAATTCCAACCGTACCACTTTCAATTCTAATTTGAGATTGCTCACTAGATAAATATACACTAGCTCCTCCAGTAGTAGTAAATGTTGTTGTTTTTCTCTTTGGTCCACCATATTCAACAGGATATCTAAATTGTTTTTCAGCACCATTATTATGTGATGAAACAGACGCAATCACATTTTTTACTTGTTTTGCATCCACCATATTTGCACCAATCATCAAACCCTCCATACTACTTGCACAAGCACTATAAATACCCATATATGGAATCTTTAAACGTGATGCAGCATAATTAGATGCAGTTATTTGATTTAGCAAATCCCCAGAAATAAATAAATCAATATCAAATTTTGTCTTACCTATTTTAGCAAGTAATATATCTACACTATCATCAATTAACTTGCTTTCTGCCTGTTCCCATGTCTTAGTATTAAAATAAAGATCATCATAACTCTTATCGTAAAGTTTACTAAATGGTCCATTTGCTTCATATGGTCCAGTTACAGTACTTGCTTCATTCAAATATACATTATTATATTTAAATGTCATTAAGCACCCATCAAAAATAATCTAATTAGGCCAAAAAACCAGGCACTAACGACTCCAAAAATTATGACACTACCAGCAAGTTTAAGCATATTTGCTCCTATCCCTGTAACCATTCCTTCTTTACGATATTCAAGTGCAGCACTCATCATTGCATGAGCAAATCCTGTAATAGGAACAATAAGTCCACATTTACAAAAATTAACAATTTTATCAAACCAACCAAAACATGTAAGTAAACACCCTATAAAAATAAGAGTAACAATCATAAATACTGAAGCATCTTTCGTAGGAATATCTAAAATATTAGAATATAAATCTATTAACCCTTGTCCAATAATTCCCATAATACCACCCGAAAAAAAACAAATTAATGCATTAAATAATCTATTTTCCCGAGGAGTATGTTTATCTACTATTTGTTTATATTTACTTTTTTCCATAATATCCTCCTAAATGTATTATGGAATCTTTTCTACCTTTTATACAAAAAAAGAATATCCTAAGATACTCTTTTATGTTAATCTTGTTTTTTATTTACAAACCAAATACCAGCAACATCACAATTACTACTAGATGGTGCAGGATCAGGCATATCTAATTTTATTAACACAGGAACTTTAAATGCATTTCCAAACCCAATACAAGTTCCAGGTTGCAAAATACGTAATCTTTTAACAATTTCATTAGTTATATTAGGCACCATTTTTTGAATATACTCAACATCTAAAGGGTGCAACATTCTAAATATCAAAAAGTTATTGCATTGTGATAACGATGTTTCTGAAAGTTCAGCTGGTCTTTGTGAAATAAGGCCTAATATAACACCATATTTTCTTCCTTCTTTTGTAATACGATCAAAAATATTATACCCTAAAACATTTATATCATTATCATTTTGAACATAACGATGTGCTTCCTCAAGCACAATATGAAAAGGTATTGAAGCTCTTCTTTCCATATCTTTAGCATAATTAAATAATAATTTCGAATAAATTTTTGTTATAGTTTTAGCAAATCTATCATCCACATAATTTATATTAAAATTAATTATTTGAGCTTTTCTTCCATTTGGAGCAGTTATCAAACTTCTAATATATTCGTCTCTTGATATATATTCTGAAACATCAAAATATTTACCTTCACTACTATTAACAAGAGAATGTAATCTAACTTTTAATATATTAGCCTCATCATAAACCTTATCGCTTTTTAATATACCTTCCGAAATAAGTGCAAAATCAAATGCATCTTTTAAATCTGTTAAAGAATACTTAAACGTTCCATCAGGTAAATTAAGTTCTAAATTATCATCTAAAAAACTTTCAATAAAAGTAGTTAATAATTCCATTTCTCTAATTTTTCCAGTCGCATCTATTAGTAAACACTGCTTTAACGACCTAGTATATCCAGGTTGGAATATTTCAGTATCTAAATTTAAATTCTTAGTATTATAGTAAGACAAAACCGAAAAAATATGATCACGAATTTGTGCAGGAGGACGACCACTAGATAATATATCCAATATAGCACGAGCTATAATATCATTTTTATGTTTAATAACAATATCTTCTTCTCTACCGAATATTGTAACTAATTTTAAGGCTTTTTCAATAATTGGAAGTTGACTTGTTTTCTCCGCTCCCAAAAGAATTGCTATATCATCAGTATCTAATAACCATAAAGGTATTTTAATTATTTCTGTATCTGAAAAATTAGTATTTGTTGTATATGTTTTAAAACTAAGTTCCGGAACCTTTTTATTTATATCTTTAAAAGCATTATAATACTCACCATATGCATCAAAAATAAATATACTAGCACGATACGCAATTGATTGTTGTTTTTCAAATAAATTTTGAAATATCCTAGCTACACTACAAGATTTACCACTACCTGTAGAACCAAATATCGCAAAATGATTACTAAAAAAAGAATTTATATTAACTCCTATAGGAACACCCTCATATATTGGACTATTGCCTATATAAAGTCCCTCATTTTCTTTAAAATTATCTAAACTAATAATCATTGGGATTTTTTCTTTTGAAATTAATTTTACAGTAGATGCGAAAGATGGTTTGTTAATAACACCAAAAACAAATTTATTGTCAATCATTTCCCCTAATAAATTTACTGATGCAACACCATCCTTAATATCAATAATTTCTCCAACTATTTTTTTATCATTATTTTCCATAATAACATGAAGATTTATTAAAGAATCAAATTTGTTAAGGTCAATATTAATTTTAATAAAAACAACATTTTCCTCTATACCTATAATAGTTCCTAACATTATCATCACCCTATTCTTATTATTTTTATAATAACATCAAAATAATCAAAAATCAACAAAAAAGACTCAAATAAGAGAGTCTCTTTTATAAACTAACACATTTTTTAAAACATGAATTTTAAAGTTAGATTTCTTACTAACTTTAATAAAACCCAATCCAACAATAACTATATCTTCACCTCTATTTACATCTATTTCGTAAGTATCAAATTCACCAAACTCAAAATCATTATAATTTCTTTTAATATTTAACTTGTTAGACATAAATAATGTAATATCAGTATTTAAACATTCAACAAAAGCATATTTATCTATTTCGACAACTTGTTTTCCCTTAATTTGATAAGTAATTGGTTTAATCTCTTTTGTAGGAACAATTACTTTCAAATCTTTACCATCTACATAATTTATAATATTTCCTTTATCCAATAATCCCGGTGTATCAATAATAGTTAAATCGTCATTCAAACTTAATTCAATATTATTTAAAGTCGTAGATGGTAGCACACTTGTAGTAATACGTGTATCAACATTAGAATAATTATATAAAAGTTTATTTATCATTGTTGATTTACCTGCATTAGTAAATCCCACAACATAAACATCTTTGCTTCTTTTATATAAATTGATTTTTTCATATAAATCATCAAACTGATAATTTTTATTACTGCTTATAATAACTTTATCAATTATATTTAATTTAAAACGATCCATATATTCAAGTATTTTATCTTCAAAAAGTGATTTTGGTAACAAATCTCTTTTTGATAAAACCAATAATATTGGATTAGTAATGATTTTTGACAAATTCAATAACTCTTGATTAATATTTAGTAAATCCACAACTAATACTACCAAATCATTAGTTTTATTTATATCTTTTAAAATATTAATAAACTCATTATTATCTTTAACAATTACTTTATAATCACCATAATGATTTATTCTAAAGCATCGCTCACAAAGTTTATTATTAGTATCTTTAGTATATCCTTCTTTATCATTAAATTCCGTTTGTAAAATAGCACCACATCCTACGCATTTATTATTCATAGTATCTCCCTTTTACAAACAAATCTTTTTTTCTCAACTTTTTCATAATACTCTTTTCAATGCAACGGTTGATTTTTGTAAAAAACAAATCCTTCTTTCCGACAGGATTTACAAGAATTGTAGTAATCCCAATTTTATTTCCACCAAAAATATCAGTTAACAGTTGATCACCTATAATCGCAACCTCATTAATTTGATATCCATATTCATCTAATACTTTCAAAAATTTCTTTTTAAATGGTTTCATAGATGACGCAGAACAATCAACTTCCAATTCATCTTTAAATGGTTTTAATCTACTTTTACCGCTATTTGAAAAAATAATTATTTTAAAACCTTTTTCTTTTAAATCATTAAATAAATTTTTTATTTTTTTACTCGGAGTTTTCATTTTTATTGGTACAATTGTATTATCCAAATCAAATAATAGACATTTAATTCCTCTATTATATAGTTTTTGATAATCTATTGTATAAATACTTTTTTGATACATATCTGGCACATATACTTCCATAGTAACCTCCTTACAACTTAGGTTAATAACATTTTAGCATATATACTTTTTGTTTTCAATTTTTTATAACAACTTTACATAACATTTAACGATTTAAAATGTAAATAGATAAATTTAAATACGCAGCGAACAAAAGCCACAATAAATATGGGATTTGAAGTAATCCTGCCAATTTATTTGTTTGATAAAAACTAATAATCATAACAACAACTAAAACTATTAAAAATAATATCCATAAAAATGATAAAAATTGCAAATTAAGTCCAAAAAAGAATAATGTCCATAAAGAATTTACTACCAACTGTATTATATATATTAAATAGTTTTCTTCTTTCTTAGTATCACTTTCACTAACTATATATAAAGATATGCCCATCAAAATATAAAGAACAGTCCATACGATAGGAAATAAAATACCCGGCGGACTTAAAGCTGGTTTTTCTAAAGATGTATAAAATCCCCTACTGTTAGGAATAAAAAAACTAAAAAAACCACCAATTAAAAACGTCCCCAAAATTATTAATATCAACTTCTTATAATTTATTTTCACTTTATCACCACTACATTTTATTAATAAAAAAAAAGAATATACCAAAAGTATATTCTATAAAAATTCTTTTAATCGTTCGATTTCAGACTCCTGAAATTCTAAAAAATCAGTTGCTAAGGAAATAACCTTTTTATCAGCAACGTCTTTATAATTATTTATTTTAGTAGAAATATCAACTACCCCCATAGTAAGCCCCTCTATAATCATGTGTGCAATAGCAGCATCACTATTATCACTTCTAGTTTCTTTCTTTATGCCCATACTCGCACCCATTTTAGACATTAAACTATTTTCTTTTAATTCATATTTTCCTTTGTCTATTAGTTTCTTACTTTCTTTTATATATTTTTCATAACCTTTGATTTCATCCTCAATTACTTTTTTAATTTTATTTTCTTTTTCCTTTAACTCAACAATTAACTTAGTTAAAGTAAATGAACCCATTTCTGCATTTTTATAAATAAACTCTAATAATTCTACATTTTCATTCATATTAATTTCCTCCGATATTAATATGTGCAGATTTATTTTTTAGATACTATAAACTTACTTCACCTTTAAAAATATCAGTTAAATGTCTCCAATATAATTCCATTAAACTAGCTTTTTCTACTGTCTCTTTTACAGTTATCGGAACCTCTCTAATTATCTCATTATCTTCTTTTATTTTCAGAGTCCCAACAATATCCCCTTTTTTTATTGGTGCTTTTAAATTATTAACATTTATTTCATATGAAGCATTCTTTTTATTACTACCTTTTTTATTTAAAAAACTTACCTCTTCTAGTGGTACCAATTCTACATATTTATCTTTACCTTTTTCAATTTCCTTTGTTTCAAGAACACTATCAGTCCCCAATAAGGTTTCTACTTCATATTGTGCAAAAGCATAATCTAACATTTCACTAATTTCTTGATTACGAGTTTTACTATCAATCTCACCCATTACCACCGCAATAAATCTAGAATTATTTCTCTTTGCAGTAGCAGTTAAACAATACCCAGCAGAGGCAGTATATCCGGTTTTTAGTCCATCAACTCCATCATAAAATCGCACTAATTTATTTGTATTAACTAACCAAATTTTTCGCTCAGTATCTTCTCTTAAATAATCCTCATAAATATGAGTATATTCTAACACTTTAGGATGTTTTACAAGTTCTTTTGCAATCATAGCCATATCATAAGCACTAGAATAATGATTAGCTTCATCTAAACCATGCGGATTTTTAAAATTAGTATCAGTAAGACCTAACTCTTGAGCACGTTTATTCATCATATCTACAAACACCGCTTCTGAACCACCTATTTTTTCAGCCATCGCAACAACTGCATCATTACCACTAGCAACTGCAATGCCTTTAAATAAGTCATCAACACTCATTTGTTCTCCTACTTCTAAAAGTATTTGACTTCCTCCCATACCAGCAGCATTCTCACTTACAGTAACCATTTCATCCCAACTTATAACTCCATTTTCTATCGCTTCCACAATTAATAACATAGACATCATTTTTGTCATCGAAGCAGGATGAAGTTTCTCATGAGAATTCTTTTCAAAAATAATTTCACCAGTAGTAGGTTCAAGCAATATTGCAGATTTAGCATTTTCTGCTAGTTTCAATTCTTCTGCTTTAACTATTCCAAATGGAAATAACATTAAACTAATTAAAAATAAACATAAAACTTTTTTCATAATTCACCTCTATTAAAAAATATGTCATTATTAAAAAAAGTATTTACATATTTTTGGTTTTTGTATATAATATTAATATCTAATGCAGGTGTAGTACAACGGTTAGTATATGGCCTTGCCAAGGCTAGGATGCCGGTTCGATTCCGGTCACTTGCTCCAAATTGTTGATTAATTGATGCTTAATTGCATCAATTTTTTTATACCCAAATCCCAATATTTGTAGCTTATTTGTTGTTTGATTTAACTTTTATATTAGAATCATTTTTGAAATAATTTCTACAAAAATTTTGTTAACAATTAACTCTATACATGTAATAATATCTAGATAAAAAAGAAGGTATTACTTATACCAACTTTCGCTTCTACTATATAATTTTAATTCGCTATTTAATTTTTTGATTTACATTTAGAATATTTTAATGATTATGATTGTTGTAATGATGTTCCTTATTGAATTTTGTTACTTCGCACTCTTCAATCTTACACTTTTCATTCTTTTCTTCAAATTCAATTGTTGTATGCACTATTTTATGTTCTTCTAGTTCTTCTTTTATTTTATGTTTTACATCTTTGTAATCACAATCTACTACTATATGCATTGTTGCATAGTTATTGAATCCATCAATACTACGAATATGTATATGGTGAACACCAATTACACCTTTTATTTTTAATAAATGTTCTTTAATTTCTTCTATATCAATATTACTAGGTGTTTTTTCTAAAAATAAATCTAATATTGATTTTAGTGTTTTTAAAGAATTTATTAAAATAAATATTGCTACTAAAATAGAAAGAATTGAATCTATAACTTTAATATCTGTAAATCTCATTATAATTGCCCCAACTAATACTATAATCCATCCTAATACATCTTCCAGCATATGTAGATTTACTGATTTTTGGTTTAGTGAATCTCCCTCTTTAGTAAAATATGCAGCCAAAGAGTTTATAGCAACACCAAATATTGCGAAAACTATCATTCCATTATAGTTAATTTCAGTCGGATGAAATATTCTTAATATTGCATTATAGATAACCAAAACAGAACCACCTATCAATATAAAAGTAGTAATAACACTTCCCAATACAGAATATCTAACATAGCCATAAGTATAATTGCTATCTGGCTTTTTTTTACTTTTTCTTTCTAATAAATAAGATACACCTATACTCATAGCATCCCCCATATCATGTATAGAGTCTGATATAATAGCAACGCTGTTTGTTATAACACCTCCTATAAATTCTATTATTGAAAATAATAAATTTAATAAAAAAGCAATCAGTATATTTTTTTCCGTTTTCATTTTTCTACCTCTATTTGTTAATTTTTATCTTCTTTCATCTTTCTAATTTAATATCATTAAATACTTACTTGCGAGCTTTAAATAATGGTTCATAACTTTTATATACCATCATTTTCAATAATTGTATTATAGCACATTTAAATCATTTATTAAATATTTGCATCATTTAATGTTTATCTAATGACTCTTTACATTATTTTTTATTCTCTATTACTATAGTTAATATTATTCTAAATCTTATACAATACATTTTATATCATTATTATTCTTTCATGAAAAATTCAAACGTAAATTTTAACAACACATCCAATGACAACTAAAAAAGATAGATTAAATTTAATCTACCCTATTTACCTTATTTATTCCAATTATCATATATAATCCTAATATAATAATGACAATTCCTACACTCATACCCGTTAATCCATTCATAAGATTTGAATTATAAATTTCAGTATTAGCATAAGTATCTAATAATACTATTTGTGTTAACATTATTGAAGTTAATGCATTAGCAAAATTTGTAAGTTTCACAGCTTTTAATATAGGTGTATGATTTCTTTTATATTTAATCATTCCATATATAGCTGAACCTATAGACCAAAATGCAACTAACGCTACTAAATAAGTTAAATATTCATGCATATTTGTATTTGTTCCTTTGTAATAAATATAAACATTTACCAAAAAATACATAATACCTAATACTACTAATAAAATTCCATTATTTAAATAATTTTTATAACCTATCCTTTTTATTTCGTTTTTATCAGTAATATCTTTTGTTATCGCATAATCTCTAATAGAGAAAAATCTTGCAAACGATAATATAATCATAAACAAAGCATTTATAAAAAACCAAAGTGATGGTATGGTTAACGATAATACAAACTTTGTGATTGCTATAAAAATATTTCCTATTGTTGTAATGATTAAGAAGAACATAATACGGTCTTCTTTCTCCAACTTTTTAAAATAATCAAATAGTTTTATCATTATTATTTATTACTTTTTAAATATGAATATATTGGATAGTTTAATACACATATTAATAATCCTACAACACCCGTAATCATACCAATAATCATATCCATTTTTTCTGGACTTCCTACCATAATTTTACTCATACCAAATCCCATAATTAATGCACCAACCACACCAATTATCCAAGTCAATACTAATCCCCAATCAGTTTTTTTGTTAATACTTTTTTTAGGATGTTCTTTCCTATAAACAGGAATAATACATAATAAAATTATAAATCCAATTATTGATACTATAACACCGGCTGCAAACAGATTCCATTCAGATATTAAACACATACACATACCAATTGCAAATACCAATCCCCCGATTGTTCCTAATATAATTTCTAATAAAGTTTCTTTTTTCATTATTTCCTCCTAATTACTTTACATATTTATCATTAATTTCTTTAGACAGTTTTAATGAATCTTCTGCTGTTGATTTATTCTTTTCTGCTAACTCTTGTTGTTCTTTGTTTAATCTTTCTTTTGCTTCTTCAGTAGTTTCGCCATCTTTTTTTAAGAAAGTATCAACAAATTTGTCTTCAATTTTTTTGTATCCACCTACTACAGTATCTTCAACTTTCTTATACCCACTAACTACTGCATCTTCAATTTTTTTGTTTACATCTACTATTTTTGACACACTTACACCTCACTTTCCAAAATACAACACTTGTTGTTTTTTTACATTTATATTATAATATTTATTAAGTTTAAAAAACAATCAACATTTTATCAACATCTGTTGGTTTTTGAAAGGAGTTTTGAAAGATGTATAATGTTAAAAAAGATAAAAAGAAATCACAATTAAAAATAGAAAAAATATTTATTGAATTATTACAAAAAAAAGATATCGACGAAATATCAGTATCAGACATATGTAAATTATCCAAATTAAATCGTTCAACTTTTTATGCAAATTATATTGATATATATGATTTAGCAGACAAATTAAAAGAAGATTTAGCTACAGAAGTTTTAAACATATATTCAAATGAAAGAAAACTAAAAACTCATTCTTACGATTTTTTAAAACTATTCAAACATATAAAAGATAATCAATTATTTTATAAAACTTTTTTTAAGTTAAATTATGATAATGATTATAAACAATTTGAAAACTTTATTGACTATAATCTTTTTTTTCAACTATATAATGACAAAGTTGAGTTAGAATATCACATCACTTTTTTTATGGGTGGATTAAATTCTATTATTAAAAATTGGTTAAATAATGGGTGCAAAGAAACACCAGAACAAATTAATAAAATACTAATTGATGAGTATAAAAATAAGAATTGAATTTTTGATTCAATTCTTATTCTTTTATTTAATTTTATAATTTTTATATAAATATATCGATTTATTTCAAGTTTTTCAACAGCAAATAATGACTTTAATTGGATTACTTTCATAGTTTCTGTATGCTTAATTACTACAAATTGTTCTTCTTTACATTTAACTTTACCTTCTTTTTTATAATCTAACAGTTCATCAACAAAAAAATTAAACAAAGGAGCAACTTTTATTTGAGCAACTGTTGGTAATCAAACTATATTTTTAATTATATTGTAGTCCATTTATAAATGTTTTATACTTGTGTGTAAATATATCATAAATATAACATTTATTTCTTGTATCTACTATAATTCATATATAATCTTTCTTATCAGATTTGTTATTTTAATATCTAATTAATAAAATTTATTACAAATGTGATATTGACATAAATTAAATAAATTTATATAATCAAGTTAAGATTGGAGGATATATGAAGAATACAAAATTTATTCAAATAGGTTGTGGAAAAATGGCTGTTTATACTATTAGATATGCTATTGAAAATGGTATGCAGATTGTAGGTGCCGTTGACATTAATCCAGATATTATAGGAAATGATATAAGTTCTATAATTGGAGGAAACGAAATTGGAATTAAAATTAATAAGGTGGATGATTTAGATACATTATTAAAAGAATGTAAACCTGATGTTGCGATTGTAACAACAATGAGTTTAATGAACGATTTAAAAGACGTCCTTATGATATGTGCACAAAATGGTGTTAATGCTATTACAACATGTGAGGAAGCTTTTTATCCATTTAATTCTTCACCAAAAATTACTGAAGAATTAGATAGAATTGCTAAAGAAAATAATTGTACTATTACTGGTAGCGGATACCAAGATGCATTTTGGGGTAATTTAATTACTACTATTGCAGGTGCCACTCATAACATTACAAAAATTAAAGGTTCATCTTCTTATAATGTTGAAGATTATGGTATAGCTTTAGCTAAAGCTCATGGGGCTGGTCTTACTTTAGACGAGTTTGAAAACGAAATCGCTAGTGCTGATAACATTAGTGAAGAAGAAAGAAATACTTTAATAAACAATGGAGATTTTGCTCCAAGTTATATGTGGAATACAAATGGTTGGTTATGTGATAAATTGGGTTTAACACCTATTAGTCAAACACAAAAATGTGTTCCCATGACTTGCGAAAAAGATATCTACTCTTCTACTTTAAATATGACTGTTAAAGCCGGTGATGCTACTGGAATGAGTGCTGTAGTAACTACTGAAACTAAAGAAGGAATTACAATTATTAGTGAATGTATTGGTAAAGTTTATTCTGAAGATGATTGTGATAAAAATGAATGGACTGTTTATGGAGAACCTAATACAACGTTTGTTGTAACTAGACCAAATACAGTTGAACTTACTTGTGCATCAATTGTAAATAGAATACCTGATGTATTAACTGCTCCTGCAGGATTTATTCCTACTTCACAAATGGGCGAATTAAAATATCAAAAAAATAAATAATTATTTAAAAACGAGAAAACTATCTAAATTATTTTTCTCGTTTTTTATATTGTCTTTTAATAAGCATATTACTTTTTACCTATCATCGGTATTTTATTTGTATTAACAAATAAAATACTACAGTTTAAAATAATTTTTCATATAATATACTGGTGATAAAAATGAAATCGAAAAATTATATATATATTATTTTGTCTATATTAGTGATTATTTTTTATACAGTTGAAATAGATTATAAAGGCGAAACTCATTACAAAGATATTAAAATAGTTGCAGAGCCAGATATAAATATAGTTTTAATTAACAAAAATTATAAATTGCCTAATGAATACATTCCTAATGATTTAGAAATGATTTCCAACTTCTATTCAAACGATAATAAATATTTAAGAAAAGAAGCAAAAAAAGCCTTTGAAAGTTTAAGTAGAGATGCTAGTGTATTAGGATACAAAATAATTGCTGTTTCTGCTTATAGAGATTATGAATATCAAGATAGATTATATAATAATTATGTAGAAGAAAAAGGCAATGACTATGCAGACAAATGTTCTGCTCGTCCAGGACATTCAGAACATCAAACTGGTCTAGCAGTAGATGTAATGGGATCTAATAGTGACTATGACGAATTTGAAAACTCTATTGAATTTGAATGGATGAAAAATAATGCTCATAAATATGGTTTTATTTTACGATATCCACAAAATAAAATTCAAATAACTGGCTTTAAATATGAACCATGGCACTATCGTTATGTTGGTATTAAAGTTGCTAAAATAATTTATGAACAAGATTTAACGTTAGAGGAATATTATGACAAGTATATAAACTTAAACTAGTATGTTGATACATTAAATTTAAACCGCTTTATTATCTTTAAAAATTTTATATTCTTCGGAAGTTTCTATATTTATTAAACTTTTATAATCATCAATAGATTACACTTTATATTTATTCCTTTTGTATAAAAAAACCTCTAGTTTTTTTCTAGAGGTTATCTTATTTTAAAAAGAAATTTATTCTTCTTAAAATCCGCTACATCCACCACAATCATTGTTTATAACTACATCTTCTTCAGAACAACTATATTGTGGAGTATATGTGTGCGTATAAATATGTTTATTTATAGTATGTGTATGAATTGGACAACAATGTGGTACTTCATGATAAAATTCTTTTTCTACGCATTTAGTAATTGTTGGTTCTACCACTGGACTTTCCATCATTGGTTGATTACCATATCCACCACCAAAACCAAAGGCATTTCCAAATTGACGATCATTGCAACAATTTTTTTTGTTAAATAACATAATTAAAATCCCCCTTATCTAATTTATCATATGAAGATATATTTTTAGTGAATATGTTATTAGCCTTAAAAACAGTTTTTTTAAACTTTTAAAATACATTTTGAACAATTACGAATAAGTATTTTTCTTTTTTGGCATAATAAAATTGGTGGTAGTTGTATGATTGGTAAATTAATAAGATTTATGAGAAAAAGAAACAAATTTTCCCAAAAACAATTGGCTGATTGTTTGCAAGTTGCGAACTGTACTTTATCACATTATGAAGTAGAAAGTCGTAGCGTTTCGTTTGCAGACATGATTAGAATTGCAGAAGCTTGCAATTTTTCAATTAAATTTATTGACAATAAAACAAATGAAGTCTTTGAATTAAACGATATGAAAAGAAAAGATGTTTAATATAATTTAAAAATAAAAAGAAGTACATTTACAATAACATACTTCTTTTTATTTTATTATTTTAAAGCATCAATTAATTCTGCTTTTTTCATTGTAGAATATCCTTCGATATTCTTTTCTTTTGCCATAGATTTTAATTCTGCTACTGTTAATTTAGAAATATCTGTTTTTTCTTCTTTAACATCTTCTTTTTTAGTAGTTTCTTTCTTAGTTGTTGTTTTTACTTCAGCTTTAACTTCTTTTTCTACGAAATTTGTTTTCCCATTTAATGCATCAGTAGCAATAGCTACTAAATCTGTAAAAGCTTTAGGATTATCAATTGCTAATTCTGATAACATTTTACGATTAATTACAACTTCTGCTTTCTTTAAACCATTCATGAATTTAGAATAACTAATATTATTCATACGGCAAGCAGCATTAATTCTTGTAATCCATAATTTTCTAAAATCTCTTTTATTTTGTCTTCTATCTCTATATGCATATTTTCCTGAATGCATAACTTGTTCTTTAGCAGTTTTATATAATCTATGTTTACTTCCAAAATATCCTTTTGCTTCGTCTAAAACTTTTTTACGACGAG
>SVAO01000005.1 GCA_015059365.1 Bacillota bacterium | reverse complement strand
AAACTTGAGCTTTGAATTTTGTATGAGGTGTAACGCTTCCTGGTTTAGCTAATACTTGACCACGTTCTACATCTTCACGGTTAATACCACGTAATAATACTCCGGCATTATCTCCACTTTCAGCATAATCTAATTGTTTACGGAACATTTCGATTCCTGTAACAACCGCTTTTCTAGTATCTTTGATACCAACGATTTCAACTTCGTCATTTAATCTTAATTGTCCACGTTCAACACGTCCTGTAACAACTGTACCACGACCTGTAATTGTGAATACATCTTCGATTGGCATTAAGAATGGTTTATCAATATCACGAGCTGGAGTTTCAATCCATGTATCAACAGAATCCATTAATTCATCGATCTTAGCAGACCATGTAGCATCTCCTTCAAGAGCTTTTAATGCAGATCCACGAATAATTGGAGTATTGTCTCCATCAAATCCATATTCGCTTAATAATTCACGAATTTCCATTTCTACTAAATCTAATAATTCAGCATCATCAACCATATCACATTTGTTCATGAAAACTACCATACGAGGTACACCAACTTGACGAGCAAGTAAGATATGTTCACGAGTTTGAGCCATAGGTCCATCAGTTGCAGCAATAACTAAGATTGCTCCATCCATTTGAGCTGCACCAGTAATCATATTTTTTACATAGTCAGCATGTCCTGGACAGTCAACGTGAGCATAGTGTCTGTTTTCAGTACTATATTCAATATGTGAAGTATTAATTGTAATACCACGTTCTCTTTCTTCAGGTGCTTTGTCGATATTAGCAAAATCTACTCTTTCATTACCATTTTTACCAGCTAAGTGGTTAGAAATAGCAGCTGTTAAAGTTGTTTTACCATGATCAACGTGTCCAATTGTACCAATGTTAACATGTGGTTTTGAACGATCAAATTTTTGTTTTGCCATTATAATTTCCTCCTTAATTTAACTTTCTATTTAATTTTATATCAACTAGATAAAAATATCAAGTATTTTTATCTAGTTTCAATCATTTTATTTATATTCGGCTTTACTAATACTTAATATTTTTAATTAGTTGCCACCGTTTTTCTTTATAATTTCTTCAGCAATATTTCTTGGTACTTCTTCATAATGATCAAATACCATTGTAAATGTTCCACGTCCTTGAGTATTTGAACGTAGGCTAGTTGCATATCCAAACATTTCAGAAAGTGGTACCATTGCATCAATTGCAAGAGCATTTCCACGAGATTCTTGACCTAATGGACGTCCACGGCGAGAAGTAATATCTCCCATAACGTTTCCTAAATATTCATCTGGAACAACTACTTGTACCTTCATAATTGGTTCAAGTAAGATTGGTTTACATTTATTTTTAGCTTCTTTTAAAGCCATAGATGCAGCGATTTTAAATGCCATTTCACTAGAGTCAACATCGTGGTAAGAACCATCAAATAATGTTGCTTTAACATCTACCATAGGATATCCAGCTAAAACACCAGTTTTCATAGCATCTTGTAATCCTTTATCTGTTACTGGAATGTATTCACGAGGAACTACACCACCAACAACTGCATCAACGAACTCATATCCTTTATCAGGATTTGGTTCAAACTTAATCCATACGTGACCGTATTGTCCACGACCACCAGATTGTTTAATGTATTTACCTTCACAATCAGCAGTAGCTGTTAATGTTTCACGGTAAGATACTTGAGGTTTACCAATGTTTGCATCAACATTGAATTCTCTTCTCATACGATCAACGATGATATCTAAGTGTAACTCACCCATACCAGCGATGATTGTTTGACCTGTTTCATGGTTTGTACTTGCTCTAAATGTTGGATCTTCTTCAGCAAGTTTTTGAAGTGCAAGTCCCATTTTATCTTGATCAGCTTTTGATTTTGGCTCAACAGCAACTTCAATAACTGGTTCAGGGAATTCCATACTTTCTAGAATACAAGCTTTCTTCTCATCACATAATGTGTCTCCAGTAGTAGTGTTTTTTAATCCTACTGCAGCAGCTATATCACCAGCAAGAACTTCTGTAATTTCTGTACGGTTATTAGCGTGCATTTGAAGGATACGTCCTACTCTTTCTTTAGAATCTTTAGTTGCATTTGATACATAAGAACCTGCAGAAAGTTTTCCTGAATATACACGGAAGAATGTAAGTTTTCCAACAAATGGATCTGTCATAACTTTAAATGCTAATGCTGCAAATGGTTCGTTATCAGATGGTTTTCTTTCAATTTCATTTCCATCTAAATCTACACCTTTAATAGCTTCAATGTCTAATGGACTTGGCATGTAGTCAATTACTGCATCAAGAGCAAACTTAACGCATTTATTTCCTAATGCTGTTCCACACATTACAGGGAAGAATTCAACTGCAAGAGTTCCTTTACGAATTGCCTTTTTAATTAAGTCAATACTTACTTCTTCACCTTCTAAATATTGATTCATTAAGTCATCATCAAATTCAGCAACAGCTTCAATAAGTTCTGTTCTTTTTTCTTCTACTATATCAACTAATTCAGCTGGAATTTCGATTTCTTTTGGTTCTTCTTCTGGTTTTCCATCGTATTCGTATGCTTTTCTAGTTAATAAATCTACAATACCTCTAAATTCATTTTCAGCACCAATTGGCCATACAATAGGTTTAGCATTTACACCTAATCTATCATCAATTGTTTTTAAACTGTATTCAAAGTTTGCTCCCATTTTATCCATCTTGTTACAGAAAATCATACGAGGAACTTTAAATTCAGTAGCTTGGCGCCATACTGTTTCAGTTTGAGGCTCTACTCCCGCTTGAGAGTCTAATAGAGCAATAGCTCCATCAAGTACACGAAGTGATCTAGATACTTCAACAGTAAAGTCTACGTGACCTGGAGTATCAATAATATTAAATCTATGACCTCTCCAAAATGCAGTAGTAGCCGCAGAAGTAATTGTTATACCACGTTCTTGCTCTTGTTCCATCCAGTCCATTTGTGCAGCACCATCATGTGTTTCACCAATTTTATGGATTTTCTTAGTATGGAATAAAACTCTTTCTGTAAATGTTGTTTTACCAGCATCGATATGAGCCATTATTCCAATATTACGATATAATTTTAAATCATATTCACGAGCCATACTTTTTTCCTTTCCTAATAATTACCATCTATAATGTGCAAATGCTTTATTAGCTTCTGCCATTCTGTGTGTGTCTTCACGTTTCTTAACTGCTGCACCAACACCATTTGATGCATCAATAATTTCGTTAGCTAGATTTTCAGCCATTGAATGACCTCCTCTTAATCTAGCATATTGAGTTAACCAACGTAGAGCTAATGCACGAGCACGGTCAGCTTTAACTTCAATTGGAACTTGATAGTTAGCCCCACCTACACGACGTGATTTAACTTCTAACGCAGGTTGAATGTTTTCCATTGCTTTCTCAAAAACTTCATTTGGTTCACTACCAGTTTTTTCTTTAATCATATCGAAAGCTTCATATATAATTTTTTGAGCAGTTCCTTTTTTACCATCTAACATTACAGTATTAATTAATTTTGTAACTAATTTAGAATTATATATTGGATCTGCTAAAACATCTCTTTTAACTGCACGTCTTTTACGCATATTAATCCTCCTCTCAATTAAATATTATTTATTTTATTATTTAGTTTTTGGTTTTTTTGTTCCATATTTAGAACGACCTTGACGACGTTTTTCAATACCTGCAGTATCCATAGTACCACGAATAATGTGATAACGAACACCGATTAAGTCTTTAACACGTCCACCACGAATTAGTACAACGCTGTGTTCTTGTAAATTGTGTCCTTCTCCTGGAATATAAGCTGTAACTTCCATTCCGTTTGATAATCTAACACGAGCATATTTACGAAGAGCTGAGTTTGGTTTCTTTGGTGCCATTGTTCCAACACGAGTACATACTCCACGTTTTTGAGGAGAATCTAATTTAGTTCTCTTTTTATCTTTGCTGTTAAATCCAATACCTAATACTGGAGCTTTTCTCTTTCTAACTTTATCAGTTCTATTCTTTCTAACTAATTGATTAATTGTTGGCATATTATTCCTCCTTTCACTACACATAGCCAGGCGTTTTGTTTTCGACCTTAATTAAAGGCTTACGTAAGTAAACCTCAACTAAATGCATAACTAATATACCACTTTAATATATTTATGTCAACACCTTTTTATGCTGTTTCACACATTATTTTTAATGTAAAGTAATATTCATTTTAAAACAAATCTCGTTCTTTAATTTCATCGGTAAAGCGATATAATTTTCCAGGTCGACCATTTTTTCCTTCGTTCTTATACCCAGTATCTACCACAAGTCCTAAATTAATAAATTTCTTTCTAAAATTACGTCTATCTAATTTACAACCTAAAATTTGCTCACACACCTTTTGAATTTCTGGCAATGTAAAATCACTTGGAAATAAATTCTTTAACATTTTACTATTTACTAATATTTTTCTTAAATAAATAATTGCAGATTTAACAATTTCTTCGTGATCATACCCCATTTTAGGTATATCATTAATATTGAACCATTCTAATTCAACACCTGGAATATTTTCCATCTTTAAAGTTGCTGATACATAATCTATTAACCCCACATAAGAAACACCTATAACCCTTTCATCGGGATCACGATCTAAATTACTAAATATACAATTTTGTTCCATATACATACCGGTTAATTTTAATTTTCCTTCAGTTACTTTTTCTAAATTTTCTAAAATAGTCTCATCATTACTTAATATACTACTAGGTAATATCCAATAACCTTTATATGGATTATTTGGTTTTTTCATTAATAAAACTTTTAAAACACCTTTTTCAACTGTAAATATGCTTACTAAAGTCTCTAAAATCATTTTGTATTGTTCAATATCATTCCCCATTTTATCTCTCCTTTTGTGTTTATTTTACACACTAATTTTATTATAAATATCAATTTTAGTCAAGAAAAAAAGCGAACAACTCGCTTTAATTGAAAAATCCCATAAATATTAAGAAGCCAACATATATTAATGTGACAATCCATCCATTAGTTCTCTCAAAATTAGTAGTCTTATGTTTAAGACCTAATGCCATAGTTATTCCAAGTCCTCCTAATAATCCACCTATATGAGCAGCATTATCAATTCCTGGTGTAATAAACCCAATACCTAAATTTAAAATAATTAATGGTATAATTTGAGATTTAATCACACTACCTAAATATACTCGATAATTATATCCAAAATATAATAGTGCACCAAGCAATCCAAATATTGCTCCACTTGCTCCAGCACTGATGCCAGTTGAAAAAATCATAGACATTAAATTGCCACATACAGCACTAAATATATAAACAATTAAAAATTTTGCCTTACCTAAAAAACTTTCTAACTGACTTCCAATAACATATAATGCATAGTTATTAAAAATCAAATGCAAAAATCCAATATGAAGGAATGCAGAAGATAGAAGTCGATAATATTCTCCTCCTTTAATTAAAATCTTAAAGTTAGCACCAAATTTTAATAAAGTATAGGCATCTTCACTACCATTACCAAATAAATACATAGCAAGGAAAATTAATATATTAATAATAATCAATGAATAAGTTACCATTGGTTTTTTTGCCTTAAAAATCTCTTCAGCTTTTATAGATTCTTCTTCATTTTTTTTGTTTATTTCTTTAGTTAATTTCATAAACAAATTTAAACCTTCTTCTTTAAAATCTGTATTCTCACAAATATCAGGAAATATCTTAATAATTGTTGGATATTTATCCAAATCTTTTATAGATTTAACATTTACTATTGTTAAATTTTCAGATTTCTCTTCAGTCTTTAAAGAAACATTATCACCCAAATTAATAAAAATACTTAAAGCATTTATATTGAAAGACAATGTTTTTTTTCTGATTTTTTTCATAATTTGTTTTGTTTTAAACATATCAAAATCTAATTGTTCATTATTATGAATATAATCACTTACTATTCTAACTATTTTATAATCTTGGTCTAAATTTTCTAACCATATTTCATTCTTTGCTCCATGTAAAACTATTGGATTATATCCTCTTTCAGTTATAAAATAATGAAGTAATTTCATAACTAATTCATCAGATTCATTTACTAATACGTTATTCATATTAATCCTCTCCTTCAAACTGATTTAGAATATTAATAAAACAAGCAGGAAGTTCACTACTAAATTCCATATATTCGTGTGTTTTAGGATGTACGAAACCTAACTCTTTCGCGTGTAAACACTGTCCGGAATCATCTATTATTTTTTTATTACCATATATTGGATCATTTACTACTGGATGTCCAATATAATTCATATGTACCCTTATCTGATGTGTTCTTCCTGTTTCAAGTTTTACTTCAATTAATGTCGCATTTTCAAATCTTTTTAATACACTAAAATGAGTAATTGCATATTTACTGTTATTTGCAGTAACAGCCATTTTCTTTCTATCTATTTCATCACGACCAATTGGTGCATCAATAGTCCCTGTTTGATTATTAATTACTCCCCATACTAAAGCAACATATTTTCGATGAGTAGTTTTTTCTTCTAATTGATGAGCCAAATACTCATGAGCCTGATTATTTTTAGCAACCACTAACAAACCAGTAGTATAAGCATCAATTCGATGAACAATACCAGGACGAAATTCACCATTAATATCGCTTAAATGTTTTGAGTGATACATAAGACCATTAACAAGGGTTCCGTGATTATTACCTACGGCTGGATGCACTACCACTCCATTTGCTTTATTAACTACAATAATATCTTCATCCTCATATACAATATCCAAATCCATCTTTTCTGCCTCAGCACTTAATGATTCAACTTCAAATTCTTCTATTAAAACAACATCTCCCGCTTTTAAATTCATACTGCTTTTCGCTTTAACTCCATTAACGGTAACCTTATTTTCATTAATCATATTCTTAATTTGACTACGACTATATGAAGTTTGTTCACTTAAATATTGATCTAAACGAGAATTAATATTCTCAGTTATTTTTATTTCTAACACGTAACTCACCACCAATCAAAACAATACAAATTAAACTTATCCCTATCACTATACAAATATCTGCAAAATTAAATATGGGAAAATTATAACCAAATAAATTAAAATCTAAATAATCAACCACATAACCACGGAATATACGATCTGTCAAATTTCCTACAGTTCCGCCTATCAAAATACCATAACTAAAATTTTCCAATTTAGTTAATTTCTGATTTCTAATAAAACAGTTATAAATTATAATAAGAGCAACAATAGAAATTGAGATTAACAACAATCGATTACCACTTAAAATACTCCAAGCAGCACCATTGTTTCTTACATATGTTATATTAAAAAAACTCTTAATCACATTTATTGATTGATATAAGCTCAAATAATTTATTATAATTACTTTTATAATTTGATCTAGAATTAAACTTATTCCAATAATAGGTAACATCTTTTTCATTCAATCACCTTATATATTATACCATGGATTTTAGAAGTTACAAACATAGAAAAACACACTTTTAAAAAGTGTGTTTTAATTAATCCATTAATTCTTGTTCTAAAACTTCTAATGGTTCATCTTTTAACATATCTATTTCTAAACTATAGTCTGTCTTTTTATATCTTTTTGCACCTGTTCCAGCAGGGATTAATTTACCAATAATAACATTTTCTTTTAATCCATTTAAATGATCTACTTTTCCATGAATTGCAGCATCTGTTAAAATTCTTGTTGTTTCTTGGAATGATGCAGCCGATAAGAATGAATCAGTTTCTAAAGACGCTTTAGTAATACCTAACAATACTGGTTTTCCAGTTGCTGGGCGTTTACCTTCAATAATTAATGCTTTATTCGCATCAGCAAAGTGGTTGATATTTACTAATGTTCCAGGTAAGAACATAGAATCTCCACTATTTACAATCTTAATCTTAGAAATCATGCGTTTTGCAATAATTTCAACGTGTTTATCTGAAATATCAACACCTTGAGATCCATAAACCTTTTGAATTTCTAATAAAATATATTGTTGAACAGTGATTGGATCTGTTACAATTAACAACTCTTTAGGACTTATAGCACCATATGTTAATTGAGTTCCTGAAGTAACTTCTTCATTTAATTCAACACAAGCTTTTGCTCCATAATTAGTTGTATGTTTTTTAGTTTCAACATCATTAGTAACACTAATAATTAATTTGCCACCATCTTCTTCAATTGAAGTTACAACACCGTTAATTTCAGAAATTGTAGCTTTTCCTTTAGGATTACGAGCTTCAAACAACTCTTGAACACGAGGTAAACCTTGAGTAATATCATCTCCACCGGCAACTCCACCAGTGTTGAAGTTTCTCATGGTTAACTGAGTTCCTGGCTCACCAATTGATTGAGCAGCCATTATACCAACAGCTTCTCCTGTTTCAACAATTGAACCAGTTGCTAAGTTACGCCCATAACATCTTTGACATACACCATGTTCAGTCTTACAAGTAAGTACTGTACGAATTGGTACTTTTGTAATACCTGCCGCAATAATCTTATCAGCAATTTGCTCAGTTATATATGTATTTCTATCATACATAACCTCACCATTTTCTGGATTAATAATCTTTTTGTTTGTATAACGACCAACAATACGATTATATAAACTTTCAATAACAGTACCATCTTTTTCATTAATAAATGCTTCTACTACTACACCTTGTTCAGTTCCACAATCTTCTTCTTTAACAATGATATCTTGTGCAACATCTACTAATCTACGAGTTAAATATCCAGCATCCGCTGTTTTTAACGCTGTATCAACCGCACCCTTACGAGCACCATGGGTAGATAAGAAGAACTCACTAATTGTAACTCCCTCACTAAATGAAGATTTAACTGGGATTTCTACTTGACCACCACTTGGTTTAGAGAAAAGTCCACGCATACCAACTAATTGAGTATGAGAATTAATATCTCCACGTGCTTTACTTTGCATCATAATTGAAATTGGGTTTTCAGAATCTTCTTTAACCATAACTTCAAGTTCTTTTTGAATTGTTTTTTTAGCATTATTCCAAATTTCAATTACTTTGTTATATCTTTCATCTTCAGTTATTAAACCACGTTTAAATTGTTTATTAACTGTATCAACCATTTCTTGACTATTTTTTAATACTTCTGGTTTAATAACAGATTCTTTAATATCTGAAATCGCGATTGAAATACCAGATAATGTAGAATATTTAAATCCTAAATCTTTTAATTTATCAAGCATAACTGAAGTTTCAGTTGTTTGATAACGTTTATATATTTGTGCAATTAATTTTCCTAATGCACCTTTATTTAAAGCATCTACTAAAGGCATTTCTTTAATCTTTTCTGGAATATTTTCTCCTCTATTTAAGAAATATTTCTTAGGAGTAATTTTTTCGATATTTTCAGCACTTCCATCATTAACATATTGGAATGAATCTGGGAATATTTCATTAAATATAATCTTTCCTGGAGTAGTTACTAAATATTTATCTAAATAAGAATCTGGGAAAATCTTATATTTAAATGAATTTACAGGAACAGCAATACGAGTATGAAGCGTAATCTCTCTTCTCTCATAAGCCATTAAAGCTTCGTTAGTATTTTTAAACACTCTTCCCTCTCCTGGAAGTCCTGCTTTTTCAATAGTTATATAGTAATTTCCAAGTACCATATCCTGGCTAGGTGTTACGATTGGTTTTCCATCCTTTGGTGAAAGAATGTTGTTAGCACCTAACATTAATATACGAGCTTCTGCTTGAGCTTCTTCAGTAATTGGAACGTGAACAGCCATTTGGTCTCCATCGAAGTCCGCATTAAATGCAGTACAAACAAGTGGATGCAAGCGAATTGCACGACCTTCGATTAATTTAGGTTCAAATGCTTGAATACCTAGTCTATGTAGTGTTGGGGCACGGTTAAGTAATACTGGATGTTCTTTAATTTTTTCTTCAACAATATCCCAAACACGTGGATCTTGATTTTCAATCATTTTTTTCGCTGCTTTAATATTGCTTGCAATTTCTTTTGTAACTAATCCATTTATAACATGTGGTTTAAATAACTCTAAAGCCATTTCTTTTGGAATACCACATTCATACATTTTTAAACTAGGACCAACAACAATAACTGAACGCCCTGAATAATCAACACGTTTTCCAAGTAAGTTTTGACGGAAACGACCTTGTTTTCCCTTTAACATACTTGATAAAGATTTTAATGGACGGTTTCCTGCTCCAGTAATATTACGACCACGACGGCCATTATCAAATAATGCATCTACAGCCTCTTGAAGCATACGTTTTTCATTTTGAATAATGATGCTTGGGGCACCTAACTCCATTAATTTCTTTAAACGGTTATTACGATTTATAACACGACGATACAAATCATTTAAATCAGATGTTGCAAATCTTCCACCATCCAATTGAATCATTGGACGAAGTTCAGGTGGAATAACTGGTAGAGCATCTAGAATCATCCATTCAGGACGATTTCCAGATTCTAAAAATGCATTTAATACATCCAAACGTTTCATTAAACGAATACGTTTTTGACTAGTTGTATCTTTAATTTCATCAATTTCTTCTTTTATTGCATTAACTTCTTCTTCAATATTTACTTGAGTTAAAAGTTCTTTAATAGCTTCAGCACCCATACCTACTCTAAAGCTACTTCCATATTTTTCATAATAAGCACGATATTCTTTATCACTGATTGTTTGTTTTTTCTCTAAAGGAGCTGCCCCTGGATCTAAAACAACATATGATACGAAATATAATACTTCTTCAAGTTCTCTTGGACTCATATCAAGCACAAGACCCATACGAGATGGAACTCCCTTAAAGAACCAAATGTGGCTACAAGGAGTAGCAAGTTCAATATGCCCCATTCTCTCACGACGAACTTTTGCACGTGTTACCTCTACTCCACAGCGATCACAAACAATATTTTTGTAACGTAAGCGTTTATATTTACCACAAGCACATTCAAAATCTTTAGTTGGTCCGAATATTTTTTCACAATATAATCCGTCACGTTCTGGTTTTAAAGTACGATAATTTATTGTTTCGGCCTTTTTTACTTCACCATACGACCAAGAACGAATCTTTTCAGGTGAGGCGATAGCAATTCTTAATCCTTCAAATTGATTAACTTCCATTATTCCGCATCCCCTTCCATTAATTCTTCATTAAACTCTTCTTCAAAGTCTTCTTCAAAATCATCTTCATCGTCCTCAAAATCATCATCAGTTTCCTCAAAATCATTATCTTCTAAATCAAATTCTTCTTCAGGTAATTCTGGCTCATCATTTAATTCTTTTGATGTATTTTCAACCTCTTCATTTGATAACAATGAATCTTTATCTTCTTCTTCTAAATCTTTTAATTCATTATAATTTCCATCTTCATCTAAAACAGTAATATCAAGACCTAAAGCTTGGAATTCTTTAATTAATACTCTAAAACTTTCTGGAATACCACTATTTGGAATTGGTGTACCTTTAACTAATGATTCATAAACTTTAACACGCCCAACAACATCATCTGATTTAATAGTTATCATTTCTTGTAGAACATGAGCAGCACCATAGGCATAAAGTGCCCAAACTTCCATTTCTCCAAATCTTTGACCACCAAATTGAGCTTTTCCTCCTAATGGTTGTTGTGTTACTAAACTGTAAGGTCCTGTAGAACGAGCATGTAATTTATCATCAACCATGTGGTTAAGTTTAATCATATACATAACTCCAACACTAATACGATTATCAAATGGTTCACCAGTACGTCCGTCATATAGTACTGCTTTTCCATCCTCATCTAAACCAGCTTCTTTTAACGCATCAATAATTTCTTCACGATTTGCTCCATCAAAAACTGGAGTTGCAACATGGATACCTAAATGTTTAGCAGCAATACCTAAATGCATTTCTAAGATTTGTCCAATGTTCATACGAGATGGAACACCTAATGGGTTAAGTAAGATATCAACAGGTTGCCCATTTTCTAAATATGGCATATCCTCTTCTGGTAACACTAATGAAATAACACCTTTATTACCATGACGTCCAGCCATTTTATCTCCAACGCTTATTTTACGTTTTTGAGCAATATACACACGAACCATCATTGAAACTCCCGCTGGAAGTTCATCACAGTTTTCTTTAGTAAAAATCTTAACGTCATGAACAATACCTTCTCCACCATGTGGAACACGTAAGGATGTATCTCTTACTTCACGAGTTTTTTCACCAAAAATCGCATGTAATAATTTTTCTTCACTAGTAAGTTCTGCCATTCCCTTTGGAGTAACTTTACCTACTAAAATATCATCATCTTTTACTTCAGTACCAATACGAACAATACCATTTTCATCCAAATTCTTACGTGCTTCTTCTCCAATGTTTGGAATATCACGTGTAAATTCTTCTGGTCCTAATTTAGTATCACGACATTCAATTTGATAATCTTCAATATGAATTGAAGTATATACATCATCTTTTACTAATCTTTCGTTTAAGATAACAGCATCCTCGTAGTTATAACCATTATAGTTCATAAATGCAACTGTAACGTTTTTACCTAATGCCATTTCTCCTTTTTCAGTACTTGGTCCATCTGCAATAACCATTCCTTTAGTTACAATATCATTAACTCTAACAATTGGAACTTGATGATAGCATGTACCAGCATTACTACGTTCAAAACCATTTAAGTAGTAAGTATCTTTACCACCTTTAGTCTTAACAATAATTTTTTTAGAATCTACATAATCAACGATTCCATCAGCCGAAGCAATAATTACAGCCCCACTATCTCTAGCAGCAATAGCTTCTATTCCAGTACCAACAAGTGGTGCTTCTGCTTTTAATAAAGGAATCGCTTGACGTTGCATGTTGGCACCCATCAATGCACGTTTTCCATCATCATGCTCTAGGAATGGAATACCTTGAGTTGTAATAGATACAACTTGTTGTGGTGAAACATCGATATAATCGATTTTTTCTTTTTCAATCATTATATTTTCTGAACGGTAACGAACAGGAACACGATCTGCAGTGATTTCACCGTTTTCGTTTGTTTCTATTGTTGCTTGAGAAATATAATGATCTAATTCCTCATCTGCTGTCATATAAACTATTTCATCTGTTAATTTGCAGTTTTCTACTTTACGATATGGAGTCATAATAAATCCATAATCATTAACGCGAGCGTAACTTGCTAAAGATGTAATAAGTCCAATGTTTGGTCCTTCTGGAGACTCAATTGGGCAAATACGTCCATAGTGAGATGGGTTAACATCACGTACTTCCATACCAGCTCTATCTCTAGATAATCCTCCAGGTCCTAAACTTGATAAACGACGTTTGTTTGTTAACTCTGCTACTGGATTTGTTTGATCCATGAATTGTGATAACTGACTACTACCAAAGAACTCTTTAATTGCAGCAGTTAATGGTCTAATATTAATTAAAGTTTTTGGTGTTACTTCAGTAATTTCTTGAGTACTCATACGATCACGAATAACTCTTTCAATACGACTAATACCAATACGGAATTGGTTTTGTAATAACTCACCTACTTGACGAACACGACGATTTGATAAGTTGTCGATTTCATCAAAGTTACCAATACCTTCTAATAAATTTAGGTAATATGATACTGAAGCATAAACATCTGAAATTGTTAAACGTTTTTCTTCAATATTTTGATCATTACCAATTATTTTAACTACTTTTTCAGGATTCAATTTAGAGTAAACTTTAACTTCTTGAACTAAATTATAACTATCTAATTCTTCATTAATTAAAACTTCTTTTACTCCATAACCAGCTTCCATTACTGGAATTAATTTTTCTAATTCTTCTTTTCCAATAACAGTATCCTTAGCTAAAACTAATTCATCTCCTACTTTAATGTCTTCCGCTAAAGTACATCCTAATAAACGTTCACAAACATTTAATTTTCTATTAAATTTATAACGTCCTACCTTAGCAAGATCATAACGGAATGCATCAAAGAATCTACTGATCAATTGATTTTTAGCACTATCTAATGTAGATGGTTCTCCTGGACGTAATTTTGAATGAATATCTATTAAAGATTCATCTGTATTCTTATTTGTATCCTTTTCAATAGTACGTTTTAAATAATCATCTTCACCATATAAATCTAAGATATCTTCATCACTAGATAATCCTAATGCACGAAGTAATGTCGTAATAGGCACTTTCCTAGTACGATCAATACGTACATAAATTACATCACGTGCATCAGTTTCATATTCCAACCAAGTACCACGTGTTGGAATAATTTGTGAAGTAACTACTACTTTACCATTTTTCTTATCTATTTCTTTTCCATAATAACAAGATGGAGAACGAACTAATTGTGATACGATTACACGTTCAGCCCCATTAACAATGAATGTTCCACTGTCAGTCATAATAGGCATATCCCCTAGGAAAATTTCTTGTTCCTTAACTTCCCCAGTTTCTTGATTGAAAAGTCTAGCTTCTACTTTTAATGGCGCAGCAAAAGTAGCATATCTTTCCTTACATTCCTTGATAGAATATCTTGGGGTATCAAACGAATATTCCCCAAATTCCAACGTCAAATTTCCTGTAAAACTCTCTACAGGAAAAATATCATCAAATACCTCTTTAATTCCTTCTGTCATAAACCAATCATATGACTTTTTTTGAATTTCTAACAAATTCCCTAATTCTATTGCATTTTTTGTTTTCGCATAGCTTCGTCTTTCTCGGTGATCACCAAATTTTTTAACTGTATAAGCCACTAATTTCACCCCTATAAACTATATTTTTAAAGTACAATATACCAATGCCAAGTATATGTCGCCAATTTATAATTTTACATTAAATACTTCAAATTGTCAATTATTTCTAGCACAAATTATATAAAACCCTTTATTTTTTGTAACTACACTCACTTCATATTCTTCTTCTAAATCTCGAACCACACTTTTAGCACCTTGATCTTTATTTATTACAATCCAAAGTTCTCCATTTTCTTTCAAATGTTCTTTAGCTTGAAATAGAATTTTATACAATATTTCTTTCCCTACTCTAATCGGGGGATTACTAATAATGTAATCATACTTTTTGTTTATATTTTCATAAATATCACTTTCAAAGATATTTACATTCACATTATTTAATTTAGCATTAACTCGCGCCAAATTTAATGCTCTCTCATTGATATCAACCATATCTACATCTGAATTAGTGTTAGAACTAACATAGATTCCAATTGGACCATACCCACACCCAAAATCTAATACGTCTCCACTAATTTCATTTAACGGTAACGCCTCAAGTAAAGTCCTTGTTCCAAAATCTAAACCTTTTTTTGAAAAAACATTATTGTCAGTTCTAAAAACATATGACTTACCACCTATTTCAGCCTTAGTATTAATCTCCTTACTTTCCACATCCGTGTTTTTATCAAAATAATAACTCATTTTATTTTTCCTTAACTAATTTATTTTATTTCAACATCAAACTTTAGGGCATTCTACGTTTTAATGATTTTTGAATATGTTTTTGTTGTTCTTTAGGTGTTCTATATAACCTCATATCTAAACGTACTTTCCCAGGAGTCGGATAGCATTCAACTCTTGGTGAAACAATTAATTTATAACACTTAATTCTACTCATAATTTAAACTCCCTTTATTATACAGCGAAAGCCCGTACACATATTTATGCACAGGCTTAAACCTAAAATTTCATTATTTTAATTCGATTGTAGCGCCAGCTTCTTCAAATTTAGCTTTCATTTCGTTAGCTTCGTCAGTAGATACTTTTTCTTTAACAACTCCACCGTTATCAGCGATATCTTTAGCTTCTTTTAATCCTAAACCAGTAATATCACGAACTAATTTGATAACTGCGATTTTGTTAGCACCAGCACTTGCTAAAACAACATCAACTGTGCTTGGTCCTTCATTTGCTTCTGCAGCAACTGGAGCAGCAGCAACTGCTACAGCACTTGGATCTACACCAAATTCTTCTTTCATTGCATCTACTAATTCTTTAACTTCTAAAATTTTCATTTCTTTGATTGCTTCAATAATTTCACTTGTACTTAATTTTGCCATTTTATTTTCCTCCTTATTTTTAATTATTCATTTTCTTCTAAATTTTTGCTATGTAAATCTAGAGCGATTGCGAAATTCTTAACATGTTCTAACAATCCTCCAGCCAACATAGTAAGTAATCCATCTCTTGATGGGATTGATGCTAGTGATTTTAACATTGCTTCATCAGCAACTGTTCCATCAACATATCCAACTTTTAACTCTAATGCTGGATGGTTTTTTGCATAATCACTTAACACTTTGATTGGAGCAACTTCATCTGTTCCAAATGCAACAGCTTTTGGTCCACCAAGTTCTCCTAAATCAATATTTAAACTATCTAAAGCTCTTTTTGTTAAAGTATTTTTGTATACTTTAAAATCTGAACCTGTTTCTCTTAGTTTTCTTCTAAGTTCATTAGTTTCTGCAACAGTTAGTCCTTGATATTCAAACAAAACAAATGCAGCAGAACCATTAATCTTAGAACTAATTTCATCAATGATAGTTTGTTTTTTCTCTAAGATTTTTACGTTTGCCATGTGACACCTCCTCATTTTTTAAATGACCGTATAAAAAGGCCTTACATAAACAGTAAGGCCGAAAGACTTAAATTAGTTTAAGTTCCTCGGTAGGAAATATTAAGCTTTAAAGCTCCTACTGTCTACGGTACTATATATTATTTCTGGACAAATCCATTATAACATATCATTTTTTATTTGTCAAAACTATTTGTATCAACTTTAATTCCTGGACCCATAGTTGATGAAACTGAAATATTTTTAATATAAGTTCCTTTAACAACTGATGGTTTAGCTTTTAAAATCAACGATACAAAGGCATTCATATTTTCTAATAATTGTTCTTCTGTAAAACTTACTTTACCAATGATAACTTGAACATTACCATAAGTATCTGTACGGTATTCAACACGTCCCTTTTTAATATCTTCAACTGCTTTCTTAACATCCATTGTAACTGTTCCAGTCTTAGGGTTTGGCATTAATCCTTTAGGCCCTAAAACCTTACCAATTTTACCTAATGCAGGCATCATATCTGGAGTGGCTACTATAACATCAAAATCGAACCAATTTTCTTTTTCAATTTTTTCAATCATATCCATATCTCCAACATAATCAGCACCAGCATCTTTAGCAGCAGTAGCAAGAGGCCCTTTTGCTAAAACTAATACTTTTTTAGTTTTTCCTGTTCCATTTGGTAGAACAATCGCACCTCTTAATTGTTGATCAGCTTTTTTAGTATCTAAGTTTAATCTCATTACTAACTCAACTGAAGCATCAAATTTTGTTGTTGAAGTTTCTTTAACTAATTTTACAGCTTCTTCTTTTGTATAAGCATGCCCTTTTTCTATTTTGGCAGCAGCTTCTACATACTTCTTACCTTTTTTCATTTGTTTACCTCCTTGTGGTTTTGTTTATAAATATTTATAAAGCGGATAACGGGTTTCCCCTCCCACATAGTAGTACTATGTATTAGTCTGAAATTTTAACACCCATATTTAAAGCAGTACCTTCAACTATTTTCATAGCCTCTTCAACAGTATATGCATTTAAATCTGGTAATTTAATCTCAGCAATTTCTCTTAATTGATCACGAGTTATTGTTGCAACAGCATCTTTAGACCCTTTTGCAGAACCCTTTTGAATTTTAGCAATTTTCTTAATTAAGAATGCAGCCGGTGGAGTTTTAATTACGAAATCGAAAGTTCTATCTTCATAAACAGAAATTTCAACTGGTAAAATATCCCCCATCTTATCTTTAGTTGCATCATTATATTTTGTACAGAATTCTTGTAAATTAATTCCTGCTGGTCCTAAAACAGTTCCAACTGGTGGAGCTGGTGTAGCTTTTCCTGCAGGTATCTGTAATTTAATCATTTTTGTTACTTGTTTTGCCACGAAAAACACCTCCTAATAAATTTAAGCTTTCCATGAGTGGTTCAAATGATCTATTAACTATTAACTCCGCTTAACAATTGAATGTTAAAGAATCATATTAAATCTCCCACTTACAATCTATATTAAAATAAATATAGCCCATTAATAATAACACAAATTTAGTATTTTGTAAACTATGCTTTGCTAATTTGTGAAATTTGTAATTCAACAATTGTTTCTTGACCAAATAAATCTAAAGCAACCTCTAATGAACCAGTAGTTGGTTCGATATTTCTCACTTTACCAAACATACCATTAAATGGTCCTTCAACAACTTTA
This sequence comes from Bacillota bacterium, assembly GCA_015059365.1. Taxonomy (GTDB): domain Bacteria; phylum Bacillota_I; class Bacilli_A; order RF39; family UBA660; genus SIG204. The sequence goes on along the minus strand of SVAO01000005.1, from coordinate 61,945 downwards.
ACCATATCATCAATATTAAGTTCATTTCCAATTTCCAAACGACTAATTCCCATTGAACCTAAAATCTTATCTACCTCAGCCGGAGTTAACGGGAAAGGTTTGGCTCCCTTACCACTTGAACCAATAAAGCCAGTAACCCCTGGAGTATTACGAACTATAAACCATGCTTCATCAGTCATAACCATTTCAACTAAAATGTACCCTGGAAACATCTTTTTAACTTTTTCTTTTTTTTCGCCATCTTTATATTCTACTTCAGTTTGTTCTGGAACTACAACACGAAAAATGTAGTCTTCCATTCCCATAGTGCTAGCACGCATCTCTAATTTTTCTTTTACCTTATTCTCATGACCAGAATAAGTATTAACAACATACCATTCTTTTTCCATTATGCACCTATTAGCATTTTTATTCCAGCACTTGCTAAATCAATTACTGTAAAAAATAATCCAAATATAATCATAATAGAGATTGTTGCAATACTATAAGTTATCATTTCCTTTTTGTTAGGCCATCTAACTTTTTGCATTTCCTTTTTAATGTTATTAAAAAATTTAGCGATTTTTTTCAAAATTACACCCTCATTTCATATTATGTATTTTTATCTAAAATAAAAACACATTTCGTGTCTAAGTAAATTCTAACACGCAAGTGTGTTTTTGTCAACATTTTTATAAATTAAACTGCAGGCAAGGATGACCCTGTTCCTGAAAGGAACGAATTTAAAGCTAAAAGATCCCTATTATTAACTTTTCCATCCGAATTAACGTCTGCTTGGGATTCATTAATATAAACTTCATATCCATTAAAGCTTTGGAACAACGCATCATAATCAGCCTGATTAACAACACCATCATCGTTAACATCCCCGCATCCTGCTGTACAAGTCACAGGAACATCATATCCACCTATAGTTGAATATGTTAAAGAAACATCTCCAAAAGTTACATCAAATGGGCCATCAGCTCTAGCTCCACCTGCAACGTATTCTAATGTAACCACTATTTCTTCGCTACTATCGGCAGCCAAAGTATGATTTGCCACTTTTTTAATTGAAGATTGGGTTCCTGATACAGCCATCGATGTTGTTCCATCAACAGTTACGGTTATACTCATAGATTTACATGCCTCTGCTACTAGAGTAGCATCAGTACCCTCTCCTGGTGTACATACTTTATTACCAACTTCAATCATATTTAAATAAGCTTGATATGCTCCTATATTTCTCGCATAAAAAGTGTAAGTGACACTTTGTCCTGGTTCTATAAATTCTGCACCCATTCCACTTATTGTTGTAGCTTCTATCGCATCAATCTCTCCATCAGTTGTAGAAAGTGTTGTTGGATTAGCAACACCCTTTATTGAATCCCTAGCAATATCCGTTGCACTTGATGAAAATTTGACACTAAATGTTGATGCATCAGGATTTACTGCTGCTCCTGAATTAATTGTTAAATTAGTGGCAAAAGCTGCAAAACCAATTCCCATTCCTACAACAGCCACCATAATAATTGCTATTGTTGTCATTTGTCTACTTCTTGTTCTTCTCATAATTAACCTCTTTCTATAATAGTTAAAAACTACTATTTACCTAATATCTATTTTATATATAATATTTCCACGTGTCAACAAAAAAAACGTCCATTTGACGTTTCTTTGATATTATTCCACTGTAACTGATTTTGCTAAATTTTTTGGTTTATCAATACTACAACCATTTATCTTAGCAAGTTCATAAGAAATAATTTGTAATGGTATTACAGTAAGTAAAGGAGATAACAACTCATTTACTTTAGGAATTAATATTTTTTCATCATAAAAACTATTATCTTCGAATTCTTTATTAGTTACCAAAATAACATAAGCTCCTCTAGATTTTACTTCTTTAATATTACTAATTGTTTTAGAAGCAACCTTTTCATCAGTTACAATCGCAATTACCGGAGTACCCTCTTCAATTAAAGAAATAGTACCATGTTTTAATTCACCAGCCGCATAAGCCTCACTATGCTTATAAGATATTTCTTTTAGTTTTAGTGAACCCTCCATAGCTAATGCATAGTCTATTCCTCTTCCTATAAAGAATATATCATTATGTTCTTTTATACTTTCTGCAACCTTTCTGTAATACTCATCATCATCCAATAAAATACTAATATAATTTGGTAAATTTTTAGTATCTCTAAGTATAGATAACATTTCACTTTTTTCTATTATATTTTTTGAAACCGCCAAATTAAGTGCAATTAACGCTAACATAGCCACTTGAGCAGAATATGCTTTTGTAGTCGCAACAGCGATTTCTTTTCCCGCTTCTGTATAAAGAACCATTTTGGCCTCTCTAGCAATCGAACTTCCTTTAGCATTAATAATTCCAAGTGTGTCATTACCATTATTTTTTGCTATTTTAATCGCCTCTAATGTATCAGCAGTTTCCCCAGATTGAGAAATTGCAATAACCAGTTCATCTTTATCTAAAAATAATTTATCATATCTAAACTCACTAGCAGTATTAACTTCCACCTTTACATTAGCAAATCTTTCAATAAGTTGTCTTCCAACCAAACCTGCATGAGTTGCACTTCCGCACGCTACAATTCTAATTTTACTATATTTATTAAAATCCGGCATCATGTCTATCAAATTATTTAAATCATCTTTTAAATAATCTTTCGTAGTTTTTTTAAACACTTCAGGTTGTTCATGAATTTCTTTTAACATATAATGTTCATAACCTTGTTTATCTATATCTGATAAAGAAAATTCAAACTCTTTAACCTCTGGAAACTTTTCTTTTCCTTCTGCAAAAACTCTGACATTATCCGCATCAATTTGAGCATAATCACCATCTTCAAGAATAATATATTTATTAGTTTTGTCTAATATTGCTGGAACATCCGATGCAATAAATTTTTCATCACCATTGAGTCCAATAATAAGTGGACTATTCTTTTTTGCTGCAAAAATAGAATCCTTACAATCATCACAAATAATCCCTAATGCATAAGATCCTTCTACAACACTGCCTAGTTTTCTTACACATTTTAAAATATCTTTATCCGTTCTATACATATAATCTAATAAAGCACATACCACTTCTGTATCTGTCTCAGATTCAAAAACATATCCCTTACTCATAAGATCAGATTTTATTTCATTATAATTTTCAATAATACCATTATGAACAAGCGTAAATTTACCCATTCTATGAGGATGTGAATTTTTTCTATCTGCTTTACCATGGGTAGCCCATCTTGTATGACCAATACCTATATTTGAATCAATTGAAGCATCAACAACGTTTGATAAATTTTCTAAATTACCGCTTTCTTTTTTTATAACAATCTTTTCATTTTCTAAATAAGCGATTCCAGCAGAATCATACCCTCTATATTCAAGACGCCTTAAACCGTCTAATAAAACTTTAATACACGAGTTATTCTTTCCAACATAACCCACTATTCCACACATTTATATTCATCCTTTCAAACACTATAAAAACAACTGTGTGAAATATTTTTTGTTACAATATTGATTTTGCTTTTTCAAATATTTCTTACGATTACATAAAACCGTGATGACACCCGCCGATACTTTCGATAATCATCATCCTCGTCATCCCGTAGGATCAGGCGCTAAATGAATTTTTTACCTCCATCAATTTTTTCATCTTTATAATATTATATTAAACTAAAGTTAGTTTTGCAATAAAAATTATCTTATCATAATATTATTGTAGTATAATTATATAGGTGATTATATGACATACAGAAAAACAGAAGCTCAAATTTATTTAAAAAATATAACAAATAATGTTAAAAAAATTATACAAAACCACGGAAACTATAAATACTATATCGGAGTTGTTAAAGCTGACTGTTATGGTCATAACAGCCATAAAGTTATTCAATCTATAATCGATGGCGGTTGTAACTATTTAGCTGTATCATCATTAGACGAAGCCATAATTATTAGAAAAAAATTTAATGATATCCCAATTCTTTGCCTAGGAATAACAGACCCAAAACATTTTAAAATCTATCAAAAATATAATATTGATATCACAGTTACCTCTTTGGAACAAATAAGTTTTCTGAAAAAATATAATTTAAATATTCATTTAAAAATTGATACCGGAATGAATCGTTTGGGAATAAAAAGCAAAAAAGAATTTGATTTAATTTTAAACAATATCAAAGATAATAATTTACACATTCAAGGTATATATACCCATATTTATGAAGCTGCCAATAAATTTAAAACCTTAAATCAAATCAATAGATTCAAACAAATCACATCATCAATAGATTTGAACTCAATACCTATTGTACATATTGCCCAAAGTGAAACATTAATAAATTATGAAAAAATCAATTTTTGTAATGGATGCCGTATGGGCATAATAATGTATGGCTTAATAAATAACAATATTAACTTAGAAAACACATTGTCTTTAACCAGCGAAGTTATTGAAATCAAACATTTAAAACAAGGCGAAACAGTTAGTTATAATGGAATATATAAAGCTTTAAAAGACGAAATAATTGGTGTCGTTTCTATAGGATACGCCGACGGGATTAACAGAAAATTAACAGGAGCCTATGTTTATATTAACGAAAATAAATATCAAATTATTGGAAATATATGTATGGATATGTTGATGATTAAAATAGATTCTAAAGTAAAATTACACGATAAAGTATATCTTTACAAAAATATTGAACACATCAAAGAATTAAGCAATCACTTAAACACTATACCTTATGAATTAATCTGTAGCATCTCCAAAAGAGTCCCTAGAAAATATTTAAATTAAAAACATATATAACCAAACCCTATAAGCTACAATTATAGGGTTATTATTTACAAAATTCATTCCTCATTTCATAATAAAAAAATACCAATTAAATTAAGTGGTATTTATATATCAATTATGGCGTCCTCGATTGGAATCGAACCAACGACCTAGCGCTTAGGAGGCACTTGCTCTATCCTACTGAGCTACGAGGACATAAATATATTTTAACACAAAAAACTACCAAACGGTAGTCTATTTAATTGTATTAATAAAAAATAATAGATATACATTGGCTAGATATGCTAATTTGTAACCAAATTTATGACCAAATTCTGATAGTCCTACAACTTTATCTACAATACTAACAAGCCAGCTCTCTGCATATTTAGGTACTGCAAGATTTACAGGAAACATATGCGTTCTTATAATATCTTTTTCTTTTTCGCTTATATTGAATATATCATTTGAATTTTTTACTGCTTTTTTAGGATGAACAAAAGTAGAAATAAATCTATCTTTAACTGTTCTATCTTCATTACTCATAAAGAAATCATGTAATAATCCTCCACGAGCAACATCCTCACTATCTAATTTTAACATCTTAGCTAATCTGTATGAATAATATGAAACTTTTAAAGAATGATCAAATCTTGTTACACCATGATGTTCTATTTTTTTTATTTGATTAAACTCATCATTTAGTAAGATGTGATTAATTATCTCTTTATATTCAATATCTTTTTCGATATTTATCATCTTTTTTCACCTCAGACACTATTACATTATATCACATTATTCAAAAATTTATAATTATTTTTGTACAAGTTTTTTTAAACATTAAAAAAGTGCAGTATAACTGCACTTATTTTATAGTTAACGGTTGATTAGTTGGTTGAATTTGAATAAATGTATTTCCATCATTAACGTCTATTTCTGTACCATCCTTATATTTATATACGGTTTGACTACTACGAGCATTTTTCTCCCATGTTATTGGTACTGCATATCCATTAGTTATGTAGTATCCTTCTCCACTTCCTATATTGTTAAGATTTCTTAATTTAGGAAGTGCATGTGCTTCATCCTTAACTTTGTAAGTAATAATATTTTTAACTGTATATTGTTGTCCAGTAACCAAATCAGTATTAGCAACACCACTCATACTTCTTTTATATACCTTATTTATAGCATCATATTCATAAGATGTTGTCTGATAATTAGAATATTTAATAGTTACATTATTGGCAACAATACTTCCTTCCTTGTCATTTAAATTTATTTCATCAACACTATAGTTTAATAATAAATCTTTATTAGTTTCAGTACGATATTTCTTTTTTTCTACTTGTTTTTTTATATTTTCAATGCTTGTAAACGCAGTATGTTCATATGCTCTATCTAAAGAAGTATCTCTCCATGTATAATCATCATAAAGACCATTAACATTGTCTATTTTCAAAGATTCTATATCTTCTTTAGCCGGATCACTCCAACCAAAATGTGCATAAATTGCATCATTTTCTAAAACATAATCTAAAAAATAATGTCTAGAACTTCTTACAGAGCCAATTTTAGCAGTATTCTGATCTTTATAAAAAGCCATCATTCTAGTGATTCCACCTTCAACCACTATTTCATATACCAAATAAGCATCTTGAACGCCAGATTGAGGCCATGCTGCATGATTATTATTAATCATTACTGCATAAGGTCTAGACTTAGAATTAACATCAACAATTTGTAATTTCTTTTCAGATTCAGGCGTAACACCACCGTTAACGTCTCCGTCAGTTACTTTCTTCCCACAACCACACAAACTAAACAACACAACTAAACAACAAAATACTTTTATTATTTTACTTTTCAACTATATCACTCCTATCTCAATTATATCAAACAACAATAAAATTTAGAAAACAAATAAATAGCACTATTGTAAAAGAATGTAAATAAAGGTCATAAATATTATGACCTACTTTTTTAATAAATCTCTTATTTCCTCTAAAAGAATAACTTCATCACTTTTTACAGGTGCAGACTTTTTTTCTTCTTTTTTAGGTTTTAATGTTAATCTGTTTATAAATTTTACAAACATAAAAATGCAGAACGCAATAATCAAGAAATCGATCACATTTTGAATAAATGCACCATAAGCTATTACTGCACTACCTACTCTTAGTGTTAATCCACTAAAATTAACTCCACCTAAAACAATTCCTAATAATGGCATTAAAATATCATTAACTAAAGATGTTACAATTTTTCCAAAAGCACCACCCACAATAACACCAACAGCCAAATCAACAACATTTCCTTTAGAAATAAATTCTTTAAACTCTTTCATCATCTTTTTTAACATACTTCTACCTCCTATTGAAATTATACCATATTATTTATTTATTTTTTTAATAATTTTTATGTTTTTTATTAAATTCGCATCAACAATATCTAAAAATTGATCCTTGGGGCCACAAATATACAAATATGTAGTTAAATTAAAATAACCAACTTCATCATCCACATCATATTCTTCATGAATATCTTCCACTAAATCCAACTTAAAATTATTTCCAAAAAACTCTTCAATCATATACAAACTAACTAAACAATCACAATTATATTCATCAGGGCATATTAATCTATCTGGACTAAAACCACCAATGCTGCCATTATATATATCCTTATAAACATTGCTGGAAACAATTTCTTTATAAAATACATTATCACTTTTTTCTGATATTGTCATTGACATTTGCTTTATTATCGATAGAATAAACTTCTTAGTATCTTTTACAACTTTATCTAAAATTTTAGTATCATAATGGGTGTTAATATATTTTTTTCTATACTCACCCCTATCTTCATCACATGTATATTTATAATAATTAATTAAATATTGTTTATATGTTTTTAAATCTAAGATATCTTTCACAAAACCACCTATTAGTATTATAACACAATTAATTTGTATTGAAAAAAAATTATAGTTGTGTTAAAATGATTTTATCATTAATTTGGCCTGTTGGTGAAGTGGCTTAACACATAGCCCTCTCAAGGCTACATTCATGGGTTCGAACCCCATACAGGTCACCAAATTGATACTTAACTCGAACTTTTCGGGTAAAATTTTAAACGCACTTTTACACAAGTGCGTTTTTATTTTAAATATTATTATATTTATTAGCATCTATTATTTCAAAACAAACTTTTTACTTAAAACTTTATCATAATAATAACTACATTCAGCATGTGCCATATCTATTAGTACAAATTGTTTTCCATCATATAAAAAATCTAATGACCATCTGCCGTTTAAATTAACTAAAGGTGCTTTCGTCACAACTTCTTCTGTTAATATTGGTGCCAAATTATTAAATTCAGATTCTATTTCTGTCGCAGAATTAGCAAACGCTATTAAATCATTTTTATTCCGTAAATTATTTAACATTGTATCTTTTTCCCAATAATTAAAAACACCCAAAATCTCTTTTTGATTAAAATCATAAAATACTCTAAATTCAGTATTTAGTGGCATCCCATTATAAATTTGATCTCGTTGATAAGTAGTTTGCACATACTCTCTTAAAATCAATTCAATATCATTATGCCATTCTAGTTTAGTATACATATCCTCAAATATAACCATTAATTTTGAATATAATTCATCAATCATTTTTATATGACACGAATTAAAATTAAATTTGTTACTTGAATGCCCAAATCTAACAAAAATTTCATCATTTAAATTAAAATTCGGATTTTTATTTGCAGCCTCTTTTATCCTTCGTAACAAATCTCTTTCACACAATTCATACCATTTGCCCATTTTTATCAAAGTCATTTCTGTTTCAGTAAAATCAATTATTATTGTTCTTGGGGTTTTAAAACCCGCATCAACAATTTTAGGATACCAGAAAGATAAATTATTTTCAGGACTAATAGAATGCTTAAAGCCTATTATATTAATTTCTTGTTCAATTGGATTTGAATATTGGATAAATTTTTTATTTTTATAAATCACCTTAGAGAGAGGTTTTAATAAAAAACCATTTTTTACATAATCTATCTTATCAATAAAATCACATTTGGACTCAGATTGAAAATATACAATTTTATTATATATAACAACATATCCTAAAAATTTCACAAAATAATCTACAATATTTGAATCAGTCCAAAAAAAGCGATTCATCTTATAATCTTCAAAAATACTCTTGTTAAAAGGACATTTATCAATCAATTTATATAAATAAGAAAGCACGTCATCATTTTCTAATTCAATAGTCTTATTTTCATTAATAACTCCTGACTTAATCATATTATTATCCCGCCTTAATGACTATTATATCACAATATAATTAATTATCCCTTGGTATTTTATATTTTTTTGATATGGTTAATGTCACACAATAAAATACTATTATATATATAACATTAAGCAACAATGTTGAATATATACCCTTTAATAATTCTAAGAATGAAAAATTTAAATAATTTCCAAGTACTAGAACCAGATATGTTATTACCCTATATAAACACACCAATAATGACCCAATAAGAAGATTACTAATTAAGTTGTTAGAATAAAAGAAGAAAACAATTTTTATAATAACCGCCATTAATAAAAATAGTCCAATATTAAGTAATAAAGTATTCATATATACTAAATCATAAAACATACCCATAATCCCAGAAACAATCAAAAATTTATTATAATCACTTTTTTTAAAAAATGGATAAATAATTATCATAGCCATCAGACTACATAACGGAAAAAATAAACTATTAGAATTTATTGTTGATAACAAAAAACCATCTAAAAAGAAAGATATTAATAAAATAATTAGAATCATAAATCTACATTCCTTTTCAAAATTGTAACAACACTAAAATCATCAAAATCTACACTAGGTTTTACTTCTATTATACGAGTTAAATCATAACTATCTGGTTTAGAACCAATAACTTTTCCTATCACAATTCCACTTGGAAAAATGTTTCCCATTCCTGTTGTAGTTACTAACGCTCCATCAGTTATTTTAATAGTTTGTGAAATCCCTTCAATTAGGTATTGGTTTGCTTCTTCATCATATCTTGAAAGAAGTCCAAAAATATAATCATCACCATTATCTATTTTTACTGATATTTTATAATTTGTTGGACTGGTTAATAGTTTTACAGTACTATTAAAATTACTAACAGAAGATATTCTTCCAATTAATCCTTCACTAACAACAACCGGCATTCCTTCTATTATACCATCATGACTTCCCTTATTTATGGTAATAGTATCATGCCAATAATCTAAATTTCTATTTACTACTACCGCATTCATGACTTTTTTATCACTAAGCAAAGCATTTAACTCTAACACTTTTTTTAATTCTGCCAATTCTTTTTCTTTTTCTTCCTTTAAAGCAAACAAAGATTCATAACTTTCTACTTTTGTTTCTAATTCTTTATATTTTTCATACAAATCTTTTTTATCATTACTTTCTTTTATTTTGTCCTTAATATAATTTATAGGGCTAAGCACAATATTACTAACAAATAAAGAACCATCTTTAGTTATTTTCTCAAAAAAAGTTAAATTTCTTTCATCTTTTATAAAAACTATAGAAATTAATATTAATAATACAGATAATAAAGATACTACAATTATTTTAATTTTTTTCTTCATTTGTTTTTTTTGATACATATTATTCACCCTTTTAATTATAATATATTTTCATACAATTTTAAACTAAATAACTCCATTTTCCATAAAACTATAATAATTATTATTTCCGATAATTATATGATCAATAACCCTTATTCCCATTAATAAACCTATTTTTACTAATCTTTCTGTTAATTCTAAATCATCTTTACTCGGGACAATATTTCCACTTGGATGATTATGAATACAAATTATACTAGATGCACTTAAAAGCAATGCCTCCTTAAACACTTCCCTAGGATGAACTAAACTTTGATTAATAGTACCAATAAACAATAATTTTGTATCTAATACGACTTTTCTATTATCTAAATAAATACAATAAAAATATTCTTGTTTTTTACCATAAAACATATTATTAAAATATTCAAAAACTATTTGTGAATTAGTAATTTGAATATTATATAAACTACTATTATCTTGACTTATCCTTCTCCCCAATTCAATAGCAGTTATAATTGTACATGCTTTAGCCTCACCTATGCCTTTAATCTTTTTTAATACCTGATAATTAATACCACTTAGTTTTGTTAAGGTCCCAACTTCTTTTAAAAGACGATTAGCCAAATCCTTAGCTGACAAGTTTTTACTACCACTTTTCAGAAGAATGGAAAGTAATTCTTCATTATTTAGTTTTTCTACACCATACGCCAGCAAACGCTCTCTTGGTCTTTCATTTTTAGGAATATCTTTTATCTTAACTGTCATTTCTTAATACCAACTCCTCATACTTATTTAAAACTTGACTACATATTGTTCCAATCACTTCAGGATCACTGCTTTCTTTTAATAAACCATCATATTGTTCTAACACCACAGAAAAATTTTCATTATTAATATTTATCTGCTTTACATAAATATCATATCCTTTTTGTTCATAATATCCTTTTATTTTATCTACATTTTCATTCATAAAAGTAATTCCAATATAAACATAATATTTTTCATTATCTACTACATATATATAATATGGGATTGCTTTCAAATTTTTTTCCATACTTTCTTTTGAAGAATAAACACCTTGTTGAATAAAATATGCATTCCTACTATTATTAATGACAGGTATAATTTTTCCTTCAAAATTATACTGTCTTAACATAAATTTTCCAAAAATAAGACCCACTATTAAAGCTAACGCTATAGAAATTATATATTTTTTCATATTATCACCAAATATATTATTTCATATTCAATTGTTATTTTTTGTCGAAAAAAAGAGAAACCGTAACACTACGAGTTTCTCAACGTATTAACTAATTAATACACTATTATTTTATGATAAATTTTTAAAAATTATTCATAAAGTACATATATTTATAATAATTTTAGTTACAACAATAACTTTATATATCTATATTTGACAAAATTAATATTTAATAATAAAATATTCTAATATTAGAAAGGGAGATGGACATGCGAGATTTTTTAAAACAATATGTAAATTATTTAAAAAAAGAAGGAAAAATAGCATTTAATGATTTAAAAAGTATTAAAACTATATATAAACAAATACCAAATCTACTTACAATATCACGCTTAATTGCAACAATTCCAATCAATATTTTCTTTTTTGCCGGTAACATTCCAGCTTCCTTAGTAACTTGTGGAATTGCAGCATTTACCGATTTAATCGATGGAAAGTTCGCAAGAAAATATAATGTCGAATCTAAATTTGGTGCTGACCTAGACGCTATATGTGATAAACTATTTATACTTTTAATGGCAATCCCGATAGTTATTCAAAACCCATTTATGTTAACAAATATTGGATTAGAAGCCGGAATTATCGCAACTAATTTTAACGCTAGAAAAGACGGTAAAGAGGTAGAATCTAAAATGATTGGAAAAGTTAAAACTTGGTTTTTATCTGCAACAGTGTTGCTAGGATATTTATTTCCTATTTTAAATATTAATCCAAGTCTATTAACTTCATTTTTAATAACTATACCAGCCGCAACCTTTCAGACTGCCACTTTAATAAATTATGTAAATATCAACCATCAAAATAAGATTTCTGAAAAACAAAACGTTATTATTAGTGAAACTACTAAAATAACTATCGAAGAACCAAAAAAAGAAAAAACTAAGGATATGACATTAGTAACTCCTGCTACTATTAACGAATTAAAAAAAGAAAGAGAACGCTTACTACATAACGAAGAAGAATTAGGATATCAAAAGAAAAAGACAAATTTAAAATAATTTGTCTTTTTTTAAAAATTAAACATTATCCATTCAGGCTTAAATATCATAAGTATTCCAATCAGTAGCATAATCAATCCTCCTATTAAATGAGAATATTTAGTGTACTTAGTTGAAATTCCCGTTAATTCCAACGTCTTCATCGCAACAACAAATACTATAATATCATCTAATAAGAAGAAAGCTATATAAATTATTAGATATATAAAATATGCTAACCAATTTAAATTATTAAGTGCTAAAATTTGTGTAAATATCAAAGGAAGCCCTGCGGAACAAGCAAGTTCAATTATATTAACAGAAAAAGCTAAAGCAACAACTCCTAATATTGATAACCAAAAACTTTTTTCAGAAGTAAATTGTTTTATTCGATTCATTAATTTTTTGCGTTTGTTATTATCTACTACTTCACATCCAGAATCTTTTTGTTTAACTGATTTATAAAAACTTTTCAAATTTAAGAATGCTCCAATTAACGCAACTATGGCAACAAGTACTCTAACCCAGACAATTTGATTTAAACTGATTGCAATATTTAACCATGCCAGCATGAACAACAAATAAACCATGGCACTACTACATAAAAATGTTAGTCCTAAAGTCCACATACGCTTTTTATTTTTCATTCCCATTAACATACTAATTAAAAATATTAAAACCCACATTGCACAAGGATTAAACCCATCAATAAAACCAATTATGGCAGCAACAAGTGGTAAAGAAACTTTTTTAGCATCTATATTACCTAAAAGTGGAATTGTAAAGGTACTAACTCCCTCTTGTTCTTCATTGTCTTGTTTAACAATAGGTTCCCCTTCTATACCATTTAAAACTTCATTAACTATATCTCTTTGTTCGTAATTATAATTTTCTATTTTCTCTAATATTTTATTCTTATTATTTTCATTCCAACCTACAAAATAAGTTTCTCCGATAACTGTAAAAGGAACATATTTAGTAGTACTAGATAGTTGTTTTTTTACTTTTTGTAATAAAGCACTATTCTCCTCACTTCTAGTAACTTCATATTCGTAAATATTTAAATATTGGTATTCTTCCTTTATACTAGCCAGCCATTCTCTTTCAGATTGACAATGCATACAATCTTTTGAATGAAATAAATATAAATTTACTTCTTCCTGTGCATTAACTAACTGAGGGATAAATAGAAAACAAAAAATTATAAAAATATACAATAATTTCTTTTTCATATTAACCTTCTTTACTTATACTCGCGATAATTTCTTCTATTTCATCGTAACTTTTTTCTCCAACAATTCTAGTTACCTCTTGATCATTTTCATCTAAAAAAATTAAAACTGGAATTGTTGTACCGATATTATATTTTTCAACTAAATCTTCATCCATATCATAATCATAATTAATAAATTTTAATTCTGGATGCATATTTTCAACATGTTTAAAAACTTTTTTCATCACTAAACAGGCACTACACCATATTGCATTAAACTTTAATACTTTCATAAATACTCCCTACTTTTTCATTAATAATTTGTTATAACACTTATCAAATGCAACTAAAAAGTTATCTAATTCTTCTTTTGTTGTTAATTTTGACAAACTAATTCTAATACTTGAATTAGCTCTATTTATATCACCAGTTATTGCCATAACAGCTTTTGAACTTGCTCCTGTTGCACATGCACTTTGCGTTGAAATATAAATTTCAAATTCTTCTAAGGCATGAAGCATAGTTTCTGGTTTTATCCCTAATACGCTTAAGTTTAAAATATGAGGGATTGAATATTCATTGCTGTTTATATTAACCTTTTCATAATTAGAAAGTTTTTCTCTTATATATTGATTTAACTCTTTTACATATTCATAATCATTATCAATATTCTCATAAATTAAACGAAGTGCTTTAGCTAGTGATGCATCAAGAGCTACAGTCGGTGTACCGCTTCTATAAACAGTAGTACTCTTTCCTCCGTTAATTTGAGAATTAATTACTAGATTTTCTTTTTTTATTAAACAGCCTACTCCTTTTAATCCAAAAAATTTATGAGCAGAAAAACTAATTAAATCTATATCATCTAGTTTTACTTTTATTTTACCAATTGCTTGTGTTGCATCAACATGAAAATAACATTTTGGATATGCTTTTACTATTTCAGCGATTTCATTTATTGGTTGAACTATACCTACCTCACTATTTACCGCAGTAATAGTAACTAAAATTGTATCATCGCGAATTAAGTCTTTTAAATTTTCTAAATCTACTCTTCCATATTCATCTAATTTTACAAAATCAACTTCAAACCCCTGCTCACTTAAATAATTAAGTGGACCATAAATAGAAGAATGTTCTAATTCAGTAGTTATAATATGTTTTCCTCTATTATGATATTTTTCACAGATTCCTTTAATTGCTAAATTATTTGCTTCACTAGAACCGCTAGTAAATATAATTTCATCTTTCGTTAAATTTAATATCTGTTTTATTTGTTCAATAGATTTATCTATCAATCCTTTAGATTCTACTCCTAATCTGTGTAATGAATTAGGATTACCAATAAAATCTAAACTTACCTTATTAAATGTTTCTAACACACGTTTATCAACAGGTGTTGTTGCTGAATAATCCAAATATATCATAATCCACCTCTAATCATATATCACTTTAATTATTATAACATAATTTCATAAACAAACAAAGACAATTATTCATTGTCCTTGCTTTCTAACTTAACTAAAACTTCACGTGGTTTAGAACCGTTATTTGGTCCAATAATACCTCTTTCTTCTAATAAATCAATACAACGTGCTGCCCTATTATATCCTAAACGGAATCTTCTCTGTAAAAGTGAAGCACTTGCCTTACCTTGAGTTACCACAAACTCTACTATATCATTATATAGTGGTTCATCATAATCATCCTTTGAATCTGTCATAGTTGTGGCATGAGCTTCTTCTTCATCCATAAGAAGTGTTTCATCATATCGTGCTTTTTGTTGAGAAATTGTATAATCTACAACAGCCTTAATCTCATTATCAGAAATAAACGTTCCTTGAACACGCAATGGCATATTTTCACCTTGTGGTAAAAATAACATATCACCTTTACCCAACAATTTTTCAGCACCAGTCATATCCAAAATCGTACGTGAATCAATACTACTAGATACCGCAAATGAGATTCTTGATGGTATATTTGCTTTAACTACTCCTGTAATTACATCTGTAGATGGCCTTTGTGTTGCAACAATCAAATGTATTCCTGCTGCACGAGCCATTTGAGTAATACGCATAATAGAATCTTCTACTTCTTTAGCTGCAACTAACATTAAATCAGCTAACTCATCGATTATTACTACAATAAATGGCATCTTCTTAATTTGTCCAGCTTCATCCGTATTTTTATTTTTCTTTTCAATATAAGCATTATATCCTGCAATATTTTTAGTTCCACTAGCTTCAAAAACATCATAACGTCGTTCCATTTCAGCAACAATCTTCTTCAAAGCAACATTAGCTTTTCTAGGATCTGTTACCACTGGAGCAAGTAAATGTGGTACACCATTATACATCGAAAGTTCTACTTTTTTAGGATCAACAAGCACTAACTTTACTTCATCTGGTTTTGTACGCATTAAAATTGAAGTAATAATACTATTAATACACACTGATTTACCACTACCAGTAGAACCCGCTACTAAAAGGTGTGGTGTTTTATTAATTTCACAGTAAATTGGTTTACCCATAATATCTTTACCAAGCGTTACTAACAATTTACTCTCATTCATAGATTTAGGAACTGTTTCCAAAATTTCACGAACACTTACCATTGAAATACTCTTATTAGGTATTTCAATTCCTATAGTTTTCTTTCCTGGAATTGGAGCTTGAATACGAACATCTTTAGCTGCAGTAGCAAGTGCTATCTCACGGTGTATACCCAAAATCTTACTAACTTTAGTTCCTGCTTTTACTTCCATTTCATATTGAGTAACCGCTGGTCCTACATTTGCTGCAACAATTTTTCCTTCAATCCCAAAGTCACGGAAAACTTCTTCTAAAATACTAATTGTATCTTTTATTACTGCTTTATTATCATTATTATTCTTTTTAGGAGGTATATTTAATAAAGAAATTGGAGGATAATTATAACCTTTAGTATCTATAATAGTATCTTCAATCTCTATCTTATTATTTTCAACAGGACTTGATTTATCTTCTGTATGAATTAAATCACTCATACTAGAAATAACAACCTTATTATCTTTCTCATAATTTTCTTCTACTATTTTAATTTCTTCTCTATCTTTTCGTTTTACGATTCCCTTAACCTTATTCTTAACAGTTTTTACAATGTCATATATACTCATTCCAGTAAACATTACAAAGCCACAAATAATTAATACTACACATACAACCCTAGTACCATTAATAGTAAATAATTTAACAAATAATACCGACAAAATGGCTCCTAAAATTCCACCACCCTGAATCTTTTCAACATTATTAATTGCACCCATTAAATTATTAACTGTTTCTTTGATAATTTCAAAACCTTGCAAATCTAATTGCTTAATATACTTAGTATGAAGAAATATTAAAAACGCGAAAACAATTATATATAACCCTACTAATTTTGATGTAAAAAAGTCTGGTTCTTGACGTTTTACAATCATATATATTCCAGTTATAAATGCACCTATCAACAAAATATTATATCCAGTACCAACAAGGAATGATGCAAAACCAGATAAGAAATTACCAACAATCCCAAATTCACATATCCCAATAATTGCGGCAGCTATTAGAATCACCCCTATTAATTCAATTCTATAACCACTACTAGGTTTGTTTGTTTCTTTCCTTTTTTTCTTTTTTGACATATACATCCTCCTAGCCTCATATTATTATTATATCACATAGAAAAATCATTAACAATTAAATTTGTTATAATTTTGTATCGAAAAAAGAGCTGATTAAGCTCCTCGTTTGATTCTTTCTTCAATTCTTATTAATTGATTATATTTACAAACCCTATCAGTTCTAGACATAGAACCTGTTTTTATTTGTCCTAAATTAAGACCTACTGCAAGGTCTGCAATTGTTGTATCTTCTGTCTCTCCACTGCGATGAGAAATTACTGTTTTATATCCATTATTTCTTGCAAGTTCTATTGTTTCCAAAGTTTCAGTAATAGTTCCAATTTGATTTACTTTTAAAAGAATAGCATTTCCTGCATGGTTATCAATTCCCATTTGAAGACATTTTTTATTAGTTACAAATAAATCATCTCCCACTAATTGAATTTTATCTCCTAACTTTTCAGTAATTAATCTAAAACCTTCCCAATCATTTTCATCAACTGGATCTTCAATAGAAATAATTGGATAAATACTTACTAATTCTTCATAAAAACTTATCAATTGTTCTGTAGTTAAATCTCTACCATCAACATGATAAATTCCATCTTCATAAAATTCTGAAGCAGCAACATCAATAGCGATACTAACGTCATCTCCTGGAACATATCCAGCCTTAGTAATTGCTTCAATAATTAAATCAAACCCTTCTTTATTTGATGATAAGTTAGGAGCAAATCCTCCTTCATCACCCACTCCAGTAAAATATCCTTTTTCATTTAAAACTTTTTTTAGACTATGAAAAACTTCAGCACCAATACGTACTCTTTCTTTAATTGAATCGCTATTTGGTATTATCATAAATTCTTGAAAATCTAAATTATTATCTGCGTGAGCTCCACCATTTAAAATATTCATCATTGGTACTGGTAACGTTTTACCACTTCCTATATATTCATATAATTCCTTACCAGCATCAATTGCACTTGCTTTTAAAGCTGCCATAGATACTCCTAAAATTGCATTAGCACCTAAATTGCTTTTTGTTTCAGTCCCATCTAATTCAATCATTTTATAATCTAATTCTTTTTGATTAGATGCATCCATCCCAATTACACAATCTCTAATGATTGTATTTACATTATTAACCGCTTTTAATACACCTTTCCCATTATAACGATTATCTTTATCTCTAAGTTCTAAAGCTTCACGAACTCCCGTTGAAGCCCCACTTGGAACAGCTGCACGACCAATAATCCCATTTTCTAAAATAACATCCACTTCCACTGTTGGATTTCCTCTAGAATCTAGTATTTCTCTTCCTATTACATCTTTTATTTTTGTCATAATTTCTCCTCTATTCTAATTCATTAACAATTTTTTTAAATTCATTACCACGAATTTCAAAATTTTCATATTGATCCCAAGATGCACATGCTGGACTTAAAAGAATTACGTCTCCTATTTCTGAATCCTGATAAGCAAGCTTAATTGCCTCTTCCAAAGTATCAACAACTTTGCAGCATTTATTTATACCATCTGCATACTCTTTAATCTTAAACTTAGTTTCTCCATAACAAACAATTTCTTTGGTATTATTTAAATAATCAGTCAACCCATCAAATGGCAACCCACGATCTAAACCACCTAATAATACTATTGTTGGACTATTAAATGCAGAAAGTGCAATTTGAGTTGATTTAACATTCGTTGCCTTTGAATCATTATAAAACTCACGTTTATTTAATTCTCTTACAAATTCAATTCTGTGCTCTACTCCACCAAAAGATTTTAAAAGGTTAATAATTATTTCGTTAGATACACCATATTGTTTAACTGCTGAAATTGCACACATAATATTTTCATAATTATGTACACCCTTTAAACGAATATCTTTTAAATCAACCACCTTAGAATCAAAATAATAAATACTATTATCCTTTATATAAACATCAGCTTCTTTTGCACTCGAAAACATTATTTTATGTGATTTAATATCTTTTGTACCATCCATTACATCCTTATTTTCTAAATTAAGTATTGCAATATCACTTTCACTGTGCCCTTTAAAAATTAAACACTTATTATATTTATAATTATCATAACTTCCAAAATGATCAGTATGTACCTCTGTTAAGTTGGTCATAACACTAACATTAGTTTTAAAATTAATAAAATCATGAAGTTGATGACCAGATATTTCTAATACTAAAATATCATCTTCTTTACAATTATCAACTAATGAACAAACTGGATATCCAATATTTCCACCTAAATGAACTCTTTTGCCAGCTGATTTTAACATTTCATAAGTTAAAGTTGTTGTAGTTGTTTTACCATTAGAACCAGTAATACCAATAATTTCTACTTTCTTAGGCAAAAAATTATAAGCCACTTCTACTTCATTAGTAACTTTTATTCCAAGTTCTTCTGCCTTTAAAACTATCGGATGATCAAATCGTATTCCTGGATTTTTAATAACCCAATCATAAGATTCATCTAATAACGAAGTAGGATCATCACAAATATGAATCTCTACACCTAAATCTTCTAATTCCTTAACTTTTTCTAAATCTTGCTGTTTTTTATCTGTAATTAAAATTTTATTATCATATTTACTCAGTAGTTTAGCAGCTTCATATCCACTACGGGCCATTCCCAAAATAAATATTTTTTTATGTTCAAACATGTTACTACCTCCAATATCATTATACCACTTTAACTAATTTTTTTTACAAAAAGAACTCAAAGTATATTGAGTTCACATTATTTTACAATAAAAGCATTAGGTAAGTAGCGTTCTCCTTTATATCCAAATCCACCTGCAACGCTTAATATCTCTCCATTGGCAACAATAGAACTAGAACCACCACCGTCAAGATTGCTTGCATTATAAGCTCCATAACGAAGCAATATATTAGTTAATTCAACCATATCAACACCTAAGCTATGTCCTGGACGTCTTCCATCTATAACAAGCATCAATACTATTCCGTCTTTCCTTTGACCAATTGCAGTTCTAGGAGCTATTCCATAACCACCATTACCTTTAAACTGTGCAGGTTCCCCATTCACAATCAAAAATGGACCAAATGAAACAGCATCTTTAATTCCCATATTAACGGCTTCTTCTGAAGTGGATTTAGTTAATACTAAAATATTATCTCTTGTAAAACCAATAATACCACCATATTTAGGCAATTTAGAATCCCAAACAACTTTGCCGTCCATTATAACAATACCAGATGGAATATAACCAAATTCTTCCGAATAATCAAATCCACTAGCGTTTATTCCTGCCAAACCATCATTGAGTTCTACTAACGTCTTTAATTGTTTCCCACCATATTTAATATTTGGAGCCTGAACCAAATCTATATTTGAAGGATCATATACTACTAATAAATGACCTTTATATCCATTACCTTCTATATCAATAACTTTATAAATATCATTACCTTCATCTCTTTTTAAAATTTGTTCTTCATAAATAGAACTATAAATACCAGTATCTTCTCCTGACACAGTAATATCATCTGTATTAGTACTTTCTTCACTTTCGATTACTATATTATTATCCATTATTATTTTTATTTGGTCATCATCAAAGAAAACATACGCTAAATACTGATGTGTCATCGTCGCCATTGCACTAGTAACCCAAAGATTTCTAAAATAAGTTATTGGCCCATACATCAAAAATAAACAAATAATCGCAATAGAATCAAAAATTCCAAACAGTATAACCCATATCTTAGTTTTTTTATTCTTCTTTTTTACTTTAATTTCTTCTTTAATAATATCTAAATTATTCTCCATATTATCACCCCAAATCTTTAATTTAAAGTTATATAAAAATATATTAACCTAGCCCCAAAAACAAGCATCAAACTAGATAAAAATATAATACTCATAATTATAAAAATTCTACCCTTACTAAATTTATTTTTCATATAATCACACAACATCCTTTCTATTTATGAACTTCAAATCATTTTTCATCTTATTATACCGTATATTATCCTAAAAAAATAGCCATCAAAGACTTTTTTGATAACTATTAATAATTTATTTATGCGCCAAAATCATTTTGATAACTTATAATACTGGCACTATGCACTCCTTTTAATTTTTTAAAACTATCTAAAACACTAGTATCATCACCACTTAATTCAACCTCAAAGGCTAGTTCAATTCCATCCTTTGAAACAGACTTACTTTTTAATTTCGTTTTTGGTAATTTTGCTAATTCTTCATTAATACTATTTTCTGCCGAATTATCATATTTAATAATACATAAATACTGACGATTAAGTTTAAATCCCATTGTATAACCAACAAAATATAAAAGTCCAATACCTAGTGAAGCAATGATTGAAACCAAATATAACCCAGCTCCAGCCATAATTCCAGCCGTAATACTCCAAAACATAAAGCCAGTATCAGTTGGTTCTTTTATAGCTGTTCTAAATCTTACAATAGATAAAGCACCAACCATACCCAAAGATAACGCTAAATTCGAACTAATTGTTCTAATAATCATAGAAGTTACCATCGCCAACAATAAAATGCAAAGAGAAAAAGACTTAGAATATACCACCCCACTAAATGTTTTACGGTATACATAAATAATAAAAACTCCAATTAAAAATGAAATTAAAAGAGAAATCAAAATCTTATCAACAGAAATAGTACCTGTAAATTCTGCTATTACACTTTTTTTAATCATATCTACAAAACTCATATTTTCACTCCTTACTTAATGCTACGACATTCTGCAAATTTTGAAAATGCCTTACGAACTGTTGGAACAGTAGTCAATATAATTGCAATTGCCTCAGGTAAAAACTCATTAAACTTTACCTCTAAAACAAGTTCATTGTCATCTATCACACTATATGTCGTCGCACTTTCATCAAACAAATTATAATTATACAAACCAGATTTAATATTAGAATCAAATGTAATTCTTACATCAGATACTGGATAAGTATATGCTAGACGTTTATAATCAACAATTATTGAAGGCCTAAATTTTTTCAACTTACATTCAATTATAAATTTTGATAACAAATCATCACCAGTTATTTCTAAATCATCAAGTTTTCCCTCTATAATTTTACTACAAATATCTTTATCAATCAACATCTGATCTTTTGAAGTCTTATTATCGTGTTTGTGTTTACACTCTAATCTAATAAAATTATCATCATTATTATATATTCTAATTCTATATTTTTTTCTAAATTCCACACCATCTAATTTTTCATAATAAGCAGTCGAATCCATATCATCAAAATATAAACTTCTAATCAAATATGTATTATCACTATTTTTGGAATTAACATCAACATTCATAAATAAAGATAAGTGGTGTTTTAATATTTCTGCATCACTAGTTTTAATAATAAACTTCAACTCATTACGATATTTTCTCATATTAATCACCAAAATACTCTTTCATTTCTGCATTAGTTAATCCAAAAAAACTTTTTGCAGTATTTTTTACATATTTGCTTCTTACTTTAGCAAAATCTCTCAAATATTGAACTTGTTCTTCCCAGTGTGATATTGTCATGCCCCATCTAGTTTGATTTCTCTCCATTTCTGGTTTTAAACTATTATATATTTCATCAATTCTTTCTATAACCCTCTGTTCATTCCACACGTTTTCTAATTGATAACTTAAACGTTCTAAAAACAACTTTTTAAATTCATCATTTTTTATCAAACTTCGCATCATTGCAGTTGATATTTTAAAACCACTCATCCCTTCTGGTTGAACACTAAATAAAAAATAATTTATCCTTTTATTCCACATTGCATAATCCAAATCATAGAAAAACATATTTATTCTTCCAGAATCTATATCAGGATGATTATAAAATCTTGTATTAATAATATCATTATTACTAATCCAATTTTCTGCTACCCAATAATCAACAAAACTTTCAATATTTAGTTTTGTTTTTACATATTCATAATTAGATTGGACTTTCATATCGTGCGTGCTTAAATAATTTACTAACGATTTATAATCATTAATACTTCCAAAAGTTACATCATTATCAATTCTTACAATATTTGTTTTATTTTCATCTACGTTAAAATTATTTGAAATATAATCTTCATCAACTTTTTCACGAATATTATATACACCCCAATAATTTCCATTAATATATAAAATTACTGATTTATATGCTTGAACTTGTAAATTAGTTACATCTTCTACTAGAGATGTCATTAATATATCTCTTATAAATGCAGAAGTATTATCTTGAGAACCAGAACGCAAAATTAATGTATCATATCTTGAATAGTTGCGATTTTCAAAAACTTGATAATTTAAACTGCTTGCACCATATTCTGATTTAAATTTTAAAGCAAAACTTTTTTTCTTTAATCCTCTTGTTGAACCACCAAATAATTTAAACCCACAAGGTATTGAAAAACTTTTGCCATCTTCATATAATTCTGCATAACTTGCCACTTCTATTTCTGTATTCCAAGGATTTCCCTGAACTTTATTAAAATTACTAGGATTTAATGAAACAGACATCACCGGCAACGTATGATTTTCATTTATAATATATGAACCTGTTAATACCGGACTAATTACCTTTCCAGCCTGATAACTAACAGCCTTTACTACAGATGTCTTATTAAGCAAAAGAGGACCATTATAAACTTTAGAAGAAGTTGTTGGAGTACTTCCGTCTAATGTATAATAAATAGTCCCATTACCTTCTATTTTTAACTCTATTCCATCTTTATTATTATATACTCCTGGTAAAACACTAAATTTCGGAACATAAGCAATCGAATCTATTCCTGAATTATTATTCTTATTTGGTGTTGGATTACTAAAGTAATAAATACCATAACTATTTCCTTTACCTAAACTATATCCTAATGGAACTCCTGAAATAAATAAGGTATCTATAATCTGTTTGTTTTTTACTAAATATAAAGATTCCACATCTGAAATTTTAAAATTTGTATGCTTATAACTATTATTACTTAAATTAACATCCCCACTAGCCATTAAAACATAACACTCTCCCGGTGATAATATCTTATCCGGCAAACGATACATATCTAACAAATTATTATTAGTAGTTAAAAAGTAATCATTTAAATTAATATCTTCATTTGAATTGTTTTTTAATTCAATCCAATCGTAATACTCGCTACCATTTTGTGGCAAATATGAATTATTATTATTCATAACCTCATTAATAATAAGTGCCTTTTCTAATGTTAACTTTTCTTTAGCGAATTTTTCTCTACCTTCTTTAGTATTAGAATAACCAGGCGAAATATTACTTGTTTCATAAAATACTCCATTTTCTTTTACTAAAGCTATTCCGTTAGGTAAATTATTATAAGAAACCTTATCAATTATTTTGCCTTGATTATTTGTTAAAACCGCTACTCCATTTTTAGAATTTAAACCAAATCCGGAATAATATTCACGTTCATTATTTTCATAATTTCCCATATAAATCGCAATAGTTTCATTGGAACCTAAAATTATTTTTGGTAAACACGAACGAAATGGTGCAGATAAGTTATCCGACAAACAATAATTTTCTAAATTAACAGGATTGTCACCTTCATTTATTATTTCAATATAACCAACATAATTGTCATAACTATTTTTGAAATTGCCATCATTCTTTACTAAAACTTCATTAATTTTAATATCACTTTCGATAACTAAAGAAGATAAATAATTATCATATCCTTCTAAAGTATTTATAAATCCTGGTGTAGGTTTTGATGAAGTAAACCACACGCCATTCATATCACGTGCAATTACTTCATTTTTATTCATATGAGTAACATCTACTGCATCTACTATCTTACCATTAGTATTTTTCAAAAATAATGATTCCCCACCATTACTACTAATCTTAAAATTAGTATACAATCCTTCTTGTTGTTTTCCACTTAAGAAAACGATTAAATATGACTTAGGACCCATAACGGTATCAGGAAAAACCCATTTTCCTTTATTATCTCTATCACTCAAACTATAATTTTTTAAATTAATCTCATAATTATTACCATTATATAATTCAATCCAATCATAAATTTCCCCATTAGGAGCAGCTAAAGCCCCACCGTTTGAAGACATTATTTCATTTATTACCAAACTATTGATTTGTTCTTTTCCATTAGTCTCCAAATCTTGAAAAGGATTTTTTATAGAATCGTCAGTAAAAAATACACTAATTATTACAGTAACAATTATTAAAAAAATTGTTAGTAACAAAAATTTAATATTCTCTTTTAAAAATTTAATATTAAAATCCATAATTATCAAGTCCTTGCTTCTAGAATTATTCTATCATAAATTTATTATTACCAAAATACCATTTTGAAATTTTCACAAAAATATGTATAATAGTTAACACTTGGGGTGATTTTATGGAATATTTATTTTCAATCTTTTGGAAAAACATAAGAATAGGAATTTTATATTACTATGATAATCAATTTAGATTTGAATATGACAAAGATGGAATTACAATTACACGTGAATTAGGTTTTGATAAATTAATCGGGTTTCCTGACATTAATCAAATATATGTTAGTAAAACTCTGTTTCCTATATTTTCATCAAGAATTATATCGCCAAAAAGAAGTAGTTTAATTACTAGACAAGAAAAAATTGATTTTTTAATAAAAACAAAAGGAAAATTAATGACTGATTACATATCAATTAAATATGAGGATAAAAAATATGTCAAAAGCAGAATTTAAAAATATAGACCATTTCAAAAAAATTAGTAATGAATTTAGAGGAACGAATGAGAAAGAATGGTTATTATCGCCTAATCAACTTCTTTGTCTATATAAAATTACCCAAATTAAAGATAATAACACCAGCACAAATGCCCACTATGCAGAATCATTGTATAGTGAAATATGTAAATTATTGCATATTAATTGTTGTAAAATAGAATTAGTTAAATCAAGAAAAGGTATTGGAATCATAAGTTACTGCTTTTTACAAAATAATGAAGAATTAATTGATTTTAACGCATTAATTCAAAATATAAGGCAAGACTTTGTACCAAAAAGTTTAAAGTGCAAAAAAACCAAAGAATACTATTCTATCCAACTAATATTAGAAGCTATAAAAGCAGTAATCCCAAATAGAGATGAATACAAACAAATAACTAAACAACTATTTACATTAATCATTATGGATGCATTATGTGACCACTATGACAGGAATGCTTCTAATCTCGCCCTTATCCGTAACCACGATAATCCACACCACCCATATTTTAAATTTGCGGGAGCTTATGATAACGGTACCTCGCTTTGGGTTTCTTTACCAATTGACATTGCTAAAAACTATTTAAATGATCCAAACGGAATAGAAAAATTAGATTCGTGTATTGTGTCTAAGATAGGAATTAGTATTGAACGTGGAACGACATACTCTGAATTATTATCATATTTATTTTCGTTTCATCATGAAGAATGCAAAGAATTTATAGAAACATTAGATTGCATCTTAACTGAAAAAGTATTAATAGATATAATTTTTCAAAAAAAATACAAAGGATTAGATAACGTATATAAAAAATTGATATTAATTAAACTAATATATAATAAAGAAAAAATTATCTCTTTATATAAACATTATAGTAATTCAAATATAAAAATAAAAACCAAAAAATAAATTTTGGTTTTTTTATCTTCCTCTTCTTCTTTCGTTTTCCTCTTGTTTTTCTAAAGGAACTCTAGTATAAATTAATTTCATCTTAATTTCATGGCTCAATAAATCTATTTTCTTTAATAATAAATTTACATATTTTTCATCTAAATATAATTGATATTTATTTATAATAGTACGTCTATATCTTTCAATGTCATTTAAAACAATTCTTAAATTAGTAGGATCAGTATCTTCATCATCTAAAATACCAACAATAAACTGTAAATATAAATCCAGTTTACGTTTTACTTTTTTCTTTAAAACCTTCTCAACAAAACTTGGCTTTATAACAACCATTTTATTAACATTTACTCCTATATAATTACTACTATTCTTAGGATTAAATTCATATCCTCCTAATTTATTATAATCTAACACAACTAATTCTTTAGTTTTATTATCTTTACTTAATAGATATTTTCTTGTATTTACCATAAAATCATCTCTTTTCTAGTAAATCAGGTCGTCTTTCTTTTGTCCTTTTTATTTGTTCTTCTAATCTCCATTTACGAATATTTTCATGATGACCAGAAAGTAATACATCAGGAACCTTCATTCCTTCAAAATCTACTGGTTTAGTATAAACCGGATAATCTAACAAGTTATTTTCAAACGAATCATTTTGATATGATTCTTTTTTTATGACTCCATCTAATAATCTAATAACACTATCACAAATTACCATACTTGGTAATTCCCCTCCAGTTAAAATAAAATCTCCTATACTTATTTCACAATCAACAAGAGTTCTAATTCTTTCATCAAAACCTTCATAGTGACCACAAATAATTATTAAATGTTTATATTCTATTAATTTATGAGCATATTCTTGATTATAAACCTTCCCTTGTGGGGTCATCAGTATTATAAAACTATCTTTTGTTTTTAAACTTTTTACTGCGTCAAAA
The DNA here is from genome assembly GCA_015059365.1 of Bacillota bacterium. Lineage (GTDB taxonomy): Bacteria > Bacillota_I > Bacilli_A > RF39 > UBA660 > SIG204. Next base: position 33,744 of record SVAO01000005.1, on the reverse strand, counting down.
ATTGGTTGAGGCATTAAAATCATACCTTCTCCACCACCGAATTGATAATCATCAACCTTCTTATGTGGATCAGTAGTATAATCCCTGATGTTATGAATATTTATTTCTACTTTATTACTAGATATTGCTCTTTTGATAATTGATTCATTGATAAATCCATCAAACATATTTGGAAATAATGTTAGTATATCAATCTTCATTTATTAATCCCTCTATTAGTATAATATTAATTTTTTTATTATCAATATCAACGCATTCAACAAATTCATCAACAAAAGGTATTAAATGCTTTTTATTATTATCAAATACAACCAATAGTTCATGAGCACGATTATTAATAATCTCAATAACTTTACCAATTTTTTTATTTTTGCTATAAACTTCCATCCCTATTAAATCTTCTAAAAGATAGCCATCTACATTTATATCTTCTCTATTTATATATACAGGCTCTCCCTTATATATCAGTACTTCATTTATATCATTTAAACCCTCAAAAGTAACCATATCATAGTTTTTATGAACTCTATAACTGTTGATAATTAAATCTTCTCTACTTTTTCCAACATAAAGATGAAATCCTTTTTTAAAAACTTCTTTCTTATATTTAAAATTAGAAATTATTCTTAATTCACCTTTGATTCCATGAGTATTAACAATTTCACCTAAATATATTTCGTTCATAACTCACCTACTTATTCATTTCATATAATATGATACTTGTAGCAACACCTACATTTAAACTTTCACAAAGTTGATTCATTTCAATATATAAATAATGATCAGCAAGATTTAAAAGTTCCTCTTTTACTCCTGCTCCTTCATTACCCATTATTATAGCAAACTTTTCTGTTTTTTCAATATCTTTTAAACTTTTTCCACCATTTACATATGTGGCATATATTTTATAATTATTATTCTTAAGTTTTAAGACAAAATCATTTAAATTTGTCTTTAATATATTTACATTAAATAACATTCCCTGACTAGCTCTTACTACCTTAGAATTATATAAATCCACCGTGTTAGGACTTAAAATAATAGAATCTATATTAAAAGCAACCGCACTTCTAATAATTGTTCCAAGATTACCAGGATCTTGAATATCATCTAAAATTAGAATCTTGTTTCCAATTTCTTTTTCTTTGATTTTTTCACATACTCCAATTACTGTAGGTGTTTCTAATTCACTTAAAAATTTTAAGACATTATCTGATACATACATAGTCTCTACATCAATTTTAAACTTAGAACCTTCTCTTGTGATAAGTGTCTTTAATAATCCACATTTATAAGCTTCTAAAACTAAATGTTCACCTTCTACTAAAAATAGACTTTCTTGATCACGATATTTCTTTATATTTAATTTTTTTATATTTTTTATATTTTTATTATCTATTGATGTATAAACCATAATATCCCTCCAAACATATTTTAACATAAAAAAAAGGTATATAAAATACCTATTTCACTGTAATTTTTCTAGTAACAGTAAAACTTTTACCATCATTAACAATAATTTTATAATAATATTCTCCCACTTTATTTGAATTAAAATTTGTATCCTCGCTTACATAAGAACTACCAGAATTTAACTCAAATATAGTACCATCTCTTAAGATTACAATTCCATCAATTTCTAAACTATTACCTAAAGATATTTCCTTATTTATAGTATCATAAATAATTATTGTTGGACTATCTAAATTATCAGAAATAGTCCCTCCACTATTTTCAATCAAGTTATAATTATATATCCCATCTTTATATGTTATATCAATATACATATCATCAAAAAACTTTTCACCTGTTTTTTGATTAGTTATATCTTTATCTATTAGTCCTTCTTGTTTTAATATTAATAACGGAATTGATATTGTTTCAAAATCATTATCTGGCAAATATTTTATATTTTTAGCCCCCCAAGTACGAGCTGCATCTTCTATATTAGAAACTTGTACATCATATAATTTTTGATTATTATCCTTGATCACCTTATCAACCGCAATAACTGCAATTAAGCCTATAACAGCCAAAATTGTTATAACCGCCATGACTTCTATTAATGTAAATCCCCTCTTCATATCATCACCAATTATATTTTACCATATTTTTCTAATCTTTTTTATAAAAAAACAAGAAGTATATTAAACTTCTTGTATAACTATTAAAATCATTGGTTTACACTCTGTCTCATCATAAAAATATTTTCCAACCTTATCACGTACTTCCATTTTAATTTTATTAAAATCTACATAATGAGGTTTTATATTATTTTCAATAATTTCATTTGAAATTCTTTCTGCCTCTTTGATCAAATCTATATTTTCCTTAACATAAATAAATCCACGAGTAAGAATTTCTGGACCTGCGAGTACTTTTTTAGTCATTCTATCTAATGTGGCAGTAACAATTACTATTCCATTATCACTTAACATTTCACGATCTTTTAAAACTAATTCACCAATATCTCCAGGTGTTTTACCATCAATTAGTACTTCATCAGTCTTAATAGTTTCTTTAGTATCTAATAATTTACCATTTATAAATGTTGCAACTTGTCCATTTAAATTTAAAATAATATTTTCTTCTTTCATACCAACTTGCAAAGCTACATCTTTGTTGGCAACTTGATTGCGATATTCACCATTTACCGGAAAATAATAAGTTGGTTTCATCAAATCAATCATCAGCATTAAATCTTCGCTTGATGCATGTAAAGAAAGATATTTTTTATTTGAAAAAGTAACTAAATTAGCTCCTAAAGCCGCAATATCATCCAGTACTTTAGTAAAACTTTTTTCCATTCCATCATAAACAGGAGATGCAAATACTACGGTGTCATGCTCATCAATCTTAATGAATTTATCATATCCACGAATTATTCTTTTTATATTAGAAAAAGGTTTTTCTCGTTCATCTGAAATAAGAACCACAACATTCTTATCTTCTACTTCTTTTAGTGAGCCTATTCTTGTTTTATCAAAATCAATATACTTCATATCTATTGACCTTAGTATCAAAGCTTCTAAGCGTTTACCCATAATAACAACACGGCGATTTGTCTTTATAACTTCATTAAATAACTCTTGAATTCTATTTAGTTGTGCTTGAAAAACATTAAATAAAATACGTTCATTATTATGCTTGTATAAAATTTCTCTTATTAAAGCCGATGTTCGATGATTAGGTGATGTAAATCCTTTTTTATCAGCATACATAGATTCACTTAATAAACAAAGAACACCTTGTTTACCAACATATGCAAGTTTTCCAACATCAGTTTTATAAAAATCTGACATGGTTGGATCAAATACAAAATTTCCCGTATAAAATATTGCACCATCTGGTGTATATAATACATATCCTACCGCATCTGGAACTCCGTGAGTTAAACTTATTGGAAACACACTATTGTTTCCAAAATTAAGTTTTTTATGTGGCTTTATTTCAATTAAATGCTCTGTTTGAATTCCATCTTCTTGTAGTTCTTCTTTTAATATTTCCAAAGTAAAAGTAGTCCCATAAACTTTTAAATTAGGGATATCTAATAAAATATCAGAAATAGCACCCATTTGTTGATCATGTCCATGTGTAATAAATAAACCTTTTATTCGTTCTTTATTTTCTTTTAAATAATCATAATTAGGAATAATATAATCTACACCTAAATTATTATCATCGGCATACTTAAGACCCGCATCGAACACAAATATATCTTGGTCAACTTCAACAACATACATATTTTTACCAATTTCATTTAAACCACCAAGACTAAATATCTTTATTTTACTCATAATTTCTCCTTTCTTTTTTAATCCTATTAATTATATCAAAAAAAATTTATTTCGTCTATTTTAATTTTTGTGTTTACAAATAGTTAATATTGTGTTAATATTTATATGAGGAACATTTAATTATTGAGGGCTTACTAAACTCTAAGGAAGGAGTCTGGTAATATTTGTGAAAGATGACATTTTAATTAAATATTTATTAAGTTTTATTTCATCTTTAATCTTACTACTCGCTATAGTAATAATAAAGAAATAGCACCTTACGGTGCATGACTATTTTGAGCACTCAATTCGGCAATTAAGTGTTCCTTTTTTTTGAATAAATTAATCTTCGCTAATATTATAACACGATTCATTTAATAAGTAAATCAATAAAAAAGCATCTATTAAAAAATGCTCTTATATACTAAATTATTTCATTTTTTAAATTCGGATTAGATAAAACTTCAACCAATTTATCAATTTCCTCTTTAGTATTATAAAAATAGAAACTCACTCTACATGTGTTTTTAATTTTAAGTTCATTTTTTAGTATCTTTGCACAATGATTACCAGCTCTTACACAAATATTATATTTATTAAGATAAATTGCTAAATCTTGTGCAAAAACATCCCTCATATTAAATGTTAAAATACCACTTTCAGTACTATCATTATAAATAATTATATCTTTAATTTGTTTCAATTTACTTACTGCATATTTTTTCAATTCTTTTTCATAATTACTAATCTTTTCAATACCAATACTCTCTAAATACTTAATTATACTACCAAACGCAATTACATCTGCTATATTAGGTGTGCCAGCCTCTAGTACTTGAGGTATTTCTTTATACACCCTAACTCCTTCTTCATCAAAGGAAGCGTTCATTCCACCACCAAATATAATTGGATGTGTATTATTTAAATATTTTTCTTTTCCGTATATAATTCCAAGACCGGTTGGCCCACACATTTTATGAGCAGAAAAAGTTAAAAAGTCACAATCTAGTTCTTGAACATCTACCTTTAAATGAGGAACACTCTGAGCACCATCAATTAATACTAATATTCCTAAAGAATGTGCATATTTAATTATTTCTTTAATTGGCCTAATGTCACCTACAACATTGGTTATATGGGCTAAAGAAATAACTTTAGTTTTATTTGTTATTGCTTTCTTAACATTTTCTAAAGTTAAACAATAATTTGAATCCAAATCAATATAACTTAGATTTAATTTTTTTTCTTCAACTAGTTCATACCAGGGGAGTAAATTAGAAGCATGTTCTGCTTTACTAAGTAATATCTCATCACCTTCATTTAAATAATATTTAAAGAATCCAAATATTATCTTATTTAAAGAATCTGTAGCACCACTAGTAAAAACAATCTCTCTAATGCTTTTAGCATTAATAAACTTTTTCACAAATTCCCTAGTACCTTCATACATCTCATCAACTTTCAAACTAATATCATAATCTCCTCTATGAGCATTCGCACTATAATTCATATAATAATCGCTTAATGTGTCGACTAAGATTTTGGGCTTTAAGGTTGTAGCACTATTATCAAAATAAATTATATTATTTTTTAAAATTGGAAAATCTTCACGATTCATAAATCACCTCCAATACTTATTTAATATTTTATTATATATTCTTTTTTGTTCTTCATTTAATTCACTTGTTAAAAAACCTTTAATTAATAGTTTAGTTGCCTCTTGATAAGGAATTCCTCTACTCTGTAAGTAAAACAATTCATTTTCACTAAATGCTCCAATAAAAGCACTATGGTTAGCGACAACATCAAAGCAATCAATATACATATTAGGGCTAATTTGACATTTATTATCTGTTAAATTAATAATTCGATTAGTTTGATTAGCATAACACCCGCTTACATCTTTAGGGACAAATGTTGAAACATTAAAGACTAAATTCCCTTCTAAAATATTAACACCATGATTAATCATATCACTTCTTGAATTTTTTTCATTATGATAAATAAGCATATCATACTTTTCTAAACCATTACTAATCGTTTTTAAAACTCGTTTAAATTTTGAGTTTTCTCCATTTAAATTCACAATATCATATTCTTTTATTGAATTAACATTATTAATTTTTTTAATCTCAACATTACTATTTTTTTCCAAATAATATTTATATTGAATCTTAATATTAGATGAATTTATGTATTCATAAACATTTAAATTAACACCTTCTAATACATTAACAAAAATATCTATCTTACTATCCTTTTTATTCTTAATACTAAGTTCTAATTCTGTATCTTGTTTTATTTTTATTTTTAATGAATCCACTAAGAATTTGTCATTTTTAGGTATAAATTCACAATCTATATCATTATCAAAAATCGTTGTTTCTATTCTTCCATCAACTATATTTATTTTATTCACGATTTGATATTTCCTTCACGATACAAGACCCAGATATTTTATTTTTTTCCATTTTTTCATATCCATTTTCTTCAATATAATGAACTAGTTCTTCCCCACCACTTTTTATTATTTTACCATCTTTCATAATATGTACGTGTGTCGGTTTAATATAATTTAATAATCTCTGATAATGAGTAATAACAAGTATCCCTGGATTTTTTTCTTTGTAATATTCCATTACGTTTTCTCCAACTATTTTTAAACTATCAACATCCAAACCAGAATCAATTTCATCCAAAAGCACCATTTTAGGTTCTAATAAATACATCTGTAAAACTTCATTTTTCTTTCGCTCTCCACCAGAAAACCCTTGGTTTACTCCACGGTGAATCATTTCAGGATTCATATTTAACTTTTCAATATATTTATCCATTCTTTTAATAAATGGAAACAGTTTAAAATCATTTCCTTCTTTTTCGTGTAATGCAGTTCTTAAAAAATCAGCATTAGTAACTCCTTCTATTTCTAAAGGCATTTGAAGTCCCAAAAATATTCCAAGACGTGCTCTTTCATCTACTGATAAACTATTAAGACGTGCTCCATTAAACTCTATCTTTCCATTTAAAACTTTGTATGATGAATCCCCCATAATAACTTTAGTTAAAGTAGATTTCCCCGTTCCATTTGGGCCCATAATAGCGTGAATTTCTCCACTTTTTATTTCTAAATTAAAATCATCTAAGATTTTTTTATTTTTTACTTCAACACTTAAATTTGATATCTTTAATGTATCCATATAATCATCTCCCGCAAATATTATACCTTAAATTAAAACTATTTTGTATATTTTTATAAAATTTAATCAATAATATAAAGAATATTCGCAGTATTCACAAAAAAAGAACTAGTCAAATAGTTCTTTATATTTTTATCCTATAAGTATAACCATTATCAAGAGGATCATTATCCTTAGGATCTTCCTTAACAACTTCGCCACCATTACTTAATACTACTTTTTGAGATAAAATATTATCATAACTAACCCAAAAATACAAATCTTTATTACCTTTATATTTAAGGTTACCAAGATATTCTTTTAGTAACTTTAATGCTTTCGTAGCATATCCCTTATTTTGAAATGATTCCCCAATTTTATAGCAAACATTTCCTGGGCTATGATCACTACTAACATCTATACTATAATCAAAATGAATCATTCCAACTTTTTCAAAAGTTTCATTTAATATAATATCTAAAGTTTGAGACACTGTTTTATTGGGATGCTTATCACCAAATTCACCTGCTAAAGATAAAGTAATTGTCTCATCACTTATCAAAGGTTCATATTCTTCTTCCGGAATCAAATTAAGCATCTCATACATATCACCCAAAAATACAATTTCTGATATGTTTTTTAATACATCTCGAACTAAAGTTAGTGCATCTTTCTTATTAAAATCAAAATAAGGATTTGAGTTATCAACAGTCTTATATGTTTTAATATCAGTAGTACTTCCTGTTAAATCATGATTCATACTTGTTATAGCATAACCTTGATTATAATCTAAATCTATAATAGATTCATGTATACCTGTTTCTAAATGTTTCTTTTGAGAAATATAAATTCTTTCTTCATTTTTGTATATAGTAAAACTTAAATTATTATTCTTAAATATATCTATATAACCTTTTTTTATAGTTAAATCAGGTTCAACAAATAACATCGATATTTCATTTAAATTCTGCTCACCCATAACTTCTAAAAGTTTGTCATTCAATTTCTTAAATTTACAATCTTTTTTTATTATAATTTCAGTAGTACCACATTCTTGATCAATTTCAAATAACTTAGACATATAAATCACCTCATCTACTTGTTATATTCTAACACATTAGAAAAAATTGTCAATTTCCAGTGACAAAATTAATTACATTTGTTAAAATTGTATTAGGTGATAATATGGAATGTATTTTCTGTAAGATTATAAAAGGTGAAATTCCTTGTTTTAAAATTTATGAAGATAATGACGTTTTAGCATTCTTAGACATTAACCCAGATTCTGATGGTCATACATTAATAATACCAAAAAAACATTTTGCTGATTTAGATGACATTGACCTAAATACTTTATCAAAAATCAACGAAGCAGCCAAACACATAAAAAATATATTAGAAAACAAGTTAAAATGTGATGGAATATCATTATTACAAAATAATGGTTGTGTTCAAGACGTAAAACACTATCACTTACATTTAAAACCAAATTATAAAAACAAACAATCTATTGAAATTTTAAAACATAAAGAATTCATTAGTAATCCCAAAGACATATATGAAAAATTAAAAGAGAATTAGTTCAAACTAATTCTCTTTTGTTTGTGCCTGTTTTCAACATCTTGAGTTTGAGAAAAAAACAAATTATATTGTTCAGAAATTTCTTTTAACACACTCAAAACATTTTGTCCCTTTACTTCCATAACTACAGACGTTTGATTACCTTCCTTTTCGTTTTTTCTCACTTCGTATTTATTAATAGATAAAGCATTTTTATATATCACGCATATTATTTCATTTAATTTTTCTAAAACATCTGATGTAAGGGATAAATAAGCAACATCACTAGGATAATATTTATAATCATATCCTTCCTGAGTTTGTATTACTTCTATAAAACTTGCTTTTCTTAATATTTCTTTTTTAGAATCAGTAATTCTAATATCATTGATAACCGAAACTAACGGAACAGCCTTATCAAAAAGCACAATTTTATCACCAATATCTATTTTATTCCTCCTTTAATTATTACCACTTAAATTATTTAGTTTACGTTTTATTCTTTTTGATAACTTTTTATCTAAGTACCCATCTGCTTCTTCAACTACAGGCTCTGAGAGCGTTTTATAGTACAAGCATTGCTTAATAACATCACTTAATAGTTCCTCATCTTTTTTTATACATCTAAGTAAACTCTTTACACCATATATTTCTATCTTCTTCAAAAATATAATATCCTGATAACAAATATCTTTTCTACAATCTCTTTTTAAAAAGGTCATTAACCTATAATAATAACTGGTTGCATATAATAGAAATTCATCATACTTATTTTCATCACTCAACTTAAGTTCAGACAAATATTGCATTATAATATCAGCTCCTTCATCATGAGTAATTAAATCTTTACCATTAATATTAATGTATTCAACATAATAGTCTATTAATGTTTGTAAATCATATGATGGAATATTGGACATATAATTAATATGATACAAAACTCTTGATGTTAAGTCATTTTTATTATGCCAATCATGGGATATTCTTACAATTTGTTGTCTGTCTAATCTAGCTAACTCATAAAAAGTTATACCGGCAGTTAAAAGACTTTTAACAAATTGAAAATCACAAATTAATTCTTTTAATTCTTTCACCGTATATTTGTTAATTAACTCCAAATTATTTATCTCATATTGAGTTATATCATTAGTTGTTCTTTTAAACATTAAAATATTATAATAATCTATTAATAACATTTCAAAATTGAAATCCCCTTGATTTCCATCAAAAAATGTTTCCAAATTATCTCTATTTACACATTTCTTGTAAATATTTGCTCTTATTTTATCGGTTAAAAACTCCATAAAATCACCTGAGGGCTATTTTACTACATATTCAAAAAAAAGAAAAGAAAAAAGCTTATTTTAAAGCTTCTTTTCTTGATAAATTAAGTCTTCCACGTTTATCATATCCTAGTGATTTAACAATTATTTCGTCTCCTACTTTAACTACATCACTTGGTTTTTCTACTCTTTCTTCCGCTAATTGTGAAACATGAACTAATCCTTCACATCCTGGCCATAATTCTACAAAGCATCCAAATTCTTCTACCTTAACTACTTTTCCAGTATATACTTGTCCCTCTTCTACTTCACGAACTATATCTTTTATCATATTAGCAGTTTTTTCAATTACATCTTTATCAGAATGATAAATAATTACTCTACCATCATCTTCTAAATCTACTTTAACAGCATTAATATCAGTAACTGCAGTTACATTACTAGCTTCTAAAATAATCTTAGTAATCATTTCTCCACCTTTACCAATAACTTCTTTAATCTTGTTAGGGTCAATCATAAATGTTAATGTTTTTGGTGCATATTTACTTACTTCTTTACGAGGTTCTGGAATTTGAGCACAAATCACATCTAAAATTTCCATGCGAGCAACTTTTGCTTGAGCTAAAGCTTCTTTTAGAATTTGTTTAGTAATTCCTTTAATCTTAATATCCATTTGTAATGCACAAATACCATCACGTGTTCCTGCAACTTTAAAATCCATATCACCTAGATGATCTTCCATACCTTGGATATCTGTTAAGATTGTATAATCTTCTCCTGCAGTAATTAACCCCATAGCAATTCCAGCAACTGGAGCTTTAATAGGTACTCCTGCAGCCATTAAACTCATACATCCCGCACAAATAGTTGCTTGACTAGATGAACCGTTACTTTCTAATACTTCTGATACAACTCTTACTGTATATGGAAATTCTTCTTCACTAGGCATTACTTGAAGTAACGCTCTTTCTCCTAAAGCACCATGTCCTATTTCTCTTCTTCCTGGAGCACCATATCTTCCAGTTTCTCCTACAGAGAAAGCTGGGAAGTTATAATGTAACATAAATCTTTTTTCCGCCTCTAAACTAAGACCATCTAATATTTGATGTTCTCCTAAAGCTCCTAATGTGGTGATTGCCAACGCTTGAGTTTCTCCACGTGTAAATAATGCCGAACCATGTGTACGAGGTAAAATATCGATATCAGTTGATAATGGTCTAATTTCAGTCATTTCTCTTCCATCTGCACGAGTATGTTCTTTAACAACTATGCATCTAAATATTTCATATTCAATTTCTTCTAAGACTAATTTTACTTTAGTTATTAATTCAATTAATTCTTTTTCTTTTAATTTTTCTTCAAATTCAGTTGTATATTTATTTACAACTGACTCTTTTACTGCATCAATTGCTGCATATTTTTCTAATTTTCCTGGAATACGCATTGCCTTATTTAAATCTTCTTCAGCAAGTTCTCTAATTTCCGCCTTCAATTCATCAGTGATTTCTAACACTTCATATTCCATATCTGATTTTCCAATTTCGGCAATAATTTCTTCTTGGAAAGCTACTAATTCTTTAATTGCTTCATGTCCAAACATTAATGCTTCTAACATTAAATCTTCAGATACTTCTTTTGCCCCAGCTTCAACCATATTAATTGCATCTTTAGTTCCAGCAACAGTTAAATCTAAATCTGAAATTTCTAACTCTGCTGGTGTTGGATTTATAATAAATTCACCATTAACATGTCCTACTTTAACCCCTGCGATTGGCCCATCAAAAGGAATCTCACTAATTCCCACTGATAAAGATGTTCCAAACATTGCAGTTAATTCTGGTGAATTATCTGTATCAACTGATAAAACTGTATTAACTACTTGTACTTCATTTTTAAAGTTTTCTGGGAACATTGGTCTCATTGGACGATCTATCATACGAGCGGCAAGTGTCGCTGCATCAGTAGGACGACCTTCTCTTTTTATAAATCCACCTGGAATTTTACCCACAGAATATAATTTTTCTTGATAAATAACCATTAATGGAAAGAAATCTGATAATACATTAGCCTCCTTTTTAACAACCGCAGTAGATAATACAACAGTATCACCATATCTAACTAAAACTGCACCATTTGCTTGTTTAGCCATTTCTCCGTTTTCTACAATTAATTTTTTTCCTCTAAAATCTAATTCAAATACTTTTTTCATTACTTACTTCCTCCTTTTTAAATTACTTAATTATTATTACCAATATTTTTATGTTTTATATAAAGTTTTTTTATTTTTCTTTTCGATAAATTTTGTTTTTGATTATTTAGATACTCATTATAAGGAACAAAACTAGTTGACCGTATATATTCATTACCAACAAAAGAAAATTGTAATCCTGCAGACAATGTTTTATCGGTAATTAAATCATAATAATCTCCATATCCAGTATCATATACTATTGTCTCTCTAGAAAACATGCCATTAACTTCCATTGTATTATTTTCAATTTTTGATTCAATAATTCTATAAACATCTACTTTATATAATCTATTTGTATTCATAAACCCACCTTTAACAAAAAATAAAGACACTTAAAAAAAGTGCCTACTAAATTATTATTTTCTTAAACCTAAACTCTTAACAATTTCACGATATCTAGTAACGTCATTCTTAATTAAGTAGTTTAACAAACTTTTTCTTTGTCCTACTTTTTTAAGTAATCCTCTTCTAGAATGAAAATCATGAGTATGTTCTTTTAAGTGTTCAGTTAATGCATTAATCTCATCTGTTAAAACTGCGATTTGAACTTCAATTGAACCAGTGTCATTTGCAGTTTTACCATACTTTTTAACGATTTCTGCTTTTCTTTCTTTACTTAAAGCCATGTTATCTCTCCTTTTTTCTATATTCGCTTATTCTGAGAATGGGTTGGAGATTCCAAAATCCAAGAACAAGTACATTAATAATATACACTAAAATTTATAAATATGCAACAATTATTTTGTTCTTAATGTTAAATTTTTACTTCATTAATCTTTTTAACATTGGTTTATAATCCGGTTGTTTTTGTAAAGTTGTTTTACCTTGTTCATCAATAGTTATTTCAGGTATCACTATCCCAGTAGTTAATTCAATAAAATCAGCATCTACCCTTCTATGGCAAAAATTTTGTTTAGTCATTATATTAGAATTACTAGGCAATTCATGACACAACAATATTATTTCTTTACCAAAACGTTCTTTAAATTCATAAAGTAACTCTTTAGTATTTAAATTTGCCAATCGATGATTAAAATATTCTTGAATATAATATTCAATCAATTTGACGTCACTTAAATCATCTGGATTATCCCTCCAATATTCATATAACTTCCAACTAGGAGCTAATTTTTTATATGCTGGTCCATAATATCCCCAAGCATTGCCTCCATCACCGGTTATAGAAACAGTATTACCACTTTTAGCATTTTGATAACAACTAGTTCCAATAATTATATTTTTCATCTTATCCCCCCTATTAAAAAAACATTTTCCATGGTTTTATTTTTGTATTGTCCTTATCATATGGTTGATAAAGTGCTAATGCTTTATTTTCTTTATTTACAAATAACACTTCACAGCCACATCTATTTTCTAAAATACTACCATTTTTTATTTTTTCTTCTAAATATTCATCTACCATTACTTTCTTAAATCTAGATAAAACTTTTTCGATAGTAATTAGTTTATAATTACTGTTTTCAACGTCTTCTATTGTACTACAATCTTCTATACTAAAATCTCCTTGTTTGGTTCTGTTTAATTTACTCATCACACCTATTGTCCCGAGTAATTTTGCAATATCATAAGCAAGTGCTCTTATATATGTGCCTTTACTAACCAAACAACGAATATTAAATATCGTTTTATTGTCTTCTTGTTTTATATCACCAATTAACTCCATTTTCTTAATATCCACTTCTCGTTTTGGTAACTCTACAAATTCATTATTTCTAGCATATTCATATAATTTTTTTCCATTAACTTTTACCGCAGAATAAATTGGTGTTTCCTGAATATATTTCCCTTTAATTTTATGCAAAGCATTTAATATTTGTTCTTTTGTCACATTAGTTTTTTGTTCTTTTAAAACATTTCCAGTAATATCTAAAGTATCTGTTAGAATTCCTAAAGTTATTTCTGCTTCATACTCTTTATATTCTGAAGTAAGTATTTCATTTAATTTGGTAGCCTTACCTACACATAAAACTAAAACACCTGTAGCGAGCGGATCAAGAGTTCCAGTATGACCTATTTGCTTTGTTCCCAAAATTTTTCCAACGTAATTTACAATATCTCTACTAGTATAGTTTTGCCCTTTATTTATAAGTAAAATCCCATTCATACTACCACCAACTTAATTATAACACAACATCTATTATTTTATAATAAAATCCTATTAAAAATAGGATTTATAATTTTAATACATTGTTTTATCTAATGTCTCTTTAAATTTTTTAAATACTTCTAACGCTTCTTTACTTTCAACATGAGTTATTTTCATAAATGTGTTACCATTACCTTTTAAACACTCATAAATCATGTCATCTCTAAAACCAATGTCATCAGTATCTTTTCTTGTGTTAGCATAATAAACTTCTTTAATATTAGCCCAAATAATTGCTGATAAACACATTGGACAAGGTTCAGCACTAGTAAATAAGATACAGCCAGACAAGTCATGAGTATTAAGTATTTTTGATGCTTCTCTAATAGCATTAACTTCAGCGTGTGCTGTTGCATCCATACTCTCAACTACAGTATTATGAGCTGATGCAATAATCTTTCCATCTTTTACTATTACAGCACCAAAAGGGCCACCTTTTTGAAAATTATTCTCCATATTAGCCTTTGATTCAAGAATAGCTTCATTCATTGCTTTTTGTTCTAATTCATTCATTATTATTTCCTCCGACTTAAACTTTTAATCTCTATCATTTAACATAATTATCAATCTCAATAAATTTAATACAGATGACACAAAACTTGCTACATAAGTTAACGCTGCCGCATTTAACATCTTTTTAGTATGAGTGACTTCATCACTACTTACTAAATTAAGTTTTAATAATTGTTCATTTGCTCGCCTTGATGCATCAAACTCAACAGGAAGAGTTATAAGTTGAAAGGCTAATGCAACCAAAATTATTATTATACTTACCTTCAAATATCCTATTATTCCTGCGAATAAAGAAATAATTGCAACAATATAACCAATATATGTAACCAAATTAACAACAGGCACTAACATAGACCTAATTTTCATATATATGTAACCATCTTTGTCTTGAATAGCATGCCCACATTCATGAGCTGCTACTGCTGCCGCTGCAATAGTATCACCATGAAATATTTCTTTAGATAAGCGAATTACTTTTCGTGATGGATCATAGTGATCGGATAGTTCTCCCTTAGTTTCTACAATGTGAATATCAGTTAAACCATTACTATCTAATATAGTACGAGCAATTTCCTGTCCACTTAAACCTTTAACTGTTTTTAACTTTTTATATTTTTTATAAGAACCATTTATAGTAAATTGGGCCCATAGTATAACCACAACTCCTACAATTGATAACAACATAGTTAAAATGTTTTCATAACCCCATAACATATAATTCATTTTATCACCCCTTAAATTATTTCAAAAATAGTTCCTTCTCTTGTATCTTTGATAATTATTCCTTTTTCTTTTAATTCCTCACGAATAGAATCTGCTAAAGCATAATCTTTATTTTGTTTTGCTAAAACTCTTTCTGCAATTTTGTTATTTATATATTTTTCTAATTCACTATCTATTTTATTATTATCAATTTGTAGTAAATTTAACCCTAAAACCTTATCAAACTCTTTAATTAAATATATTTTAGAAGAATCATTTAAATCACTTTTTAAAACATTATGAAGTGTAGTTAGTGCACCAGACGTATTTAAATCATTTTCCAATGCTTCTTTAAATTTATTTTTAAACTCTAAAATTAAATCTTTTTCTATTTCAAACTCATCTTTTAAACTATTTATTTTACCTTTTAATTTAATATAGGCTTGCTTAGCATTATCTAGAGCATCATAACTAAACGCTAACACTTTGCGATAGTGAGATCCCAAGCACATAAATCTATAATAGACTGGATCATATCCTTTACTTTCTAAAAGCGAAATTGTCAAAAATTCGCCGTTTGATTTACTCATTTTACCAGATTGATCATTCAGATGTTCCCCATGAACCCAGTAATTACACCATTTATGTCCTAAATAACTTTCAGACTGTGCGATTTCATTAGTATGATGTGGGAAAATATTATCTACACCGCCACAATGAATATCTAAATATTCTCCTAAATAACGCATACATATTCCTGAACATTCTATATGCCATCCAGGATATCCATATCCCCAAGGACTATCCCACTTTAACTCTTGATCATCAAATTTTGATTTAGTAAACCAAAGAACAAAATCTGCCTGATTTTTTTTATTATCATCATATTCTACTCCATCACGAACTCCTACTACCATTTCATCTTCTTTATGATTGGTTAGTTTATAATAATCACCTAAAATAGATGTATCAAAATAAATATTTCCACCTGCGATATAAGCTTTATTATCTTCTAATAGTTTAGTTATAATCTTAATGTAATATTCAATATTATCAGTTGCTTTTGAAACAATCTCAGGCCACTTTATATTAAGTTTGTTACAATCATTTTTAAATGCTTCAGTATAAAAATCAGCAATTTCTAAAACCGTTTTTTTCTCTCTTTTAGCACCTTTTAACATCTTATCTTCGCCAGAATCAGAATCACTACTTAAATGTCCAACATCAGTAATATTCATAACTCGCTTAACTTCATATCCTAAATAATTTAAAGAACGTTCTAAAACATCTTCAAATATATACGTACGAAGATTTCCTATATGTGCAAAATGATATACTGTAGGTCCACATGTATACATAGATACTTTTCCTTCTTCATTAGGAATAAATTCTTCTACTTTTTTTGTTAATGTATTATATATCTTCATATAATCAACTCCACATTAATTATACCACATCATATGAAATTAATTCAATTTTATTAGAAATAAAATTACAATCTTTATCTATCTCTTTACTCAAATAAGTACTTAGGTATTTTTTATTATCATCAGGAAAAACAGTTACTACACTTCCTACCCCTTCTTCGTTTAAGAGTATACTTCCTAAAAAATTAGCTCCGCTTGATATTCCAACACCCAGTCCTAACTTCTTACAAAGTAACCTCGCCATATTTATAGCATCATCATCATTAATATCAAACACTCTATCAATTAAATTTTTATCAACTAACTCCGGAATAAAATCATCACCAATACCATCTATTTTATGATGTTCTATAAATTGTCCTTTAGTAAGAAGCGGAATTTTATCAGGTTCTACCGCACATAACATAACATTAGAATATTCTTCTTTTAATCTTTTACCAACACCAATTAATGTCCCACCTGTACCTATTCCACTTACAAATCCACCTATATTATTTATACTACTAATTATTTCATTTCCAGTAGTTAAATAATGGGCATTTACGTTATCAAGGTTATTAAATTGATTAGGCCTAAATCCATTTATTTGTTTACTCAATTCATCAGCAAGACTAATACATTTTTGAAAGCCACCTTCTTCTTTACTTACTAAATATACTTTTGCTCCATACATCTCCATTAATTTTTTTCTTTCTTTACTTACCCAATCAGGCATAAAAATAACTACAGGATTATTAAAATAGTTCCCTAAAGCTGAAAAAGAAATTCCCGTGTTGCCACTTGTTGCTTCTATTATTGTTTGACCTTTTTTCAACATTCCATCATTATACGCTTGATTTAAAATATAATAAGCCATCCTATCCTTAATACTTCCTGTTAAATTATAAAACTCTAACTTTACATAAATTTCTTTTATATTATTATTATATCTATATTTAATCTTTATTAAAGGGGTATTACCTATTAAATTATTCATCATATCACCTAAATTATTTTATGAAGTACAAAAAAAATAGTCACAAATGTGACTATTTAGTTTTTTGAATTGATTTACAACCATTAATCTTTGTAATAAGATTTGAAACTGTAGCTTCATTAGACATTAAATCTTGGAAACCTTTATATTGTTCTTCAGTTAATAAATTTTTATTACCTAAAGCAATCTCATTCATAACTAATACAAGAGCGAATCTAGTACCATCACCCATTTCTTGGATAACAGAATTTTGCCCATTTATCTCAAATCCATCAACATTCATACTATAAAATTTTATAATATCAACCATTATTTCATTGAATTTTTCTTCTTCCTCTTTAGTGGCAAATTCTACTCTATGTTCTCCATTTTCTTCAGCACGCATACTAGTTAAATTATCACGGTACCCTTCTAATCTAGTCATAACAGCTTTATCAGAATCATTACCTACAATTAATGTACTTAAATTAGTTGTATCTTGATAATTACTTGTCATTGAAGCAGTCATTAATTTTCCTATGATATGACCAACATCAGTTAACACTTCTTCTCCACTTTTATTTTCAAATAATGCTTGTGCTAATTCTGGATCTTCGCTCATAATTGTATCAATATTCATAAATGCAGCAAATTCATAAACTTCTTCTTCTGTTAAACTAATTCCTTTAGCATTAATTTCTTTAGTGAAGTTTTGAACTCTTGTATTTAATAAATCACGACTGTACTCTTCTTCTTTAACTGTATCTGATACAGATGTATCAGGTGTTGTATCTTGTGTATCATTATTGTTGTTATTATTGCTTGAACCAACGTTATTATTTTTATATTTGTTATAATGGTTAATTCCTACTGCACCAACCATAACTAATACTGCCACTGTTCCAGCAACAATCTTTCCTCCATTTTTCTTTACAGTTAATTTTACCTTTTCAAATTTTGATAAATCGCCATCCACCTTAACTGTTCCAGTTTTTGTTTTTACTGTTTTTCCCATAATTATTTCCCCCTTTTGTAATAATTGTGCCCTATTCTAACACAAAATATATTTTTTGTCAAATTTCTATTTGTTTATTATATTCCCCGTTGTTGTCATATATTATATACTTTTTTTTAATTTTGTCAAATTGGGATTTTTTATTATTTTTTCAAAAAAATATTGCATAAAACAAACTAATGTGATATTATATAAAAGCAAGTGATGATTCTGGACCCTTAGCTCAGTTGGTTAGAGCATCCGGCTCATAACCGGGCGGTCGTAGGTTCGAGTCCTACAGGGTCCACCACTTTATTTTATTTTTAGCGAGTGTGGCGAAATTGGCAGACGCACTAGACTTAGGATCTAGCGCCTTACGGCATGGGGGTTCAAGTCCCTTCACTCGCACCATAAAGAATTGATACGAACCCCATAAAGGTTCGTTTTTTATAAAGGTTGTGTTTTAATGGAATTAATAATTAATGATGATAATCTACAATTTGATGAAGTGCAAGAATTTAATTCAAAAGCAAGAGCGATATTAATTGATGAAAATAACAAAGTATTAATAGTTAATTATAGCAATGTAATTTTATTACCAGGCGGTAAAGTTGATGAAGGAGAAACAGTATCTGAAGCCATTACTAGAGAATTAAGTGAAGAACTTGGGCAAGACTATAGTGCTAATGAATTGGATTTTTTTGTAACTTTAAATTATTATCAAAAAGATTACCCAAAAAGAGATGGAACTTTTCAAAATAGATTAGTAAAAACTCATTATTTTGTAGGTTCATACAAAGGTATAAAAAAAGCTTCACGAAAACTAACAAAAAAAGAACAAAAAGGAAATTTTAGATTAGAATTGGTTTCATTGGAAGATTTAGAGGATATAATATTTAAAAATGTTAATGATAATCCTAGAAATATATATTTTCAAAAGGAATTGTTAACTATATTGACTAGTTATAAAAATATAAAACAAAATGTAAGCGTTAAACAGTTAGAGCTAAAATAGGTAAATAATTTATAACTCTTTGTTAGAAAGATGTTTACTAATATTAAAAATCGCAGTAATATTTATATACATTAAACAAGTTTTAAGGTTCATTATCTGAATCCTTCCGTCACCAAAATTAATATAAAACTCTAACTTTGCACGGTTAGAATTTTTAAATACCAAATTAAATAGTATCTTAAAATGTACTATATTTAATAAAAAAACGCTTGTCTGAAGCGTTATTTTTGTATCATATTTAATAAATTAATCTTAAATAAATCTTTTTCAGAATGTTGCTTAGAAACCATAACTCCTTTATAAGTTACTAACTCAGATTGATGTCCCTCTGTTAGAATATCCTCAGGCATGATAGTATCTAACATTACAGTATTTTTTTCTTCATAAACATGATAATGCAATTTAATGTCACCATGAACTTTAGAAAACATAATATCTGTAGGCAATTTTAACTCATAGGTTCTAGAACCGTTATTTTGATTAGTAGAAATTAATTCCCCTAAAAAATTACCCTCTTTCAACGATGGATAATATTCAAAATATAACTTTTTATACGCTAACATGTTATATTTTTTCAATGATCTTTCTAATTTTTTAAATTCATTTTCATTAATATAATCAAACAAAAAACTCTCTTTCACATTATCCACCTCCTTTGGTTACTATACTCTATCCTATTTAAGGATATCATATATTTGTATCATTTGTCAAACAAAGAAGTGCTAAAAAGCACTTCTTTATTTAATTTTTATATTTCTTTTGATTTACCTGTTAATTTATAACCTTTAGCAATTAAATCTTTATCATTTTGAGTATTACTCCAAACAGTCTTACGTTCACCAGAAATAAATTCTCTTGTTTGATAACTATAATATGTTACTTTTTTATAAATATTAATTGTTTCATATTTATCTTTATAAGTAACACAAGTCTTACCTACTAAGTCTCCTGCTTCACAACTATAATTTACTTTTGTAGAAGCATTTATTTCATCTGTTGTAGTAACTTTTTTATTACATTTTGTTCCACTTAATGTATATCCTGACGGACAACTATATTTTGTAGTTGAATCTTTTTCAACTGTATCTATTTTTGTCTTATATACAGCCTCTGACTTATAAACTTCATAAGTGTATATCCATCTGAAAGCACACTCATTATCACAGTCAAAAACATAATCTGCACCAACCTCTTCATAGAAGTATTGTTTTGTATCTTTAGGAACATATGAAGCATTATAAACAGTTTTTACATATTCACCTTTTTTATAAGATGAAATATATTCAACTTCTTTACTACAAACATCTCCATTTAATGTATATCCTGTTGGACAACTATTATTAGTTGTTGCTGTTGCAGCTATAGTATCTGTTTTTGTAACTTTTTTGCTACATTTTGTTCCATTTAATGTATATCCTGCTGGACAATAACTTGTTTTATTTTCTTTAGCTTCTTTTACAATTGTTTCTGTACCAACTTTAACTGTTTCTGTACCACTTACAACTGATTCTTCTTTTGTTTTAACATTACGGTAATCAGTTTTTTCAGTCTTAATTTCTGACCAATCAGACCAATTAGACCATTCTCCCCACTTACCATCTAATACTAATTCATATTCATATTGGTATTTTTTAGTAACTGTTGGTTTAACCGTTGGTTTAGTTTCTGGTTCTGTAGTTGTCTCTTGTTTTTCACATAAACCACTTTCACAATAACTGTAACATCCTAAATGAACTAAAATATAGTCACTTTTATCACTACAATTTAAGTTTACTTTTAAAATGTATTCATCATCCATTTTTGTAAGTTCAACATAAGATTCTGTTAAACTACATTGTTTATTATTACCATCTAAGAACGGTATTAACAATTTTTTATCTAACATATCTCCTAATGTTAAAGTTACCTTATCACCAATTTTTTTTGGTAATCTAGAAGTTGTGAAATAACTAATAGCAGCATCTTTCATTGTTTCAACATTTTGTGAAAACACTTGACCATTTACTGAATTAACTTCACCTTCTAATTTCTTATCTACATAGTTTTTTGTTGGAAATAACCATAATAATAAGAATACAAATAATACTACTAAAACAATTTGTAATATTACCTCTTTTAATGAAAATTTTTCTCTTTCTTCGTACATACTAAATCCCCCTTTTGATTTATTGGCGTTTATATTAACACAATTTTATTTATTTGTCAAATTTCCGCCAAATTTTGTTATATCCCCCGTTGTTGCCATATATTCTACCATTTTATTTTAATTTGTCAAATTTTAATTTTCACGATTGTACATCCATCATTATTATAAAAAGTTTGGAAGTCTAACACATAGCGGTTTTCTCTTAATGTATTGTGGGTTGTTTTTTTTAATATCCCACTTCCATGTCCATGAACAATATTAACGATTTCTTTTTTCATAATGCGATTATCATTTATAAAATCATTTATCAAAACTCTGGCAGTATCTCTATCAAATCCATGCAAATCTAACTTTGGTAATGAATCTACAAAAACAACATTATCTAAAGTCATCAATATACTTACCTACTTCCGCTTTTTCTGGCATGGAATCTAAACTTCCTATTTTTGTAACAGATAAACCTCCCGCCACATTAGAAATCATAATACATTTTTCTAAATCATATTTATTTGCAAGTGCATATGTAAATGCCCCATGAAATATGTCGCCTGCTCCAGTTGAATCTAGTGCTTTAACTTTAAGTGAAGGCATTATTTTTACTTGATTATTGTATTTATATAAAGCCCCCTTTGCTTCTAATGTTACAATTATATTACCGTTAAAAACATTTTCCATGCCTTTATATAACTCAACCATTGAATTATTATCTGCTATTTTAATATTTGTAACTCCTTCAGCAAAATTCTTAGAACAAACTACATAATTAACTTTTTTTGCTAAATTTATTATATTTTCATTAGGTCGTCCTGCATCTATTATAGAAATTGCATTTGGAAATTTTTCTATAAGTTTTAGTGACATCTCATATTCCTGACCATCCATAAGTATAATATCCGGATTAAAGTCTAGTTCAAATTCATCCATCACAATATTATCTGGTCTATAGGTTAATATAGTACGTGAACCAATACTTGTATTTGCCATAATAAAACTATTAGTAGTTGAATATCCTTCCTTAATTTGTAAATATTTAGTGTTTACCCCAACACTTTCTAATTGCTGTTTCAACTTACTACCATATGTATCATTACCTATTAATCCTGCAAAAGATACATCCATGCCCCATTTTCCTAGCAAATAAGCCGCATTAAAAGCAGGCCCTCCTCCACATTCAACACGTTTTGGAACTCTATTTTTTGTATTTTCTATAGGAAATTCATCCAAAGGAAAAGTAATATCATAAGCAGCATGACCAATTACTAAAATTTTCATATCATCACCTATTAATATTTTAACACAATTGACTTAATTTTTATATATTAATTCTTTAACTTTAGTTTCTAAATATTCATTATGATTTTCTACTGATAATCGATTAAAATCAATTGCTTCTCCAAATCTAATTGTTATTCCTCCTCCAATTCTATACTTTCCACTAATACCAAATGGGATAATTGGTTTCTTCGATCTAATCGCAAGTCTTGTAGCTCCTTCCCTAAATGGAAGTATAATAGCATTTGTTTTATTTCTAGTTCCCTCAGGAAATATCCCTAATATATTTTCCTCTTTTAATAATCTTAAAGCAGTTTTAATTGATTTTAAATCTACTTCATTGCGATTTATAGGAAATGATCCCATTTTTGAAAAAATATAATTTCCTAGCTTATTTTCAAAAAGTTCATTCTTTGCCATAAAATGTACATCATCATTTACTACACTTATTAATAATGGAATATCTAACATCGATATATGATTTCCTGCTAGTATTACACCCATTTCATTCTTTATATTTTGAATACCTATTACTTCCGGCCTAAAAGCAAATTTCATTACAAAAACTAAAAAACTTCTTACATTTTTATAAAATTCTAAATCAAATTCTTGTTCTTTCATTATTATCACCTATATAAATATATATAAAATTATTACCTAAATACCAAAAAATAGTAGTTTCCTACTATTTTAGTTTTCCTTTAATTCCCTTTAATCCCTTAGTACCATTAAAATTACTTAAAATATTAGTTTCAAATGAGAATGTTTTTTTACTTCTGTTTTTAAAATCCTTTATTGCTAAAGTAATCATTTCATCTAATAATTCAGAATATTTTTTCCCAGTAGGCTCCCAAAGATAAAAGGCAAGTGAACCTGGAATAGTGTTTGGTTCGTTTACGTAAACCTTATTAGCTTTTTTATCAATTAAATAATCAATACGGCATACACCACTCAAGTTCAAACATCTAAATACCTTTTTAGATAGATCATATATTTCATTTTTTAATTCATCGCTAACTCGGGCTGGTATTACACGATTAGTAGAAGCCATCCCTTTAGATTTACCTCCCTTAGCATTTCCTAAATATTTATCACGATAAGTTAAAAATTCATCAGTACTCATTACTTCTTCTAATTCACTAGTAGTCTGATGTTCATAATTACCAAGCACACTGCAGTTTACTTCAACCATATTTTCAATTACTTTTTCAACTACTATTTTAGCATCATATTTTATAGCGTCATTTATAGCTTCATCAATATCAGTTTCATCTTTTACAACTTTAATACCCACACTACTTCCTAAAGATGCTGGTTTAACAATAACTGGATATCCTAACTTTTTAATGTTCTTTTTAATAATTTCTGAATCATCTACATACTCTGAATCAAAAAACCAAGTATATGGTGCAATTGGAAGTTTACAACTTTCAAATATTTGTTTCATCACAACTTTGTCTTGTCCTAACGCGGAACCTAAAACACGGCTTCCCACATATGGAATCCCTATGGTATCCAAGTAACCTTGCAATGTCCCATCCTCTGCATTATTTCCATGAACTATTGGAAATGCAATATCTAATTCACATATATCACGACGAATTAAGCCCTTAGTATTCACTAAATAATATCCGCCATCTCGCTTGCATAAAGTAACTTTTTTAGCAAATCTTTTTAAATCATCAAAATTTTGATAAACATCTATTTCTTTTAACATTGCACCCGTATACCAAGTACGATCTTTTGCAATATATATAGGAATAATTTCATACTTTTCATCATTCATATTATTCATAGCTTGTACTGCAGTTATTATACTTACCTCATGTTCTACTGTTTCTCCACCAAATATAACTCCAACTTTAATTTTCATAACTTCACTCTCCTATTTTAAATCTGTTCCACCAAATATATTAATGATATTAATATTAATATTTTTTTTATTTTTCTCTTCTTTTGAATTATGTTTATTTTCTACTCCCCCGAATATAGAAGTAGAAGATACAACAATATTATAATCATCTGACAACAACAAATCAACTCCACCAAAAATACTATATACGTGTATATTTAAATTTTCTGTGATTTTTAAATTGGTTAAATCTAATTCTACTCCACCAAATATAGCTCTAACTTTAATTTCTTGAACATCTTCATTTATTATTTTTTCAACACAACCACTAAATATTCCATTAAACACTAATGTTTTATTTTCTTTTTCATTTCTTCTTATATTCTTAAGTTTTAGTTTATTAAAAATAATCGATATTCCTGTTAAAACTAATAATATAGGCCATAAAATCCCACTGAATTCTAATGTAACAACATTTAAATTAAGTAATAAATTCCACATTCCTATTATAAATAATATTATACTCCAAAAAGTGATTTTTTTATCCCTTAATATTAAATAAAAACAAGATAATATTAATAACAAAGAAACTAATATTCCCCAATTAATAGAAATTCCTAAATTTTCTAACAAACAACTAAAACCTATAATAACTATAATTATTCCCAACAACATATAATCACTCCTCATTAAATATATCAGGCAAATCATGTTCTAATAATACGTAAGTTTCTTCTTCACCCAAACTTCTTATTAGGGGAAACGCCTTTCTTACATCTTGTAAAATATGAATTTGCTTTTTATTGTAATCTTTACTAACCAAACCATCAAATATAGGCTTTGTCTGTTCTCTTCCTATTAAAATCACTTCATCACAAACACAAGCCATACATTCACCTAACTGAAAATTTAAATTATTCTGTTCTTTTCCTAACTTTGACATCCCAGAAGTTACAGCAATCTTTTTCCCCGACATTAAATTTAACACATCTAATGCTATACGAGTTCCTACCGGATTAGAATTATAAGCATCATCAATGATATTAATATTCCCCATTTTTTTAATTTCTAATTGATATTTAATTGATTTAATTTTTTTAACACCATGACAAAGTTCATCCATACTAATACCAAGATAATACCCTAAAGCAACGCTAGCTAGTATATTATATATGTTAGCTCTACCTAATAATCTAGTTTCAAAATGATATTTATTTTTATCATTCTTAAAAACAACATCAAATTCCATCCCATCATGTGTTACCTTTATATTATCAGCATATACATCAACTTCTTTATTATCAATACCAATCCATATTATCTTACAATCATTTTTTAATTTGTAACTAGTTTGATAAGGATCATCACCATTTAAAATTCCAATACCATCACTAGGCAATGACTCAACTAGTTCAAATTTACCACTTTGAATATTTTCAAGGCTACCAAAACTATCTAGATGAGCTTCCCCAATAGTTGTTACAATTCCATACTTAGGTCGAACTAAATCACAAAGTTCCTTTATATCTCCAATTTTAAATGCCACCATATCTGTAATAAAAATATCATTAATTTTATCAAAATTATCGTTAATAGCATTAAGTATACCATTTAAATTATTAGAATGCTTCGGAGTTGAAAAAGAACTATATTTTACATTTAATATATCACTTAAAATATTCTTACATCCAGTCTTCCCATAACTTCCTGTAATTCCAATCACCTTAACACCGGATTTGTTATATAATTTTTTTATTGTTCTTCTCTTAAAATTTAAAAACACCTGTTTTTCTACCGGTTTATTAACTATATTCACTAAATAGATATATAGATATTGCAAATACATAGTAAACCCTAAATTTAAATAATAATACCAAACATACTTCTCTTTAAAAGTTAAACACATCATTATTATAGGAATAATATAAAAAATTAACGAAGTTATAATTAATCTCTTAACTCTAGGAGTTATTACTAAAGGTGCTTTTACTGATTTAAACTTTTTTTCTAACAAACAGAAAACTATTATATAAAAAGATATAAATAGTATTAATGAATAATTATAAGGTATTATCAAACACAATCCAAATAATATAAATAAAGTTTCAAAATTAACAAAAATTTTTAAACAGTTATTTTTTATCCAATTTAAATAACTATTATCATCATAACTGTTTTGTTGTAATATATACATTATATTTTTTGTTTTTAATATTCCATAACATAAATAAGGAATTAAACTTAATAAAAACCACTCCATTATTTATCTCCTAAAAAAGAATTTAAAACATTAATAGTTTGATCTAATCTTTCTAAATATGCATAATGGCTACATCCAGGATATTCAACTACGCCTGCATCAGATATTAATTTTTCTAATTCATAGGCACAATCAATTGATACGGCCTCATCATTAGTCCCCCAAATTAATAAAGTAGGACATTTTATTTTTTTTACATCTTCTGTTATATCTAAATTAACATGTTCTACCATAATTTTTCTCATGATTTCACTTGCTTGTCTATAGTCTGTAGACCCAATATGTTTTTTAGCAAATGCTTCTAATCCCTTTAAAACAGGAACTTTCTTTAATATTTTTAATATTCTTGTTTTCAATGATAGTTTATTAATTTCTTTTTTAAAAGGGCTTCCAAAAGTAATTAATTTATTAACATGATACTTACTTGCATAAGCTAAACTAATTTTACCACCAAATGAATGACCTATTAAAGTTAGACTGTTAACTTTTAAACTATCTATTAATTCTTTGATGCATTCTACATAATCATAGATTGTTAAAATATCCTTAGGTTCTTCACTTAATCCAAAACCAGGAAGATCAATTATTATTATACGATGCTGTTTACTTAAACGATCTCCAACCGGTTTCATCATTTCAATATTTTGACCCCAACCATGAAGTAACACTATAGCATCGTTTCCTTCGCCATAATCTATATAATTGATATCTATATTTTTTATTTTCTTCAACATTTAGCATCACCATATATATTATATCACGTATAATTATAAAAAAAAATAAAAGCAACCCTTTTATTTTCTTTTTACTAATATTTTATCTTCACTTTGATTTATTATTTGTTCTATTCTTTCCATCATATAATCATAAGCGGGTCTTACTATTTCATTTCCACTTATTTGATAAATTCTTTCTAATAAATTTTCATCTTTTATTTTTTGCAATTCAGGAATTAAATTCATTTGTTCAATAAAACTTAATCTTACTAAATGTCCGACATTAGGATTCCATTCTCCACTTCTTTTTATTTCATTAATAGATGGTAAATTATTATTCATAAAACTGTTCCATATTTGAGGACTAATCTCATCTTTAGTAGCACTTGGAATCCAAACTTGATTAACTATTTTTCTAAAAATATCTAATCTATCAGCATCTTGAATAATTGTAGTATTAATTGCCGTTAAAGCCGTTTTTTCATTCTCAGTCTTGCTAGAAAACATTATTTCTCTTAAACTATAATTTTTAAATATTTCAATATACTCTTTTCGTATTAATGATAACAAATTATTATTCTGTGTATGAAGTTTTATTACCTTAATAATTTCGTCATCAAATATTCTCTCCTCAGGAAACAATTTTTCTAACAAGACTTTCTTCATTATTATAGCACCCAAAACCCCATGGTCTTTTATCATAGGATATTTTTTAGTTAAATCATAATCATAAAAATTACCTATTAATTTTAATTGTTCAAATCTTCCAATATCATGAAACAAACTTTCTATTTCTAGCAACATTTTAAAATCTGGATTATATCTTGTAAACATTTCATCTACTAATAAAGATTCATCTCTAACAAAATAAGAATGATGATATTTATCAATAAACCCATCTTTATTTTGCTCCTCTTCCAAAAAAGGTTTAGTATATTCATTAAATATCTTTTCTAATCTTTCCATAATAGTCCCCCCACTATCATATTATGAATGCTTCTTTTTAAATATTAAAACACAAATTATTGCTAATAAAGAAAGTGGTAAAATAGTTTTAAAAATAAATCTTCCAAAAGAAAAATTCATATCTTCAGCAAGTAATAAATCCATAGTTTTTATTTTCTCATCACCATAAAAAATAGTTAATGTTCCAATTTTACTATCTTGCTTCATAATTTTATTTAACTCTTCTGGTATTTCATAATTAAAAACCAATTTACTTTTATCAAATTCACTATTTTTCAAAAAAATCTCCACTGTGTCTGATACAACAACATCAACTTCTTTTTCTTTGGCATATTTAGTTTTAATACTTTTAACAACATCTCCATTTTTAACAATCGTATGATTACTATAATTACCAACTAAATATTCATAAGTATTTATTACATCCATTACTGGTTCTACTTTGTTTTTAGCATGTGCAGTAACCATTAAATAATAAATATTATGTTCATCATCATATAGTAAAGTTGATAAGCATCTTCCTGCATCCGTTGTATATCCTGTTTTAGAACCTATAATATAATCTGCATCTTTATTTATAACATCAAGTGGAGCAACAATAGTACTATAAAGTGTTAAAGATTTATCACTAGTCAAATATTTTCTTGTTGTAAAAATTTTCTTAAATGTGTCATTTTTTAAAGCTTCCATTAAAAATATTGATACTTCTCTCAATGTTGAATAATGACCTTCATCATCAAGACCTACAGGATTAATAAAATTAGTATGAGTTAAGCCTAATCCTTTAACCCGTTCATTCATTTTTTCAACTAAACGTTCATTGCTACCAAAAACTTCAACTGCCAATGCTGAAACAGCATCTGCACCACTAGGAAGTAAAATTCCATGTAACAAATCCCTATATGTTACTTTCTGACCTTTTCTAAATCCTGCTACAGATGCGGAAGGATTTACACCTCTAAAATGATTTTGATTCAATACAACTTTAGTATCTAAATCATTTATATTTTCAATTAAAACCAATGCTGTCATAATTTTAGTCATACTAGCAATAGAAATCACTTCATCACTGTCTTTTTCATATACAACCTCATTAATATCATAATTATATATAATAATATTTTCACTATTAAATTCAACTTCTAAAGCACTAATTGGCATCAAAAATAAAAATGTGCAAATAACAAACCATAAAATCTTTTTCATATCTTCACCTTCATTATTATTATAACAAAAGAAAAATCTTAAAACAACGTCAATAAAGTTCCATATTTAAATTAATTATAAAAAAAGAACTAATAAAAATACAGTTCTAAATTTATTTAAATGTTACTATCTTGTTTCTTAATTATTTTAAATGACAAATATAATACCATCGCACTTATTATTAATCCGAATAATTTTACATAAATATTATTATAATTTATTAAACTTAAGAATAATTGTATTCCACTATTTGCAGATACATGAACTATTATAGGTGTATAAATGCTTCTACTCTTTTCATAAACAAATATTAAAATAAAATTAAATAAAAATGCATATATAAATTGAATTAAATTTCCATGAAACAAGCCGAAAATTAAACCAGTCAAAATAATTGCAGTAAGAGGTTTATACATTCCTTTTAATTTTTCATATACTATATTTCTAAAAATCAATTCTTCCATTATTGGTCCAATAATCCCTGAAGTTAATAATGTCATCACAAGTTTATCATTACTTCCATCAAAAAGATTAGTAATATTTAAATTTAATAGAATAAGATTATACGAGATTGCGAAACTTAATCCTAATAAAATTAATAATGTAACTTGCTTAAAATTAACACCAATTTTATTGATATTACAATTTTTCTTAAATAGCGGTATTAGTGATATGAATGTTAACGCGACAATCCATAATCTGTTATTGGAAAAAAACAAACCTAATTGATTAGTATATTGTGTACTACCAATTTCATAATTATTTGTCAGGTTAAATATAAGTGTAAATAATATAATAATTCCAAATTGAACTACCAAAAATATTATTGGATAACTTAAAACCCCTAAAATTTCTTTTATTCTCTTCATAATCAACCTCTAATCTTCTTTATCTTAGTTTTTATTCTTTGTAATGCATTATCTATAGATTTAGTATCTTTATCTAATATTTCGGCAATTTCTTTATAATCAAACCCATTTAGTTTAAGTTCAAATACTTGAATTTCAAAATCAGTAAGATGGCTACTAACAGTTTTAATTAATTCTTCTAAAGATTCACTATTAACCAAAATTTCTTCAGGATTGTAACTGTTATCTTCCAAATTCTTCTCATGAATAAAAGATTGAGAAACCTCATCATTTATTTCAAAAGATAGTGATTCATTCAAAAATTTATGTTTAAGACGACGAGAACTAACCACTAGACTAATTATTTTTCGTTCAATACATGTTTTAGCATAAGTATAAAAGGTAGTTTCTTTGTTTTCATTAAATGTTGTCATTGCTAAATTAAGACCTAACATACCTTCCTGAATTAAATCATTTAATTCAAGTCCAGTATTCTTACAATAATAATACAATCTATTGGCAGTAGCATTTATTAATGGACGGTACTTTTCGAATAATACTTCACTGGCTTCTTCATTTTTTTCACTTATATATGAAAGCAGTTCAAAATCGTTATAATCTCTATAATTCATTTGTTCTTTGATTAACAGCCTCATATACTACTAAAGCAGTAGCTACACTAGCATTTAAACTATTAATACTTCCTCTCATCGGTATAGTAGCAATAAAATCACAAGCCTCTTTTACAATTCTACTCATACCAAACCCTTCACTACCAGTTACTATTGCCATTTTACCATTATAATCTATTTTTTGATAATTAGTCCCATCCATATCTGTTCCAACAATCCAAAAACCTTTACTCTTTAAGTAATTTATCGTATTTTTTAAATTAGTTACTTGAGCAATTTTTACATTATCCAAAGCTCCAACGCTTGTCCTCATTACTGTACTGTTTACATCTACACTTCTATTTTTAGGAATTATAATACCATCTACCCCAGCTGCTTCACATGTACGAATAATTGCTCCAAAATTGTGAGGATCTTCCAAATGATCTAATATAACTAACAACGGATTTTCTTTTTTTAATAAATCATCAATATCACAATATTCATAATTTTCAATTTCTACAACTATACCTTGATGATTGCCATCTACTAAACGATCTAATTCTAATCTATTCATAAATTTAATATCTACTTTATTATATTTTAAATTATCAACAATTTTACTATCAGAAAAATCATTATATATAAATGCTTTTTTTATGTTTTTTTTGTTTTTTAATAATTCGTTAACAACATTTTTTCCATATACATACATGCTACTCACCTCTTATATATTCTAACATTTCATTTATACGATTATAATTTTTATTCAAATACCAATAACCAATTATGGCTTCAAATCCAGTTGCATATTTATAAGTTACTACATCACAACTCTTAGGACGATGATCTATTTTATGATTACGAGCTCTAAAAATAATATTTAATTCTTCATCTGTAAAAAATTGCGAATCAATCATTTTAATTAAAATTTTATATTGACCCTTTGCACTTACATATTTAATTGACTCTTGTTGAAGATTCTTTACTTTAAAAATTTTTTTAGATAACAAATATTCTCGAACACAAAGTTCATAAACAGCATCCCCAATATAAGCAAGAGCTAGAGAATTAACTTCATTAATCATACTAATTCCTCATATCGATCAAAGGTAATATTTGTAATTAAGCCTTCTTTAATGTCACTCATTATTATTTGAATAACTTTATCATAATCTATTTCGCCACCCTTAATCAAGCAACCTCTTCTTTTACCTATCAAATCTAAAGTATTAATAATATCTTCATCAACATTTTCAATCCCATAACGCACCTTAAGTTTATCTGGATAATATTTTTCTAAGGTTCGTAAGAAATACTCTATAACTTCATATATAGGTAAAATTTCTTCTTTAATGGCTGTAAAACAAGCAAGATTAAAAGCAACTACTTCCTGTGATAATTTAGGCCATAAAATTCCTGGTGTGTCTAATAGTTCTATCTCATCATTAATTCGTATCCAATTTAAATCCTTAGTAACACCTGGCTTATTACCTACATT
This sequence comes from Bacillota bacterium, assembly GCA_015059365.1. GTDB lineage: Bacteria > Bacillota_I > Bacilli_A > RF39 > UBA660 > SIG204. The sequence goes on along the minus strand of SVAO01000005.1, from coordinate 547 downwards.
AACAGCTTTTTTGCCAACTAAACGGTTAATTAAAGTAGACTTACCTGCATTGGGAACACCCATAACAAGTACCCTTGGTTTTCTAGGATTCATACCTTTAGCAATTAGTTTATTATTCTTTTCTTCCATCAAATTTTTTGTTTTTAAAAATAACATTTTTAAATTAGGATTGTGCTCCAAATCAATCGCTATTACTACATCACCATTTTGCTCATAGTGTTTAATCCATTTATTTGTTTCTGTTTTATCACATAAATCAGTTTTAGTAAATATTACTATTCTAGGCTTATTCCTAATTGATTCATCTAAATCCCTTACCCTTGTAGAATATGGTATTCTAGCATCTACAACCTCATATACTATATCAATTTTATCAATATTTTCCTTTATTAATCTTTTGGTTTTAGCCATATGCCCAGGATACCAGTTAATAACGGTTTTAGTTAACTTTTCTTCATTGCTCATATTCTTCACCTACAATTCTTTTATTTCATTATTATTATATATAACGCCATGTTCATCATTAATAGCATATATTTTATCTTTA
>SVAO01000012.1 GCA_015059365.1 Bacillota bacterium | reverse complement strand
ATTCAATCACGCAGACCAAATAATCGAATAGATAAAGTACGCCATATGTTTAATAAAAAAGAAAATTAAGTTACTATTTCGCTAAATTACAATTTATAGAGTAGATAGAAATATCTATTCTTTTTTTATTTTAAAAATTAAAGGAGGAAAGATTATGGAAAATAACAAAGAAAAAAATATTGAAAAAAATTAAAAAGAAAGGATGATAAATTCATAAAAGATTATTCACTAGTAGAAAAAGCGATGCAAAAATGCTATAGATATTTATGCAAATTATACAAAGTAAAACATTTAAAATAATTTTATTTTGTGATATACTATTTGTAGAGATTGGATTTATTCAATTTTAATTTTTAGAAATTAAGTTGAATATATACGCCAGTGGCGTGCCATTTAGAATAATTCGAACCAATAGTTCGTTAAAATAGACTTGATGCGAATGTATCAAGTTTTTTAAATTCGGGAGGGTTTATGTTTAATATTAACGATAAATTAACTTTAAGTCTTATAAATGCTAGAGATGTTTATGGTAATGATATACCGTTTCAATTAAAATTGCCTTTAAGTGATGAAGAATTGGTTCTTCCGGATAATTTATCATCTATAGATGTTTTTGAATATCACGAAGGGGTAATTACTGGAGGGCGTGTTATATTTAGTATTTATATAGGTGAGATGACAACAATAAACAAACTAATTGATGAATTAGATAGAAACAAGGTGAAAATAATTAAAGATATTAAAATATCATCTATAGATAGCCCGGTTTGTATTCAAAATTTTGGAGATAAAAAAATAGTTTTTGCTTCAATAAAAGAACAGGATATTGTGATTGAAGACCTAAAACAGTTAAGGAACGTTATCGAACGATTATCTGACCATTTTTCTGTTGTAAATAATGCTGTTTCAAAGATCAAAACATTTGGAAACAGTATGAATAAAATTAAAAAAGATTCGTTTTAATGTATAATATTGTAAAATGATTTAATTTAAAAGAACTTTGAGTTATAATTCGCTTTGAAGTTCTTTTTATATGTTTCTTGCAATTTAGATTATTAACATGTAAAATTATAATAGAGATTACTTAATATAAATAAAGTTATAAAAATGATAGGATGATATTATGATAAAAAATTTAAGAGAAAATTTTATTAATTCACTAAAGACTATTGGCCCGGTAGTGTTAATTGTTTTAATATTAACTTTATTTATGCCTGTTAAAAGTACTTTTTTAATTTCTTTTTTACTAAGTTCAATTTTATTAATAATAGGCTGTACTTTATTTACTTTTGGTGCCGATTTATCAATGGTTATTATCGGAAACAAAATTGGGAAAGATTTAGTTAAAAGTAAAAAAGTTTGGCTTATATTACTTGTTAGTTTTATTATAGGAACAGTTGTTACAATATCTGAACCTGATTTATTAGTTTTAGCAGAACAGATTACCTCTATTTCTAATATTGAATTAATACTAACCATAAGTATAGGCGTAGGCATTTGCTTGTTATTATCTTCTATACGTTCTTTGTTTGGCTTGAATCTTAACACAATGCTTCTTATAGGATTTATTTTAGTTTTTATTTTAATGTTTTTTGTACCTGTTGATTTTATTCCTCTAGCATTTGATTCTGGGGGTGTAACAACAGGAACTATGAGTATTCCATTTATTATCACTTTAGGAATAGGTTTAGTATCGACGAGGGTCGATAAGAAAGCAAAAGAAGATAGTTTTGGGTTGGTAGGCCTTGCTTCTACAGGACCCATAATAATGGTACTATTACTTGGTTTGTTGTACAATCCTCAAGAAAAGATGGTTTTTGATAATTCAATTTATGTTGATTTTACGTATTCTAAATATTTATCGGAGTTTATACTTTGTTTTAAAGATGTATTATTAGCAATTTCTCCAATACTAGTTGTATTTATTATTTATTATTTTATAACAAAAAATGTAAGCAAGGTTGAATTGCGAAAAATTTTTTCTGGTATGTTTATTACGATAATTGGGTTAACAATATTTTTAGTTGCTTGTAATGTAGGATTTTTAAATATGGGATATTATATAGGTGAATATATTGCGGCTAGTTCCTATAAATATTGGCTTGTTCCAATTATTATGGTTCTTTCATTTTTTATATCGATAGCAGAGCCAGCGGTAATAATATTAATAGATCGGGTTGAAGAATTTACTGAAGGTGCTATTTCGAGAACAGTTTTAAATGTTGCTCTTGCTTTAGGTGTTAGTATTGCATCAGGGCTTTCCATAATACGAGTGTTTACAGGAATTCCTTTTATATACTATGTGATTTTTGGATATGGAATTGCTTTGCTATTAATGTTTTTCATACCGAAGACTTTCACAGCAATAGCTTTTGATGCTGGAGGTGCAACGGGGGGATCATTAACTACTGCGTTTTTATTACCTATAACAATTGGAGCTTGTTATGCTTTGGGAGGTAATGTATTTACTGATGCTTTTGGTCTGGCTTCTATGGTTTCATTGGTGCCAATAATAACTATTGAAATAGTTGGATTAATTTATCAATTAAAGACAAGAATCATAATGAAAATTGAAATGCTGGATGATTCTATTGTAGATTACAATTGGGAGGTTAGTAATGGTTAATATTAAATTGCTTTTTATAATATTGGATGAAGGTTATGATAAAAAAATAAGAAATATTCTAAATAAGTTTGGGATTAAAGTTAAAACGGTTTCAAACGCTAAAGGTACAGCTTCTTCTAGTATACTTGATTACTTTGGTTTATCTGAGACTGAGAAAGAAGTGTTTATTGCAATTGTTCCAGAATATTCTAGTTATGAAATATTATTAACCTTAAAAAACTATTTTAATCTCACTAGGGAAGGTACAGGAATAGCATTTACAATTCCAATTACAAGTTCTAACAAATATTTGTCTGATAGTTTTTTAAAAAATAATTTAGAGAGGAATGAAATAAATATGCAAAATAACAATTTTCAATATCACTTAATTATTACTATAGTTTCTGAAGGATATTTGGAACAAGTTATGTCTGCTGCAAAGAGAGCTGGAGCTTCTGGAGGAACTGCTATAAAGGGTAGAGGCTTAGCGGATTATACGTCGGCAAAAATACTTGGCTTTTCTATTGAACCGGGAAAAGATATTGTTTTAAATGTAGTTTCACAGCAAGATAAAACTAAAGTTATGGAAGAAATCACCAAAGCGGTTGGGATAAAAACTAAAGGAAAAGGGTTATGCGTTTCCTTGCCAGTCGATAGTATTATAGGATTAGATATAGCTAATATTAACCAAAACTGATACATTTCATATACTAAATTGAGGTGAATAAAATGTATCAAATTTATCAGATTTCAGTTAATGATACGCTTGCTTCAATTGCACAAAAATTTAATACAACAATTGATGAATTAAGAAGAATTAATGGTATGGGAATGAATTATTTGCTCAATCCAAGTGAATATATTGTGGTCCCTAAAACTGATAATGGAATGTATCAAACTTATGTTGTAAAAAAAGGTGATAATTTATATCAAATTGCAATGGAGAAGGGTACAACGGTTCAAAATCTTCTACTAATAAATGGGTTAGAAGAGAGCGGGTATATTTATCCTGACCAACAAATATTGATTCCTAATAGAGGTGTTGATATATATGTTACAAAGGAAGAAACTCTAACGGATGTTGCAAATAAATTGGGAGTTACTGAACAAGATTTAATTAATCAAAACCAATTGATTTATTTATTACCTGAACAAATTATAATTTATAAAAAAAGAGAAAATGATTGAAAACTCTTTTTTTTTATTGTTTAATCAGTTATAATTATAAAGAAAGAATGTGGTTGAATGAAAAAGATAATTATTGGTTTATTAATGTTTTTAAGCTTGATTGTTACAGGGTGTTCATCAAAACTTAATGGATATACTGAAATTTCTTATGATGAGTTAATGAAAAAAATAGAAAATAAGGAAAGTTTTCCTTTGGTGATTGGTTCTAGCGAATGTAGTGCTTGTGCTAATTATGAGATAGTTATGAAAAAATTTATATCTGATCATCAAATTGAAGTTTTTGAAATCGATTTAACTAAATTGAGTGAAAATGAGTATGATAAGTTAATGGTTGATACTAGTTTTACTGGAACTCCAACAACAGTATTTTATAAAGAAGGAAAGTTAACTTCATATTATAATAGAATTGGTGGTAGTGAATCTCGAAGTGTGGTTGAAGATTATTTTAAGAATAATGGGTATATTAAGTAGGTGAAATGATGCGAGATAATAATATAGAGATTATAGATGTTGATTTTAATGACAATCGGGATTCTATTATAGGAATGTATGGTGAGGATTTAACCAAACGAAAATATTTAGTTAATCCAGCAATTGCCCGCGAGGATGAAATAAAAAAACTAATAGTTGTGTTATTAACTCCGGAAAAATCAGGTTTGTTGGTTGGTAAGCCCGGAATAGGTAAAACTGCAATAGTAGAAGGTTTAGCATATTTGATTCAAAGAGGAGAAGTTCCAGATGCTCTAAAGGGTTATCGAATAATCAAATTAAATTCTACTTCTTTGGCTGGTAAAATGGTTGTTAATGGAAAAGAAGAAATGGTTATATCAATATTGGTTGATGAGTTAAAAACAATGAGTAAGACAATTATTTTTATAGATGAGATTCACACTTTAATTGGAGGTCGTAGTGATGGTCCAATGGATTTGGCAAATATATTAAAACCAGGATTGGATCGTGGTGATGTTAAGGCTATTGGTGCAACAACAACCATTGAATATGAGACTTATGTTATTAGAGATCGTGCATTTTTGAGAAGATTTGAAAAAATCGATGTGTTGGAACCTGATGAAGAAACTACTGTAAGAATACTGATGGGTTCTCTTCCTAAAATAGAGGCTCAAACAGGAATAAAATTTAAATATAACAATTATGTTCAAAATATGCTTTTAGAATCAATTGTGTCAGCAACGTCAGAATTCAAGCGAGTTTATGGACTTTCAGCGATGTATCCAGATGTTGCATTTTCGGTATTAACACAGGCGTTTTCTTTAGCTCTTTTTGAAAATAAAAAAGAAGTTGATGTAATAGATGTTTATAATGCGATTAAAACAAGTAAAAGAATTTATCCTGACAGTATAGTAAAGGAACTTCAGGCATTTAGAGAAAAATTCAAAAAATTCTGTGAAGAAACAAATTTAATTTTACCTATTGTAACTTTAGAAGAAGTTCAAAATCCGGAGGACATTATTCAATAAGAAAAAGGAAAAAATAAATGTGGCGTTATAAATTAAAAAGAAACTATAAAGTTACTGAATTTATTGATAATTAATTAAATTCTTAAGGATGATTGTAATCATCCTTTTATGTTGCAATAGTATATTTTGAAAGCTATATTTTTGTTATTGAAAATCAATTAATGGTATGTTAAAATTAAAGCGGGTGATAGCATGAAAAAAGACGTGAGGAAAATATCAAAAAAGAATTATGTTTTGGTTGGTTTAATTTTAGTAGTAACTGTTATTTTTTTAGGTTATTTTACATTTTGGTATAAGAGTAATCAAGAGTATTATAGAAATAATTCTGTTATGTCTGGCTATTTATCTGAAATCCAAGAAAATGGTGTGATTGATAATTTAACCAATTATGTTTTAGATAATCCTAATACTTTATTATATGTTTCATATGGTAATGATTCGTCGGTCAAACGTTTTGAAGATGAATTTAAAAGATTAATAGTTACAAAGAATATAAGTTCAAATTTTATATATATAGATTTGAACTATGTAACTGATAAAAACTTTGTATTAAATATAAAAAACAGTTTTTTTTCCGAAGAATTAAAAAATAAAAATTTGAAATTAGAAAAGCAGTCTAATATATTTGTTTTTGAAAATGGTAAAATAATAGATGTTTTATATGGAAATAGGCAAAATATTAGTTTAACTGATGTAACTAGATTTTTAATAAGACATGAGGTAATTGAGAATGATTAATATAGTTTTGTATGAACCTGAAATACCACAAAATACAGGTAATATAATGAGAACTTGTGCTGGCACTGGGGTAAAACTTCATTTAATAAAACCATTAGGTTTTTCTCTAGATGATAAAGTTGTAAAAAGGTGCGGGGTAAACTATTTAGAACATTGTAATTATGAAGTATATGAAAATTACGATGAGTTTCTATCAAAAAATGATGGTGAATTTTATTATTTGACAAGATATGGGACAAAATCATATAGTGATTTTGATTATAGTAATGTTGATGACAACATATATTTAGTATTTGGTAAAGAAAGTACAGGGGTACCTAAAGAAATTTTAGATAAAAATCGTAATAGATGTTTAAGAATACCAATAAATGGAAATATTAGAGCACTTAATGTCTCTAATTCTGTATGTATAGTTTTGTTTGAGGTGTTGCGTCAAAAAGGTTTCCCAGATTTACTTTGCTACGATCCGTTTAAGGGTAAGGATTATTTAATTGAAGAATAAATTGGTTGATATATTTGCAAAAAAATGGTAATATATAAGAAGATAGGATAGGAGGATAAAAATGGATTTTATATTAGATAATTATATATGGTTTATTATTGGTGGAATTGTTATTATAATGATTGTAATTGGTTTTTTTGCTGAGAAAACGGATTTTGGAAAGAAACCATTTGGTGGAGAAAAGAAAAAGGAAGATAATAGTGATGATAACCAATCTCAAAATTTTACAGAAAAAGATATAGAAAAATTAAGAGATAAGAGAATTAATGACGTATTAGAAAAACAAAAAGATGAACAAATAGTTCCGGTAGAAGAAGAAAAGCAAAATGAAAATATTGATGATGTTCAAATAGAATCTGAAAATTCATTCCCAGACTTAGAACTACCACAAACTGATTTTGATGCTCATTTTGAACAACCGGAGATAAAAGTAGATAGTATAGATGATGGTGTAGAAACAGATATTCCTGAAGTTGTTGAAGATGATATGACTTTGAACGAAGATGATGTTTGGAAATTTTAAAAACTTACACTTGTAAGTTTTTTAATTTACTTTGTGTAAGTTTTAAATTTTTATAGATAATTATTTATAGATGGAATTTATTTAAGTAAGAATTTTAAATATTAAAATATTATGATATAATTATTGAAGAAAGTAAGTGGAGGTTATTATGACTTTTGATAATATTGTAGAAGTTTTAAAAAAATTGTTAGATGTTTTGGTGGTTTGGTTTGTATTTTATTCAGTTTTGAAAAATTTAAGAAAAAATGTGAAAATGGTATTGTTGTTTAAAGGAATTATATTCATTATTATTTTAAAAGTAATAAGTGATATATTGAATTTAGCTACAATAGGATATTTACTTAATTATTTGATTCAATGGGGACCTTTAGCGTTGATTATAATCTTTCAACCGGAGATTAGAAATGTTTTGGAACAGTTAGGAAGAAGTCAATTATTAGGACGACATAAAGTTTTAACTGTTGATGAACGTGAGAAAATGGTGTATGAGATTACTAATGCGATGGAACAATTAAGAAAAAATCGCATTGGAGCTTTAATAGTTGTTGAAAGAGATAATAGTTTGCATGATTATATTGAAAAATCGAAGAAAATATATGCAGAAATTTCTAGTGATTTGCTTATTTCTATTTTCTTTCCAAACAATCCTCTTCATGATGGTGGAGTAATTATTCAAGGGGATAAAATAACTAGTGCAGGTGCAGTATTCCCTACTAGTGATAATGCAAAAATTAGTAAACGTTTAGGGACTCGTCATAGAGCGGCTTTAGGTATATCAGAGGAAATGGATTGTATTTCGCTGGTGGTATCTGAAGAAACTGGAAGATTATCTATGGCTATTGATGGGGAATTGTTTTATAATTTAACTTTAGAAGAATTAAGGTTGAAGTTATTAGAAGCGTTGAGGCCTAAAAGAGTTATAGATGATTATGATGAAGAGGAGGATACAGATGAAGAATTTGTTCAAAACGATAATTAGTTTTTTTGCCTGTATTTGGAAATTTATTGACAGAAAAATTTTATTGCCATTTACTAAACTGATTGCTTTCATATCAAGTAAATTTAGTAGGCCAGGAAAACAGTTTGAAAGTTGGTTATCTAAAACTAATACATTACTGTTTGTATCTTTAATATTTGCAGTTGCATTATTTATAATTGTAGATCAAAAGATATTATTTTATTCTGAGAGTTCTGCTGAAGTATTAAAAAGTCAAGTTGTTAAAGCCGTTTATAATGAAGAGGCATATGTGGTTGAGGGATTACCAGAGTCTGTAGATATCACACTTATTGGTAGTAAAGCAGATTTATATATAGCTAAACAATCTACTACGCATGAAGTAGTGGTTGATTTAAGTGGATTAAAACCAGGACAACATGAAGTAAATATTAAATATAATTATGCAAATTCATCAATTGATTATAAGGTTAATCCTTCGGTAGCTAATGTTATGATTTATTCAAAATTGTCACAAGCAAAAACTTTAACGGTTGATTTGTTAAATCAAGATCTGTTAGATTCAAAATTATCTATTCAAAATGTCTCAGTTTCTACTGATAATGTTGTAGTTAAGGGTGCAGATTATAAATTGGCGAAGGTTGCTACTGTAAAAGCTTTAGTAGATATTAATAATTTGGTTTCTCAGGATGTCGGAACAAAGCAAATGAAAGATGTTCCATTAAAAGCATATGACGAATCTGGAAATGTCGTTGATGTGGAAATAGTTCCGGCAACTATTGATGCAACTATTACAATAGATTCTCCAAGTAAAGAAGTGCCAATAAAAGTAGTACCTGTTGGTCAAGTTGCTTTCGGACAAGCGATTAATTCAATTGATGTAAGTCAAACAAAAGTAACTATTTATGGTAGTTCAGAAGTATTAGAATCAATAAACTATATTCCAGTTGAGATTGATGTAAATAATTTAAAAGAAAATAAACAATATAAAGTTCAATTGGTAAATCCTGTAGGAATAAAACACATGTCTGTTTCTAGTGTAAATGTTGATGTAGCATTAGATGCGGTAGCAGATAAAGATATTGAAAATGTATCTATCGAATATCGTAATTTAGGTGCTAATTATGCGGTACAGGGGTTGAGTGCATCAGATGTAGCTGTAACAATTAATATTAAAGGTGTTGCTTCTGTTATTGAATCTATTACAGCGAGTGATGTTGTTGCATATCTTGATTTGGCTGGATACGGAGAAGGAGAACATGAAGTAGATGTTCGAGTAGAAGGTAATGATGTTAAGGTTCAATATCAGCCTAAAACTAAGAAGGTAAAAATAAGAATTGTAAAAAAATAAGTGATAATTGAATTAAAATTATCTTATGGTATTTACATAAATTTAATATTTAACTGAAAATTGAGTTAATCTTAACTTTAAATTTTCAGTTTTTTTGTAAAAAAAATAGACCTGCTTTTTTGAAATAAACTATGGTTATTTCATGGGCTGTCTACTTTTATAATAATTTCTTATTACGATTTTTATTTTGTTTCAATATGGTTAAATAAAAGACCAATATTAATAATTCCTGTAATTCCTACTATAGAATATATAATACGTGGGATAATAGTATCTCCAAATAAAGATTCTATAATGTTAACATTAAAAAGTCCTATGATGCCCCATACGATAGCACCAATTATAGTAATTACAAGACATGTTTTTTGCAATGTTTCCATTTTTCTCATCCTTTCTTTTTAATCATTATTTATTTTAAACTTTTTTTTAAAAAATATTCTCATAATATAATAATTATATCCATATAATTAACTGAAATGATGAAGAGGTGGAAAAAATGAAGAGAATGTTATTTTGTGTATTTGTATTTTTGACAGTTTTCTTTATGACTGGATGTATGAATTCTGGCAAGGATGATGTTTTAAAGAATTTGTCGAAAAAAATAAATGATTCAAAAGGATATTATTTGACAGGACAAATGGAAATTATAAATAATGAAGAAAGTTACAAATATGATGTTGATGTTTCTTTTTCAAAAGAAGATAATTTTAAGGTTAGTTTAAAAAATCAAACTAACAATCATCAACAAATTATATTGAGAAACTCTGATGGCGTTTATGTTCTTACTCCTTCACTTAACAAAAGTTTTAAATTTCAGAGTGATTGGCCATATAATAATTCACAAAGTTATTTGTTACAAATGATTATATCTGATATAGAAAATGATGATGAATATAATATTGCTGAAAACGATGGTGGATATATAATTACGAGTAAGGTAAATTATTCTAATAATCAAAGTTTGGTAAAACAAAAGGTTTATATTGATAAAAATGTAAATATTAATAAAGTAGAAGTTTTAGATAACAATGATGTGGTAAAAATAAAAGTGACTTTTAGTACAATTGATTTAAACTCAACTTTTGACAGCGATTATTTTAAACTTGAGAATTGTATGAAATCTGCATCAATAGAGGATGAATCGGTTACTGTTGGTAATATAGAAGAAATTATATTTCCAATGCATATACCAGAAGATACCTATTTATCAGCACAGGAAAAAGTTTATGTTGAATCAGGAGAAAGAGTAATACTGACATTTACTGGAGCTAAACCATTTGTATTGGTGCAAGAAACTGTTCGTGTTGGAGATGAATTAGTAATCCCTACGTCTGGAGAACCTTTAATGATTTTAGATACTATTGGTTCTATTTCGGATTCTTCGGTGAATTGGGTTAGTAATGGAATCGAATATTATATTTCCTCAAATGTTTTAAGTAAGCCAGAATTATTAGATGTTGCTAATTCGTTAAGTGTAATGCCAGTAGGAAAATAGATATTGAAATATCTATTTTTCTTTAAAATATTTTATTTTTTGTCAAGTATGTGTTATAATTAATAACAGGTGATAGAAATGGCAAAAATAAAACAAATAAGTAAAAACAAAAACAATAATAATAATAATAATGTTTTCATGGATAATGAAATGATTAAATTACTTAAAATTTTATTAATAGTATGTGCAGTTTTAGTAATTTTTTACCTTGTGACAGTGTTAGTTAATAAAAAAGATGATGAAATAATTGCTGATGGTAATGTAAGTGCAACAATACAATATAATAAGATCTTGGTTGGACAAATTTTAAATCGTGATGAAAATGATTATTATGTATTGGTAGAAAAAGAAAATGATCAATATATTGATTTATATAATTACTATTTATCAAATTATGATGGAGAAAACAAGAATTTTAAATATTATAATGTAGATTTAAGTGATGTATTTAATGGTAACCACGTAGGTGAAAAAAATGTTATTACAAAGAATGTTTCAGAGTTTAAATTTGCAACTACTACATTATTAAGAGTAAAAAAAGGAAAAGTAATTGAATCTTATCATGAAAGAGATGAAATTATCTCATATTTGGAAAAATTAAAATAGTTAAATAACTATTTTTTTTGATTTTTAATCATTAATCTTTGCGTTAATTGTTTTACTAACAGTATTATAAGTGGTATAATATATTATTAGAATGGGGTTGGTAACATGGATAATGGAGTTAACAAAAAAAATATAGATAAATTTAATTTAAAAGAAGTAATAGGTTTGTTAGTTGTTGTAGCTGTTGTAAGTCTTATAACTGGTTTTGCGGTGTCTAATAGATTTTTAAAAGATAAGAATAAAAATATGACTAATAATACTTCACTCAACTCATTTATCGAAAACTATAATTATATAGTTAATAATTATTATGGTGAGTTAGACGAAAATAAACTTTTAGATTCCGCTTTAAAGGGAGTGCTTGAAGCTATAGGCGACCCTTATACTGTGTATATGGATGAAACAGAAGTTAACAATTTTAATATAAAATTGGAAGGATCATACCAAGGGTTAGGGGTAGAAGTGTTTGTAAACAAAAATAATAATTTAGAAATTCTAACAGTGCTTAAAAATTCACCAGCAGAATCATCAGGCCTAAAATCTGGCGATATTATAACTAAGTTAAATGGAGAATCGGTTTCTGATAGTCAAAATTTTGCTCAAAAAATTAAGGGAAAGAAACAAATAAAATTGACAATAAAACGTGATGATGAAGTTTTTGAAGTGGAATTAACAAAGGGAACAATAATATTAGATTCTGTGTTTCATAAGGTTTTTGAAAGAAATGGTAATAATATTGGATATTTAGGAATATCAATTTTTGCTAATAATACAGATGAACAAGTTAAGGTAGCTTTAGAAGCATTGGAAGAATCAAAAATAGATTCACTTATTATTGATGTAAGAGGTAACACTGGTGGGCATCTTACATCTGTTGAAAACATTTTGAGTTTGTTTTTGGACAGTAGTCATATTATTTATAAAATAGAAGATGACAAGGGTATACAAACAATATACTCTAAAGGTAAAAAAACGAAAGAATATCCAATAGTAATTTTAACTAATGAAGCAAGTGCGTCTGCCTCAGAAATATTGACGGCAACTTTAAAAGAAGAATATGGTGCTAAAAGTGTGGGCACAAGAACGTATGGGAAAGGTACAGCACAAGAATTGAAAACACTTCCTGATGGAACTCAATATAAGATTACAACTAAGAGATGGCTAACACCCAAAGGAAATAGTATAGCTGATTCGGGGATATCAGCGGATTTTAATATAGAGTTTGATGTATCTTATTATAATGAACCGATTGACGAGAACGACAATCAACTTCAAAAAGCCATCAGTGTAATATTAGGGTTATAACTAAAAAAAGTATAACTCTTTTCTTTTTATTTTAAAAAGGTTATAATTGTTATAGGTGATTTAATAATGAAGAAGTTGTGTATAGGTGATAAATTACAAATACAATGTTACAAGCATAACGGAAAAATACACCGTTCTTGGGATGAAGCGGTTGTATTAGACATAAAAAAGGATTATGTTGTATTTGGTAATAATAAAACTAGAGTTACAGAAGCCGAGGGGAGCGTATGGAGAACAAATGAGCCAGCCATTATGTATTTTTTTAAAGACAAATGGTTTAACATAATTGCTCAACTTAAGAAAAATGGAGTATATTATTATTGTAATATAGCAACACCATTTATTATAGAAGATGATACAGTAAAGTATATTGATTATGATTTGGACTTAAGAATATTTCCAAATGGAGAATACAAAATATTAGATCAGCTAGAATATCAGTATCACAAAAGGATAATGGATTATAGTGATGATTTGGATTTTGTGGTAAACAACGCTTTAGAGGATTTGATAGAATTTTATAAAGCAGGTGTTTGTATGTTTAACGCGATAGAAAATAAAGCGTATCATTCTATATATAAGGATTTAAAAAAACAAGAAATAAATAGTAATTTCTGAGATGCATTAGAATATAATAATTGTGTAGGTGACAGATATAAAATGTTGTTGTTTCTATATAAATATATTAGAAAAAAAAGAAAATAAAAAAAATGTCAAAAATTGCTTGACACAAGTTATAGTATTTGATATATTAGTAGTGCTTTCACGAGAAAAGAGCAAAAAACAAATGAACAAACAAAAAAATAAAAAAAATTCAAAAAAACTCTTGACTTAAGTTAAAGCATTTGATATATTAGTAATGCTTCTTGCGAAAAGAAGCGGAATGATCTTTGAAAACTGAGCAAAATGTCAATTCAAAATTAGTTAGGACAATTCAATTCAATTAAATTAAAAATATTTTTTTGGAGAGTTTGATCCTGGCTCAGGATGAACGCTGGCGGCATGCCTAAGACATGCAAGTCGAACGAAGTGGCCCATTGAAGATTGAGTGCTTGCACAAGATTTGATTTGGATTCCCACTTAGTGGCAGACGGGTGAGTAACACGTGGGTAACCTACCCCGGAGACTGGGATAACTACTGGAAACGGTAGCTAATACCGGATAATTCATAATTAGATAACTAGTTATGCTAAAAGGAGCGTTTGCTTCACTTCGGGATGGGCTTGCGTTGTATTAGCTAGTTGGTAGGGTAATGGCCTACCAAGGCAACGATGCATATCCGAACTGAGAGGTTGATCGGACACATTGGGACTGAGACACGGCCCAGACTCCTACGGGAGAC
>SVAO01000004.1 GCA_015059365.1 Bacillota bacterium | reverse complement strand
ATTAGCTGCTATAGTTAAAAAGATAATTTATAAAAAAGAAAAAGGCGGACGATACCTAAAGGACAACTTTGAGCTTAAGGTTATATTGTGGCCTCTTTAACTGACAACATAATTGTAGAAATGAACTTGCTCACATTGAAATAATAGCTGCTATGATATCACAATTAGTAAAAGGTGCTACTGTAGAAGAATTAGTTGCTAACGGTTTGGGGCCTCATTTCACTCAACACGATCATGCATTATTTCCAACAGATGCATCTGGTGTACCATTCACTACAGCTTATATTGAAGCCAGCGGAGATTATATTGCTGATTTAGAATCCAATATGGCAGCAGAACAAAGAGCTCGTGCAACTTATGAGCATCTAATGGATTTAACTAACGATCCTGATTTATTAGGTCCTTTATCTTTTTTACGTCAACGTGAAGTTATTCATTATCAAAGATTTAAAGAATTGCGTAATTATTATTTAGAGAAAAAAGTTTAAATACTATGCAAATAGTATTTTTTCTTATTATCATTGCATAATAATAATGGGGTGAATTATGAAAAAAATAATAACTATTTTAGGATTATTAACCTTTGTATTAGAAATAGCAGGATGTAATCAAAAAACATTCATAAAAGAAGACGTTATAAATATCAGATATAATCAATATATAATTAATACTATGGATTATTCTAATATTGTCGAAATTCTAAATCAGTTAAATTTTTATTGTGGAAAAAATAAACAATATGATGGTCAGAATCTTTCAATCAGTACAACTAATTCAGTAATAAATTTTACTCTTTCTAATAACTATTATATGGAATATCAAAAAGATAATAAGTACTGTTACACAAAAAACAAGGAAAAAGTTAAAGAATTAAGTTTTTTATTAGAAGAAACAATAAATAAATATACTAATAATAACTTTTATACTATTGAATTTATAGTAGATTACGAAGAAAACAATAAAGAAAATAATATTAGATTAGATAAAGGAAATGAATATGTAGTAATTAAGTTTAATGAACCAATAACAAACTTTAAAATAAATGAAATAGAATTAAAAGATAATTTATTTGAGGAAATAAATTTATTGTATTCACAGGAATTAGTAAATTTAAACACGATTGTTATAAGAAAAAAGATAGAAAAAATTCCTAATTATAAAATTAGTTTTTCTAACAAATACGGATACACTTTTAATATTATCCCCACTTATGATGAGGTTACAGATAATATTAAATTTAATACTGAAATAAAATAAAAACTCCATTTATATGGAGTTTTTATTTTAATTATTTTCTTTATGTTCAGAATTTTTTTGATTTTCTTTTTTAGCGATGCGACATTCTTTACATCTCTTTGGTTCATTATCAAAACCTTTTTCTTTATAGAATTCTTGTTCTCTCACAGAAAAAATAAATTCCTTACCACAATCTTTACAAACAATAGTTTTATCTTGCATTTTAATCCTCCTTTTTAGATTTGATTTAACTTGATTATATTGTTTCTTTCTAAAAAAGGGACAAAATATCTTATAAATCACTTTTATTATACCATTTTTGTTTTTTAAAAAGCAATAATTAAATTATCCACTTTACACTTTAACAAAATTATTTCATATATTGTAATGAGGTGAAAAGATGAAAAATGTTTTACTTTTATGTGGTGGAAATTCTACTGAACATAAAGTATCCCTTATGTCTGCCCAATCTATATTAGAAAATATTGATAAAACAAAATTTAATATATCTGCATGCATCATCGACTTTGATAACTGCTGGTATGAATATCATGATACAACTGAATCAATTACCGAGTGGAAAAATTATAATATTAAAAAAGTAACTAATATCATAGAATATCTACAGTCTTTTGATATTGTTTTTCCAATAACACACGGCATAAATGGCGAGGATGGAAAACTCCAAGGAATGTTAGATTTATTTAATATTAAGTATATAGGGTGCAAAACTTTAAGTAGTGCAATTGGAATGGATAAAGTCTTTTCAAAAATAGTATTCAAATACTTAAATATTCCACAAGTACCATTCATAATCGTTAAAAATCCAAAATGTAACATAAAGGATATAACAGATACTTTAGATTTTCCTATGATTATAAAACCAGCTAACGGTGGTTCATCAATAGGAATATCAAAAGTAAACAATAAAGTTGAACTAAAAAAAGCAATAAAACAAGCTTTTAAATTTGATAAAAAAATTATTGTGGAAAAATTTATTATAGCAAGAGAATTAGAATGTGCAATAATAAAAGATAAAATTTGTTGCACTTCAGAAGTTGGGGAAATTAAATCAGCTAATGATTTTTATGATTATAACGCTAAATATGAAAATAAAAAATCATATACTTTAATTCCGGCTGATATAAGTAAGAGTGTAAGTGATCAAATTAAGGAATATGCAAAAATTGCTTTTAACGGATTAGAAGGTTGTGGATTTGCAAGAGTAGATTTTTTTTATGATGAGACAAATGAACAAATTTATATAAATGAAATTAATACTCTTCCTGGTTTTACATCAATTAGCATGTATCCACAATTATTTATTCAAAAAGGAATTAGTTATAAAGATTTAATAACAAAACTGCTTAACAATTGCTAAGCAGTTTTTATAATTATTTATTATTAATAGTTGAATAATATTCTAACTTTTCTTTAGAATAGTTGGTAATTTTACCTGATGGCAGAATTAACATCCTATCTATTCCGATTTGTTCAACAAATTCAGGATTATGACTAACCAAAATTATTGTTCCGTTATAATTTGCAAAATTATTACCTATAGCCTTTTGTGTTTCAACATCTAAGTGATTAGTCGGCTCATCTAAAATAAGCAAATTAGCACGTTTCAACATAATTTTTGCAAGTAAAACTCTAGCTTTTTCGCCTGGTGACAAAATATTTACACTTTTAAAAACATCATCACCAAAAAATAAAAAACTTCCAAGTATCGTTCTTAATTCACGTTCACTAAAATTTTTATCATCTACATTTTTCAAGATAGTTGTATCTAAATCTAAATCTTCTTGTTCTTGGGAATAATATGCAATATCTGTTTTATTTCCAAACCAAATTGAACCTTCATTGGGCTTTAATTGTTTTATTAAAAGTTTTAATAATGTTGACTTGCCAACTCCATTTTCACCAACAATGAGAAAACGTTCTTTATTTTGAATCATAAACGATAACCTCTCAAATAACAATTTAGAATCTGGATAATTAAAACTAATATTATTTACTTTTATCGGAATCTTAGAACCTTCGTTGTTAGGTTGAATATTTATTCTTGCTGCTTTTTGTGTTTCTATTTTAGAAATATATTGTTTTTGTTTTTTAGCAAGTAATTTCTCCCTAGATTGAGCGATTCTTTTTCTTTTTCCTGAGGAATTAGAATACTGAAGAATAAAATCTTTTAATTTCTTTTCTTCTAAGGCTTGCTTTTCAATAATTTTTTCGTTTATAACCTTCTCTTGTTCTAACTTTTTTAAAAATGTTGAGTAATTACCTAAATACTTATTTATCTTATGAGTATTTTTATCTACATATAGGATATTTCCAACTATTTCATCTAAAAATATTGTATCATGGGATATAATTAAAACCATTCCATGATAATTTTTTAAATAATCCGTTATATATTGTCTAGTATCATGATCCAAATGATTTGTTGGTTCATCTAATAAAAGTATATCTGCATTTTCATAAAGTAAATGAACAAAAGCAATCTTAGACTTTTGACCTCCCGATAATTCCTTTAATTTTTTATCTAACAATTCAAAGTCTACATTCATTTTATCTAACAATTCAAATAGTGTATTTTCTGCATTATAACAATCATAATATTCTAACAATTCTTGTTTTTTCCCAATTTCTTTTAACAGTTTATTTTGCTTTTTTAAATCAGCAATTTTTGTTATTTCAATATAGGCTTCTTCTATTTCTTTCTGCAATTTTTTAATTGGTCTAGCTTCCAATAAATAATCTATCACTAACTTTTCTTGTTCTAAATATTCGATTTCTTGTGGAAGATAAGCAATTCGTTTATGATTACTTATTGTTATTTTACCACTATTTAATATTTCTTTTTTTAAAATTAATTTAAACAAAGTAGTTTTCCCAGCACCATTAACTCCTACTATACCCACTTTTTCATCATTATTTATAAAAAAAGAGGCATCTTCATAAATTATTTCTGTACCATAACATAAATTAAGATTTTCACCTCTCATAAAATCACCAATTTTATTTTATCATAATTATTTATTAATATAAAATATTTCATCTGGTTTCATATCAAAAACACGGGCGATTAAACAGGCAGTGTCATAAAATAAACGTCTTCTTTTATTCTCTATTTGAGAGTAAAAAGAAGGCGTTATACCTATTTTTTCAGCCATTTGATATATAGTGTAACCATGTTGCTTTCTAATTGTTTTCAAGCGTTCTGTTGTATACATTTTATCACCTATTTAATTATAGCCCAACATAGACTATTTGTCTATGATTTGAAAATAATTTATATGAGAAAATAAAGATGGTGATAGTATGACAAATAGCAAACAAATTAACATTTATAATGTTATTGGTAAGAATATTAAAAAGTATAGAAAAGAAAAAGGATTTACTCAGAGAAAACTAGCAGAAACATTACTCTTAAGCGAAAGTTTTATTGCTAAATTAGAATCAGATACTTATCAAACTATTTCTATTGATACACTAGAACAAATAGCAATTTTTTTAAATGTCGATATCACAAATTTTTTTGATAAAAGTATAGTGGAAGAAAAAAAGGAATTAGTAATGAGTTAACATTATTAATTCCTTTATTTTTTACTATCAAATTTTTTACGTTGTTCAGTATTTAAAATTTTCTTTCTTAAACGATATCCAACAGGTGTAACCTCAACAAGTTCATCACTATTAATGTAATCTAAACAAGTTTCTAGGCTCATAATACGTGGTCTGTTTAATACTACTGTATGATCACTACCTGAAGCACGTGTATTTGTTAATTTTTTACCTTTAACAACATTAACCGCCAAATCATTATCATGATTGTGTTCTCCAACAATCATCCCTTCGTATACTTCTGCACCTGGTTCAATAAACATTACACCACGATCTTCTAATTGTCCCAACGCATATGCAGTTGCCTTACCATTTTCCATAGAAACTAGTACACCTAATTTTCTTTCTCCAACTTTACTACTAGCCATTTTTCTATATTCTAGATATGTATGATTTAACATACCATACCCTTTAGTCATTGTCATAAAATCCGTTGTAAATCCAATAAGACCACGAGAAGGCATAATATAATGAATTTTAACTTGTCCATCTTGTTGGGTCATATTTACTAATTCTGCTTCACGATTTCCTAAAGCCTCAATTACATTACCCATATATTCTTCTGGCATATCAATTTGAACATCTTCAAATGGTTCACATTTTATACCATCAATTTCTTTTATAATTACTTCAGGTTTTGATACTTGTAATTCAAACCCTTCACGACGCATGTTTTCAATTAATATTGATAAATGTAATTCTCCTCGTCCTGATACTACGAATGACTCATTATCACTAGGAACTACGCGTAAAGATACATCTCGTTCTGTTTCTTTTCTAAGACGTTCTGCAATCTTACTTGCTGTTAAAAGTTTTCCTTCTCGACCACAGAATGGTGATGTGTTTACACCGAAAGTCATTTGTAATGTTGGTTCATCAATTCTTAAATGTGGTAAAGCTTCTTCCTTTCCCATAGTACAAACGGTTTCTCCAACACTTATATCTGGAAGTCCTGCAATTGCAACAATATCTCCTGCACTAGCTTCAGTAATTTCAATACGCTTTAATCCGAAGAATCCAAACATTTTTTGAATACGAAATTGCTTAATAGAACCATCTAATCTAACACATGAAACCATTTCGTTAACCTTAACAGTACCACGTTTTACACGTCCAATACCAATTCTTCCAACGAAATCATTATAATCTAACAAGGCAGGTTGAAATTGAAATCCCCCTTCAATATCAACATCAGGTGCCGGAATATGGTTAATAATAGCTTCAAATACAGGTTCCATTGTATGTTCTTGCGTTTCTAATTCTGGGCTTAAACTTGACGTTCCTGATAAACCTGATGCATAAATTACTGGGAACTCTAATTGATCAATATCTGCACCTAATTCAATAAATAAATCTAATACCTCGTCAACTACTTCTTTTGGTCTAGCAGCTGGTTTATCAATTTTATTAACTATTACAATAGGAGTAACTCCTGCTTCTAATGCTTTCTTTAATACAAATCTAGTTTGTGGCATAGTTCCTTCATAGGCATCTACTACTAATAGTACACCATCTACCATATTCATAATACGTTCTACTTCTCCACCAAAATCAGCATGTCCTGGAGTATCTAATATATTAATACGGTAATCTTTATAATTGATTGCAGTAGTCTTTGATAAAATGGTAATTCCTCTCTCTCTTTCAATATCATTAGAATCCATAACACATTCTTCTACTTCTTCATTTTCCCTAAATGTACCAGATAAATGTAATAAACTATCAACCAAAGTGGTTTTTCCATGGTCAACATGGGCAATAATAGCTATATTTCTAATTTTTTTCATATTTTCATCCCTTTTCAACTGCCGTATTATATCACATTTTACTTAATTATGTAAAGATTTTATTTAATAAGTAGAATTTTTTTACATTTTATCGTAAAATTATTTTAGAGGTAGTTTATGAAAAAGATATTATTATTAATTTTAACTTTTTTTATTAGTATAAATATTTGCTATGCTGAAGAAAGAATAGAAGTAACATTTAACAGTTGTATAGATGGCGATACTGCCAACGTAATATTAAATGATTCAGAAATAAAAATTAGGTTTTTGGCAATTGATACACCAGAAACAAAACATCCCACAAAGGGTGAAGAATCATTTGGTAAAGAGGCAAGTGAATATACTTGTAATAGACTTATGAATGCTAAAAAAGTAGAAATAGAATATGAGTCAAACAGTGATAAATTAGACAAATATAACAGACACTTAGTATGGGTATGGGTAGATGATTATTTATTACAAGATGAAATAATTAAAGAAGGCCTAGCTGAAGTCGCTTATCTTTACGGAGATTATAAATATACAAGTATTTTAGAGGACCATCAATCAATTGCCAAAGTTAACAAAGTGGGAATTTGGCAAGAGCAAGCAAAAGAAAATAATAATACAAGAAATTATTTTATGATTGGATTAATTATTGGTTCTGCAATAATTTTAACCTTTACTGGAAATTTAAATAAATCTAAAATTAAGAAAATAAAAAAAGGTCTAAAAAAATATGGTAGCTAACCATATTTTTTTATTCTAAAACATTAAATGCACTGATTTGTTCACTTCGTTCATATATTACTAATTTTTCGTTAATATCCAATGTCGCTAAAAGAATGTTATCCAACTCTTTATATCCCTTTATCCTTAATTCTTTTTCTAACCATATTTCATCCTTACCGATAATTTTTAAATTTTTTGTCATAATTTTACTATCAATAATAACATTCGCACATAATCCTTGTTTTTGAACTTTTAATTTCATGTCATTTATAGTAACAGGTAAATATTCTCCTTTTGGTAATATACTTAACCTTCCGTTTGCCTCCATCAAGGCATATTCTATCTGAGAAATATCAAAATAGCCACTAACGCGACACTGTTCTAACAAATCATTAATATCAAGCTTAGATTTTTTTAAATTATCAATTAATATTTTACCATTTTGAATTAAAATTGTTGGAGTGCCTATAAAAAAACGACGGAGCGTGATACTTTTCATAGTGAAATAAGATACTAAGAATGCAACCAATCCGAAAACTAATACCGCCACTATTCCATTAACATATGAAAGTTCTAAATCAGTCGTCATTTCAGCCGCAAAATTACCTATAGAGATTCCAATCACATAATCAAACAAAGAAAGTTGTGATACCTGTTTTTTACCCAAAAGTTTGGTAACAAAGAAAAGGGCTATAAGGGATAATAATGCCCTAAAAATTACATCACATACTTCCATTATATTAAATTCCATAATATCACCATTTTATTATGACACCATAAAAATAATTTTATACAAAAAAAGAAATTATTTTTTAATTTCTTTCCTTAATTTTTTGTTTTTTTGTTCATGGTCAAATATAACATTAGTTTTTAACACAAACATTATAACAATAAATAATAATATTCCATAAATAATATAACCTAATGCCCTATTTTTTAATACATAAACTATTGAAGCAAAAGAGAACAATAAATTAATAAAATAAATTATTAATACTGTAGTTCTTTGCGAAAAATTTCTATTTAAAAATTGATGATGAATATGATATTTGTCAGGAGTAGAAATACTTTCTCCCTTCAATATTCTTCTAATAATAGCAAATAAAGTGTCTAAAATAGGAATAGATAAAATAAGCAGTGGAATAACTAGTGAAGTCATCGTTACATTTTTAAATCCTAGTAAAGCAATAACCGCAATAATAAATCCTAAAAACATTGAACCACTATCACCCATAAATATGGTTGCTGGATAAAAGTTATGAACTAAAAACCCTAAACTAGAACCTAACATAACAAATGTCAAAATAAAATCTAAACCAAGTGATCCATTGATTGTTGCGATAATACCTATTGTTAAAAAATAAATTGAACTAATACCCGATGCTAGCCCATCTAAGCCATCAATTAAATTCATGCAGTTAATACATCCTAAAATAAACAATAATGTTATAGGATAAGCCAATATATCAAAATTAATATATATTCCAAAAGCACTAACATCTTTTAAAACGATATTTCCATAAAATACTACTATCAAAGCTGCAATTAATTGACCTATAAATTTGGTAGAGGCTTTTAATGGTTTAATATCATCAACTACTCCAGTTAATACAATTATAAAACTACCAATTAATATTGAATTCATAGTTTCACTATGTTGCCCATACAACATATATCCTAAAAGAAAACCAAAATAAATTCCTAAGCCTCCTAATCTAGGCATGGGCTTAGTATGCACTTTTCTTTTGTCTGGTATATCAACTGCTTCAACATGAATGGCAATCTTTTTTATAAATGGTGTTATAAGCGCTACAAATATAAATGTTGTCATTACTATTAAAAAAATTTTCATTAATATTTCTTGATTCATACATCGTCACCTTTTATTATTATATCACAACAAATAAAAAACAGACACAAAATCTGTTAATTATCTATCAAATGCAAATTATCTAAAAGAATTCCTGTTCCTTCCACTACACAAGTTAGAGGACTTTCTGCAACAAAAACAGGGACCTTTAATTCATGTGCTAATAATTGATCAAAACCTTTAATCAATGCTCCACCACCAGTTATTACAATTCCTTTATCGATAATGTCTGCAGATAATTCAGGTGGTGTTTTTTCTAAAACACCTTTGGCTGTATGGATAATTGTATAAATACTTTCTCTTAAAGCCTCCTCTACTTCCTCAGAAGTTACAGTAATAGTATGTGGAAGCCCTGTCACTAAATCCCTTCCTCTTACCTGCATTTTTTCTGGTTTGGAATCAGGATAAACATTTCCAACAGTCATTTTTATATCTTCAGCAGTACGATCACCTATTAATAACTTATATTTGTCTTTTATATATTTTACTATGTCAGCATCAAAAGTATTTCCAGCAACTTTTATCGAAGAACTTGTTACTATTCCCCCTAAAGATAAAATTGCTATATCTGTAGTACCCCCACCAATATCAATTACCATATTTCCACTTGGTTTTGCAATATCCATTCCCGCTCCAACAGCAGCTACTTTTGGTTCTTCCTCTAAAAAAACCTTTTTAGCACCCGTTCTCTCTGCAGCTTCTTTTATAGCGTTTTTTTCAACACCAGTAATATTTGAAGGACAACAAATTAATATTCTTGGTCTAGAAAAGAAACTTTTACCATTTACTTTGCGAATAAAATGATTTAACATTATTTCGGTCACATCAAAATCTGCGATTACTCCATCTTTCATAGGCCTAATTGCTATTACAGAACCAGGCGTTCTGCCCAGCATATCTCTTGCTTCAGAACCTACAGCCAAAGGCTTTTTGGTTTCTGCATCTATTGCAACAACACTTGGCTCATTTAGAACTATTCCTTGACCCTTAACATAGATTAATACATTGGCAGTTCCTAAGTCTATTCCTATATCTTTAGCAAACATTTTATCATCCTCTTTTCTATTTATTTTATTATAGCATAACCGTTTTTTTTATGATAGTGGATTAAACATTTTTTGGTACTTTTTTTTAGTAGATTCACCGCCTCTTAAATGTCGGACATTTGTATGATATTTTAAAATTTCATCTACTTTATTATATTTATTTTTATCTATTTTTAATAATCTCTCATGTAAATCTTTATGTACTGTACTTTTTGACACCTTAAAAATTTGAGCAAGTTCTCGTACTGTTTTTCCTGTTTCAATTATATAATCTGCTTCACTAATTACCCTTATAGAAATAACACTATCCATAAAATACACCCCTTAATAAATTATATATATTAGGAGTTCTTTTATTCGAAAAAAAGCTTCATACTAAATTTCAGAAACTTTTTTATCATAATAATTTTCAGGATTTACAACTAAACCTTTTACTATTAATTCAAAATGTAAATGATTATTTAAATCTTTTTCTAAATTACAAGTTCCACTTTTTCCAATAATCATTCCCTGTTTTATTTCTTGATTTTCCACAACATTTACTTCGCTTAGACTTTGATAAATACTAATCATATCATTACTATGAGTCACTTCTACAATTTTTCCTAAAGTCTTATCATCTGTTACTTTAGTAACTGTTCCATCTAAGATAGAAATTACTTCAAATATTTCTTCTTTACCATAACTTACCCCACTATTTTGAAGATATGTGTTTTCAAAAAATAGCAATGATTGTTCTTGTTTTCCTGCCTCATCTTTATAATCATAATAGTTTTTTACAATTTTCACATCTTTTGCTACATACGGACGGATAATGATATCAACAGTATTGATTACTGGTATTTCTGAATCAAAAATAGTTTCATTAACGTAATCATCATCTACTCCATTAAAACTATTGGTAGGCATAAAACTTTCTATTAAGTAAAGTGTACCTAGTAGCATTACAAATCCTAATGCATACAAACAATAAACTACTGGTTTTTTTAACCTTCTATTCCTCATTTTCTCACCTCTATTTTAAGTGTGAGCAAAATAATTTCTTTTATACTTTTATTTTTAAATTTTTTCTATATTAGTTCCTAAATAATAATAACTTAATATTTGTTGATAATTATAACCTTTTTTAGCCATTGCTAAGGCTCCATATTGGCTTAATCCGACTCCATGACCATATCCTTTAGTAGTAATAACTATATTATTACCAACCTGAGACATATTAAAAAAAGTAGAGCGCAAATTAAGCAAACTATATATTTGACTACCAGTAAAATAACTATTATTTATAGTTACTTCTTTTATTCTTCCTGTACTGGTGGTCTTTATTATTTTAAAATCTAAATTTTCACTATATTGAAGGTTTAATCTGTCATAAAATTCCTGTAAACTAAATTCAAACGAATCATTAAATACCGGTGAAACTTCTTCATCCCAAGATGAATCCACGCTCCTTAAATATGGTAATTTTGTTGAAAATATTTCCTCACTATTCTCTGTTTTTCCAACGCTAGTTGAAAAAAATAATGCTTCAATAACCTCCCCATTATGGGTTAAATATTCACCCTTAGTTTCAACTACCGCTTGTTTTATTTTATTAATTTTTTTTTGATATTCATCTTTCCATTTACTCCTGAGTTCTGAATCACTAATATATACTTGATTGTCTACAGTATCAACTACATCATATTCCTTATTATAACTTGATTGTAACTTTTTCATCACATAAGTTCTGGCGGCAACAGCCTGAGCCTTTAGAGCCTCTAACTCAAAACTTACTGGCATTTCTCCCGCTAAAACACCCACCACATAATCTTCAAACGGTACTTGTTCAATAAAGCCGGTTTTACTCCTTTTAACCCTGATTGTCATATTAGTAGAATAATAAAATTTTATGTTGTTATCTTTTATAAAAAAAGTAACTATTAAATATGGCAAAAATATAATAATTAATATTAAAAAAATTAATTTTTTCATAAAATCCCTCTTTTATATTATTTACTTTTCATTATTATATATTATAAATTTTAAATATTTTGTCAAAAAAAATAGACAAAATATTTGTCTATATAAATTTTGAATATAAAAAGAAATCATAAAAGAAATTTACAACCAAATAAGATAATGAAAATGCCACAAATAAATATAATAGTCGCGATTGATAATATCTGTTTTTTTTAAATAAATTAGTAATATTAATGCTATCTAATGCCCAGATGGACAAAACGACTGTTACTATATATAAGACTGTTTTAAGCATGATTTTCATATTCCTTTATCATATTAATTCTATCAATATGTCTTTTTTCATCCGAAAAATTAGTTTTTAAAAAAGTATTTATAACTCTTTTAGCTGTGAAGAAATTTAGTGAAGCAGAAATAGCTAAAACATTGGCATCATTATGTTGTCGTGCTAATTGAGCAGTAGTCACATTATGTGCAAGAGCACATCTTACTCCATTTACTTTGTTAGCAGCAATACTCATACCTATACCAGTTCCACATATTAATATACCAAAATCGGCTTGTTTATTAGATAATTTTTCCCCTAATTTAAAAGCATATTCAGGATAATGTACAGATTCTTCTTCATTGGTGCCTAAGTTTTCCACAACATAACCTTTTTTTTCTAGCATATTAATAATTCTATTTTTTAATTTTGTTCCTCTATGATCATTCGCGATTACTATTTTCATAATACCACTCTCCATATTTATTATACTATAATTTAAAGAAAAGGAAAACATCTCATTTGAGATGTTTATTTATATAATGTCCAAGGATTAACCCTATATGCTGACCAAGAAAATGGAGGTCCACCATACCAAACCGCAAAATGTAAATGAGGACCTGTAGCCTGCCCAGTCATTCCCATATATCCTATTACCTGACCTTTTTCAACGTATGCACCAACAGCAATATTATCCGCATATTTGCTCAAATGATTATATTGGATATAGTAACCATTATTATAATTAATTACAACGTGTTTTCCATTAATCGCATCATTAGCCACTTTATAAATGACTCCATTATTGGCAGAATAAATATTTGAACCATATCCAGTTCCTGCAATATCAATAGCACCATGGAGTTCACGTGCTCCAGTGATCGGATTAATTCTATATCCATAATTAGAAGTAATCTTCCATCCACTATCAGTTGGCCAAACCCAATTAGAATCTCCAACACCGTTAACTTTTTTTCCACCTTTAACAACAATCTTAGAAATGGACGGCTTCATTTCTTGTTTAGAAACTTGCTTTATATATACTGTTGTTCCATTCGTTATTTTAACATTTTGTTTAATTCTTAATAAACCATCTTCACCTTCTCGTGTGACTTTGGTTACTCCTACATTAAGATTTTCATCAACTTGTTCTATCGTTTTATATTTATCAACAAAATCCTCTACAACCTCTTGTTCAACTGTTATTTTTATCTGTGGACTTAAAATTCCAATTGTTATTTCTAACCCCGGATATAATAGTGCATTAGAAGTTTTAAATTTAGGATTAGATATTAACAGTTCTTCTACACTAATTTCATTATCGAAAGCAACCTGTTCGATTGTATCACCCAACTTAACATTGTATATTTTCTGTTGGTCCGTTGTTCCAAATAATAAATACTTAGTTAATTCATCACTACTTGTGTAAATTTGTTCATCTGTTGAAATATATGTTTCTTTGATTGTCATTTGATTCTCAATATAAATATTATTAATATATGTTCCAACATCTGTAATTTGCTTTTGTGTTTTATTTATATAACTTGTATACCCTTCAGTTCCTACAAACGTCTTTATAGAATTTTCCAATGCAGTACGATATACTTTCTCGTCTAAAACATATATTTTTTGACTAATATCATCAGAAAATATAGTTATTTGGTATCCTTTTATAGTGAAGGGTTTTCTTTCTTGTATTAATTGATAAATATCATCTACACCCATTATATTTTCTTGAAAACTAACTATTTTTTTAATCTCCAAACCATTTGGTGCATACACATCATCTATGTTATATTTTTCTTTAATATATCTTTGAGTATTTGTTATATACTTTTCTAATGATTTTTTAGAGGTAATATTTCCTAATAACTCACCATCTAAATAAACTTGATAATATGTTTGAGGTTGATTATTTTTATCACTAGAAAATCCTAAAAATGCGGTAACACTTACTAATACAAAAAGCAAAACTATTATAAATGCTTTTTTCACATTATTACCACCTTTCTCATTGCATAGTTAATATATCACAAAATTAAAAAAAAAGCAAAAGAGAAGTATATGAGTAAAATTGATTCTATAAAGTAGACTATAAAAATAAAGCCTACTTTATAATTTTTTATTATATCATGTTATATAATATAAAAAAATTAATGATAATAATGTAAAAAATATTATTTACAGATATTCAAGTAAAAATAAATGGATTGAAAATCTTACTAATAAAGGAAATTCTTATACTGATGAATTTAAATATAAATAATAAAAGAATGTATATTGAACATTATATAAGCAGAATGAAAAGACTTCATAATAGTGTGATAGATGGAAAAAATAATTAAATTCTATTGGGGAAAACGACCGAAGTCTATACAATACAAAAATCATTTATTTTCAACATTTACCCAAACGCTCTTTTTTTTATTTAAGAATCAAAAAAATAAGCAATAGTTGCTTATTTTTCTTGATTTAAACCGTATTTACGATTAAATTTTTCAACTCTACCAGTTTTTGTAGTTTTACCTTGAATTCCTGTGAAAAATGGATGACATTTGTCACAAACTTCTAAATGTAATTGAGGCTTTGTTGATTTTACTTTAAATGTATTCCCACAAGCACAAGTTACTTCTGTTTCTACATAATTTGGATGTATTCCTTTTCTCATAATTTTTCTCCTTCCGCCATAGCAAATTCATGCCATAGAAATTTAATGCTTCTATATTATAACAATCTTTTTTTATAAAATCAACTCTTTTTTAATAATCTATTATTTAACATTACAACAATTTGATTGCCTATGGCCTCCAGACCTTCTTTAGAAGGCTGATTCGTATCAGTAGCCAAATATGCAGGATTAGCATTAAATAAATCATAAATTTCTATATAATTTACATTATAAATTCTGCAAATTTCCTTGTATCTATTATTTAAATAAGAAAAAACGTTATTTAATTCTGAATTTTGAAGTTGATAAGGATAATAAATACCAATTAAAAATATGTCTTCTTTGCAATACTCACGTATAATAATAAGTAATTTTTCTAAATCTTTTATTATTTCATCTGCACGATTATAAAAATATTGATAGTCTTGTTCATATCCTAATGTTTCCATATTAATAATTGAAGTTAAATCATTCATTCCAATAGAGAGAGTTAGTAAATCTGCTTTAATTAATGCGTTTTTAATTGATTTTTCTGTTTTTCCAACTTTTACTTTCTTGTTATTGTCAATATCAGTTATTAAATCCGTAATCCTGTAGTTTTTTTGAGAAAATTCATTAATATAAATTTCTAATTTCCCGTAATATTCTAAATAATCTCTTACATAATTAGAATAACCACAATCATCTTCTGTTTTATTAATTGTAATATCATCTCCTAAGGCTAAATAATAAATTTTTCTATCAACCGTAATTAAATATATTATTAAAACCGATATTATTACTGAAATTATAATAATAATTTTTTTCATAAAACCTCCTAAAAAAAGTAGGAAATATCCTACTTAATTATATTTTTTGGAAGTTTTTTTATACATCTTTTAAAGTTATTTTGGCACCAACATTTTTTAATTTATCAACAATATTTTCATACCCACGTAACACATGTTCTACTTCTTTTATTGTAGTTTTTCCAGTTGCTAATAATCCCGCTAAAACAAGACAAGCCCCTGCTCTTAAATCCGTTGCTGTTACTTCTTTCCCCACTAATTCGGTTGGGCCTTGAACATATATTTTTCTATCACAAATCTCAATATTTGCACCCAATTCATTTAAATATTTTACATTTTGAAATCTATTTTCATAAATTGTCTCCTCTAAAACAGATCTACCCTTACATTGTGTTAATAACGTTGTAAGAGGTTGCTGAAGATCTGTTGGAAAACCAGGATATCCCAAAGTTTTTACATTAATTTTCTTCATATTATCCGTTTTACTAATAATTATGTAATCGCTTCCTATTTCCATAGGGATACCCATTTCTTTTAATTTTAAACTTAATGATTCTACATGGTCAGGAATAATATTATCTATTTTTAGTTTATTTCCCAAAAGGGCTCCCGCAATCATATATGTTCCAGCTTCAATTCTGTCCGGAATAACTTCCGTAAAACACCCTTTTAAATAATCAACACCAGTTATTACAATTTCACTTGTTCCTGCTCCAGATACTTTTGCACCCATATTATTTAAGAAAGTAGCAACATTTACTACTTCGGGTTCCTTTGCCGCATTTTCTATAATAGTTTTTCCTTTGGCTTTTACTGCAACTAGCATCGTATTTATAGTAGCACCTACACTAGGCATATCTAAATAAACATGCCCACCATGTAATTCTTCTGCTGTTATAGTATATTTATTTCCCTCTTCTAATATAACAGCACCTAATTCTTTAAATCCTTTTAACGTCTGATCAATAGGTCTGGCACCAATAGAACATCCCCCTGGAAAATACATTTCTACTTTTTTATACTTCCCTAACAATGCCGACATAAAATAATATGATGCTCTTAATTTTCTTGAAATGTCTTCTGGAATTTCCTTATTCACAATATTTCTAGAATCAATTTCTATTGTATTTTTATCTCTTTTTACATTAGCACCTAAATACTCTAAAATTTCATTTAATGCATCAATATCTGATATATTAGGAATATTGTCTATTCTTACCTCTTCATCACATAATAATGATGCTGGAATTAAAGCCACTGCACTATTTTTTGCACCACTTATTCTAATAGTTCCCTCAAGAACATGCCCACCTTCTATTATTATTTGTTTCATATAAAACCTCCACTACTATCACTATATTTATATGTATTTATTTTTTTTGTGTGTTTATGCTTTATTATAGCTACCTAATAATTTGATTTTATCAGTGATTGCATGTTTCATATTATTTTCACCACCTGAAATTATTTTGCGTGGGTCATACACATTAAGATCATTAGCAAGTTTTTCTCTTACACCTTTTGCCCACTCAATTTGAAGTTCAGTATTAATATTTATTTTACATATTCCACAACTTATTGCTCTCTTGATTATATCATCAGGTAAACCTGTACCACCATGCAACACCATAGGAATCTTTAAAGTTTGACCAATCTGTTGCATTCTATCAAAATCTATTTTTGGTTCTCCTTTATATAAACCATGAACACTTCCTAAAGCAGGGGCTAAAAAATCTATTTTAGTATTTTGATATAAATTAATGCAATCTTCTATTTTAGCATATCCTATATCTGCCGAAATTTCATCTTCTGTTCCACCTATATGACCTATTTCTGCTTCAACACTAACATTTTTTGTCTTAGCATAATCAACAACTTCTCTAGTTATTCTAATATTTTCATCTATGCTAAATCTAGAAGCATCAATCATTACAGATGTAAAACCAGCGTCGATAGCTTTTTTGCATACTTCAAATGTAGAACCATGATCTAAATGTAAAGCAACCGGAATTGTAATATTTAAATCTTTCAATAGTCCTTTTACCATCATGACAACCGTATTATATCCTCCCATATATTTTGCGGCACCTTCGCTTACTCCTAGGATAATAGGGCTCTTACTTTCCTCACACACTTCCAATATATATTTGACCCATTCTAAATTATTTATATTTAAATGTGGAACTGCGTATCCTCCTCTTTTAGCCGCTTCCAACATTTTACACATGTTTTGTAACATACTATCACCTATATCAATTATATTATTTTTCTAAATTAAAGGCAATAATTTTAAAGAAATAGACACTTGTTTACATTTTAGAAAAGATAAATTATTCCTATTAAAATTAAAACCAAACCTCCTAATGCAGTAGAAATTTTACCAACAATATGATTTATTACTTTACCTAGATTTAAACCTAAATAGGTAAAAAGAAAACTAGTTAGTGAAAATATACAAGCACAAATTATATATCTGCTCGAAATGCTACTTAAACCAATGCCGACCGAAAAACTATCTATACTCACAGCTAAACCAAAAATTAACAATTCTAAAAATGAAGTTTTATTTTCAATATTTTCCTTTTTCAAAGATTCCAAAAGCATTTGCACTCCAATAAAAACTAGTACTATAAAAACTATAATATCTGGATTTATAGGAAATATATTCAAAAATATTTTTCCAACAAATAAACCAATTAATGGCATGAAAAAATGATATATTCCTACTATAGTAGATAATTTTATCATGTCTTTTTTACAAAGTCCAAATGTTCCATATGCCAAAGAAAGAGAAAAAGCATCCATACTAAGACTTATTGCGATAGTTAAAATAATTAAAAAGTGCATAAAAAAACCTCCTATCAAATTTTATTGTTGGAGATTATTTTTATACATATTTATCTAAAATTTCTTTTACAAAAGATGTGTATTCTACTTCTGTTCCTTCTTCTGCTTCTAATAAACATAACGGAGGAAATAAAACACACCACCAATTATCCCCTTCTCCACTTCCAAGCGTTATAACAAGCGATTCATAATATCCGGCATCATATGTTATTCCTTTATATTCCTTGGTTGGAAAGTAATTTAATCCAAAATTAACCTTGTAAGGAAGTATATATGATTCTCTCGATAATGTTTTGGATATTCTTTGTTCAATTTCATCTAAATTTTGTGAAATTATGTCCCTTGACATATTAATTTCATCCACGTTTTGTAAAATATTTGACATATATTTTTGAACATCGTCGCGAACCTTGTATTTAATCTCCTTATCATAATCTGAATTACTATTTGCAATTACTCTAAACCTTATTGCATTATCAGGAATTTTTAATATACTCTCTGATTTTAAACCGATTATATAATATAATCCTAGTATTAAAAATAATATTATAATTGTTTTTCTCATAAAAAGAATTGCTCCTCTCTATTAGATATTGAGCAATTCTCTTTTATTTTATACATTATTTATGATAAGATTCATTATTAATAATTTTAAAACAGCGATATATTTGTTCTAACAACATTATCCTAAACAATTGATGAGGAAATGTTAAATCAGAAAATGATAATTTCAAATTACTGATTTTTTTAATTTCTAAATCTAAACCGTTAGAACCACCAATAATAAATACAATATTAGGATTGATACTTAAAATTTTAGTTAGTTTCTGTGATAAATCAACTGAATTAAATTTTTGACCTTCTATTTCCATTGTAATTATATATTCTTTTCCATTAAGATGCCTTAAAATTAAATCTTTTTCTTTTGACATAGAGATTTGGGGATTTTGATTATCAATATCTTCAACCTCTATAACTTCCAGTTTTGTATATTTAGATAATCTTTTTAAATATTCCGCAATTGCATATCTATAGAATTTTTCCTTAATTTTACCAACACAAATAACTTTAATCATACTTCTATCAACTCTGTTCTTTCATTTTGTTCTGCAACAATTATTTGATCACATTCTTTATTACTTTTATCTAATGCTAGGTTAAGGGAATTAAGGGCAAGATTTTTAGTATTATTGTGTTCACTTAGATGGGCTAATATTACACACTTAGTTTCATTTCCAATAAAGCAAGATAAATAATATGAAGAATCTTCATTAGAAAGATGTCCCTTATCTCCTAAAATACGTTGCTTCAAATAATATGGATATTTAGGATTATTCATAAGTAAATTAATATCATGATTACTTTCTAAAATATACAAGTTTTTATTTGATAATTTTTTATGATTTTTAACATTAATGTATCCAGTATCCGTAATATAAACAAGACTATGACCATTTTCTTCAAAAATATATCCATTTGAGTCTTCTGTATCATGCGATGTTTTTATTACGCTTACTTTTAAATCGTCGATTGATAACTCTTTTCCTATAATTGCATAATTATCAGAAGGAATATTTGTACTTAATTCTTTATATATTTTTTCTGTCACATATATAATTGGATTATATTTTTTTATAAATGTTTTCAACCCACTTATATGATCTACATGAGTATGCGTAATAAATACAGCATTGATGTTTTTAGAGTTTTTTCCGATAGAATGTAATTTGTTTTCAATATATGATGGAGTTACCCCAATATCAATTAAAAATTCTCCAGTAGCAGTTTCCACATAACAACAATTCCCTTTACTGCCACTCGCTAATACGCTTACTTTCATTCTTTTATCGGTTCCTTTAATTTACTAATAAAAGTACTTGTATTACGCTTAAATATTAAATCTACTGTTGCTGTGGGACCATTACGATGTTTTGCGATTATAAATTCGCTCTCACTAGTATTTTCATCAATTGTAATTTGTTTAGTATAATAATCGTCACGATAAAGGAATGCTACTATATCAGCATCTTGTTCTATAGAACCGGATTCACGCAAATCACTTAATAGTGGACGCTTATCTTCTCTTCCTTCTACAGTTCTAGATAATTGTGCTAAAGCAACAACTGGAATACCTAATTCCATTGCTAGCGTTTTTAATGAACGGGATATCTCAGAAACTTCTTGTTGACGATTCCCAGCATACTTAGCAGAACCACTAATTAATTGTAGGTAGTCGATAATAACTATTCCTAACCCCCCCTCTGAACTTGCTAAACGACGACATTTTGCCCTTATTTCACTAATAGTCATTCCTGGAGTATCATCAATAAATAATTTTGTATCAGCTAGACGACTTATTGCTTCATTAACCCTTTTCCAATCGTTATGTTCTAGGCGGCCATTTTTTAATTTATATGCATCTATTTGTCCCAATGAGGATAACATACGCATAGCTAATTGTTCAGCACCCATTTCCATGTTAAATAAAGCAACAGTCTGTTTGCTTTGAACGGCAATATTGGTTGCCAAATTTAAAGCAAATGCTGTTTTTCCCATCGCAGGACGTGCTGCAATAATAATTAATTCATTAGCATGTAGTCCTGAAGTTATTTTATCCAAATCATAAAAACCTGTTGCAATTCCTGTTATTTCATTTTTTGTTTGAGCTAATTTTTCCAAATCTGCTTGAGTTTTAAATAACACATCTTGAATAGTTCTAAATTCTGTTCCTTTTCGTGTCTTAACTACATTAAGTATCTTTTTTTCTGCATTATCAAGTATATCATTTACCGAATCAATAGAGTTATACCCGTCACTAACAATTTCTGTTGCTTCATTAATCAATCTTCTTAAAATTGCTTTTTCTTCAACAATTTTTATGTATTCATCAACATTAGCCGCACTAGGTACAGAATTTACTACTTCTGCAACATAATTAACATCACCTACTTGTTTTAGTATTTTTCTATTATCTAATTCTACTGTTACTGTAGTTAAGTCAATAGAACTACCTTTTTCTGCAAGGTCAGATATAACTTCAAATATTTTTGCGTGACTATCTAAGTAAAAAACATCTTTAGTTAATGACTCAACTGCTTTTTGAAGGGCATATTTAGATAGAAACATTGAACCTAATACAGATTGTTCTGCCTCAATATTATGTGGCATTACTCTTTCTTGCATCATTTCACCTACTTCATTAATTCAACTTTTAATTGTGCAATTACTTCTTTATGTAATTCAATTTTAACATTATGGAATCCCAAACTAGATAACGGATTATCTAATTTTATTGTTTTTTTATCTATATTAAAATTTTGTTTTTTTAATTCTTCTGCAATCATTTTTGTACTTACCGTACCGAATACACGATCCTGTGTTCCTGTTTTCACTTTAAATTTTAATGTTAATTTTTCTAATTTTTCTTTCATTTGATTGCAATTTTTAATATTCTCTAATTCTTTTTGTCTTGCTTGCTCATTTTCTTCATTTAACCTTTTAACACCAGTTTCTGTTGCCATTACAGCGTATCCATTTTTTATTAAAAAGTTTTTACCATATCCATCTTTTACTTCTCTTATCTCACCTTTTTTTCCTTGATTTTTTAAATCTTTTAGAAATATAACCTTCATATATACCTCCCTAAGTAATTTATTTACACTTATTATACTATAAATTATCTCAAATAAAAAGAAAAACTTAATTTTGTTTTTCCCTTATTTTCTGTGCTAAAGCTTTAATTTTTTTCATTCTGTGGTTTACTCCAGACTTGGTTAAAGTTTGCCCTGTTTCTATTGAAATAATTTCACTAAGTTCAGTTAATGATGCCTCTTTATATTTTAAACGATAATTTGCAATAATTTGCTCCTTTATATCTAAAAGTTCAAGGCCTCCAGCATTTATTATTACTTCTATATCTTTAACTTGATCATTTGCGGTTATCATTGTTCTTTCTACATTAGCTTGTTCACAATTATTAAGTCTATTTGTCATATTTTTATGATCCCTGTATATTCTAATATCCTCATAATAAAGTAAACTTCTGGTAGCTCCAAGAATTCTTAAAAAGTCACCTATTTTTTCAGCTTCTTTTACATATACCATATATTTGCTGTCTCTCTTCAATACTTTACTATTTAAATTATATTTATTAAGTAAAATACTCAAATAATTTCCATATTCTAAATTGGACACTAGAAATTCCAAATGATATCTAGACTTTTTAGGGTCATTAATGCTTCCACACATTAAAAAAACTCCTTTTAAATATTGTCTAATTAATGAATCATCATCAATTATAAATGATTTAGGGATAGATAATATCTTATTGTCTTCTTTAATACCTAAATCGCGTAAAATTTCTTCTGCTTTAGATTTAATCTCTAATATATATATATAATTTTTATTATAATTATATCCTCGACGCACTGTGATTTTAGGGTTAATTTTATAAACATCCTTTATTAAACTAAAAATATATCTGATAACCCCATTGTTTTCAGAACTTATTTTAATATAATTATCTATAATACTGGAATTATGTATTATTGCAGATAATTCTGAAATTTTTTCGGTTTCCATTGTATTTAAACCTATAATCTCTAATTTTACTTCGCCAGTAAAAGACATTTTATATCACCAACCTATAGTAAACATGAAAATATGTGTAAAGAAACTTTAATTACATCATGTCTTAGCCATTCTTCTTCTATTGTTACAAAATTTTCTGCGATTATTTTTACATTTAGTTTTTTCAATTCTTCTTCATCGAATAAAACAGGATCTTTCTGTTCAAGTGTATGATAGCGTTCAGATAATGTCTTACTAATAAATCCTTTATTAGCAATAACTGTACTTATTTTCTTTTTTCCTAAATACTTATTTAAAACTTTAACATGATCACTTACTTTAAAATTATCTGTCTCTCCCGGTTGGGTCATCATGTTACAAACATATAACACCTTACCCTTACCAGCATCTATTGCATCCTTTATTTCTTTACATATAAGAGTTGGAATTATACTTGTGTATAAACTACCCATACTTAAAATTATTAAATCTGCTTCCTTAATTGCTTTTATAGATTCTTTAGTAACCTCAGTCTTATCTTTAAACCAAACACTTTTAATAGCACCATCATAATTAGTTATATTGTGTTCTCCTTCAATTATATTTCCATCTTCCATTTCGGCTACTAACGTATTATTGCTCTCTTCTGTTAATGGTAATACTTTACCTTTCAAATTAAGTATAGAACTTAAAGATTCTATGCCTGTTGATACAGATCCTGTAATCTCTGACATTGCAACTAATAACAAATTCCCAACTGTATGACCATTAAAACTACCATTGGTATTAAAACGATAATTTAGCACTTTTTCAAATAACGGTTCTGTTTCTGAAAGGGACGCTAAGACGCGCCTTATATCTCCTAATGCAGGAGTTTTGAATTCCTCTCTTATTTTACCGGTACTTTTTCCGTCATCACTAACTGAAACTATAGCAGTTATATCAACTGGAAATTGCTTTAATCCTCTTAACAACGTGGACATTCCAGTGCCCCCACCCAACACTACTACTTTTTTGTTCATCTTAACATTCCTATCTATTTAAATAATTTTTTACTGAATTAGCGGCTATGGCTCCATCGCTTGCAGCAGTTATTATCTGATATAGTTCTTTTTTTATTACGTCACCGCAAGCATATATTCCTGGAATTGATGTTTCCATATTTTTATTTACTAAAATATAATTATTTTCTAAACTTAGATTTAAATTTTTTAAGAATTCGACAACAGGATCACTACCAATCGCTATGAACAAACCACTAACTGATAGTTTTGTCCCATTATCTAAAATAATACTATGTAATATATTATTTTTTTTAATAAGCGTTTTTACTACACTATCGGTTACAAACTCAATATTTTTCTTTGTTTTTGCTTGATTTAAAAGAATTAAATCCGCTTTAAAATTGGTGCTTCTATTAACTATATAAACTTTCTTACAAATATTGGATAAATATAAAGCGTCTTCCATAGCGGTGTTACCTCCACCAACTACAGCCACTTCTTTCGATTTAAAAAAGTTTCCATCACATGTTGCACACCAACTTATGCCATGGCCTATTAATTCTTTTTCACCTTTCAAACCTAAACTACGCTCCTTTTTACCTGTTGCAATTACAATCGCCTTAGTCAAATAATCTTTTTTTGTGGTTTTTACAATTTTATACTCATCTTCGTTTATTATATCAACAACAGATTCATAAATAATTGGTATATCTAATTCTTTTAACTGATTGCAAATAGAAAGAGCAAGTGTTGGTCCATCAATTTCTTGAAATCCAGGATAGTTTTTTATTGTATATGTTTTATTTATTTGACCACCTACAAAACTTCTTTCAAAAATTGCTACATTAATCCCTGCACGTTTCAAATAAATTGCCGAAGTCATCCCTGCAACCCCGGCGCCAATAACCACGCAATCAAAATCTAATTTCATGCATATCACCTTTATTATTGTATTGATTTTCAAATTTAGAGCCTTTATTTCTAACTATTAAAATTATTACTCCAATAACAATCATTATAACCGATACAAGTTGTGCCTGCTTTAAGCCAAATAACATTAAACTATCAGTTCTTAAACTTTCAATTAAAAACCTTCCTATTCCATACCATATTAAATATACGCCAGTTATTTGACCAATTTTAATGTATTTTGCTCTTCTGATAAATAAAATTGCAATAAAACCAATTAAACACCATAAAGATTCATATAAAAAAGTTGGTTGATAATAAATACCATTAATGTGCATTCCTTCAATTATAAAATCAGGCAAATAAAGATTACGTAAAAACTCTAAAGTTGTTACAGGTCCATGAGCTTCGCCGTTAAAGAAATTACCCCACCTACCTATTGCCTGTCCTACCAATAAACCAACAACTATCATATCCAACATACGTAAGGTGTTAACTTTATATTTTTTAGTATATATAATAACCCAGATTAGACCAAATAACATTCCACCATGAATGGCTAATCCACCTTCCCATATTTTAAATATATCTACAATATGGTTAGAATAATATGACCAATTAAATATAACATAATATAGTCTTGCTCCTATTATTGAAATTGGTACAGCATAGAAAAATAAATTTGTAATAAAATCTTCAGGTATTCCAAATCTTTTTGCTTCTTTTAAAATCAACCATCCGCCTATTAAAAGCCCAGCTAAAATCATTATTGAATACCAATATATTTGAATAAAACCTAAATCTAAAAATACAGGATTCATAAATTACCCCTTTCTTAAAATACTATCTATGATTGAATCCATAAACAAATTCATTAATGATATAAATATTGCTACTATAAAACTCATAAATAAGCCACTTATCAAAAAATGTGGGCCTAATATCCATGAAACTATGTGTAATATAAAAACATTAATGAACGGATAAAACAACCCTAATGTAAGTCCTGTTATTGGAAGTGTTAACCATACTAATATTGGTTTTATAGTTTTATTTAATATGTAAATTATAATTGAAGCTAAAAATGCCCAAAACCCAAACATTGAATTATCAATTCGAATAGTCTTTTGAAACAATACCGAAACAGTTATCAACACTAAGGAATAACCAATCATATGGATTAACCAATCTATAAAATAATCTAAATAAGGATTCCTATTTTTATTATTAATTATTATTTTCATTCTGTCATCACCTATAAATATTATATCACATTATAAATTTTTATCACTTTTTAATTCAAATAATGCATCCCTTAATTCCATGGCTCTTTCAAAATCAAGATTTGCAGCGGCTTGTTTCATTTCTAATTCTATATTCATAATTAAAGTATTTAATTCTTGCTTATTCATTTTTTCAGAAGTTTTATTTTCTATTTCAGTTGAATTAGAAATAGTTTCATGGATATCTTTTATAATTGTTTTAGGTACAATATTATGAATTTTATTATAACTTTCTTGAATTGATCTTCTTCTTTCTGTTTCAGAAATAGCATACTTCATAGAATCACTAATCTGATCTGCATACATAATAACACGCCCATTTGAATTCCTTGCCGCACGACCTATTGTCTGAATTAAACTTTTTTCACTACGCAAAAATCCTTGCTTATCAGCATCCATTATAGCAACTAAACTAACCTCAGGAATATCAAGGCCTTCTCTAAGAAGGTTAATTCCTACTAAAACATCATATTTACCTAAACGTAAATCTCTAATTATTTTCAATCGTTCTAGCGTTTTGATTTCACTATGTAAATATGCAACCTTGATATCTAATTGTTTTAAATAGTCAGTCAGTTCTTCTGCCATTCTAATCGTTAATGTAGTAATTAGAGTCCTAAATCCATTATCTTTCTCTTTGTGTATTTGTTCCACTAAGTCATCAATCTGACCCTTTGTTGATTTAATTTCTATCTTAGGGTCTAGTAAACCTGTAGGCCTAATGATTTGTTCTACAACAGAATTATTTGTTTTTGCTAATTCATATTCACCAGGCGTTGCAGAAACATAAATTACTTGAGCTAACTTTTTTTCAAATTCATCAAACATTAAAGGTCTATTATCTAATGCACTAGGTAATCTAAAACCATAATCAACCAGAACATTTTTTCTTGCTCTATCGCCATTGTACATTCCTCTAATTTGAGGAACTGTTACATGAGATTCATCAATTATTAATAAAAAGTCATCACCAAAAAAATCAATTAATGTTGTTGGTGTTGCACCTTCTTCTTTTAAAGCAATGTGTCGTGAATAATTTTCCACTCCCCTGCAAAAACCTGTCTCACTTAACATTTCTAAATCATAATTGGTTCTTTCTTTTAAACGTTGGTGTTCCAGCAATTTATTGTTATCTAAAAAATATTTTAATCTTACATCTAATTCTTCTCTTATATTTGAAATCGCTAATGTAAGTTTATCATCACTTGTAACAAAATGACTAGCAGGAAATAAAGTATATGTTTTCTTATTATTTATTACGGCTCCAGTCAACGTATCAAATTCGCTTATTTTTTCTATTTCATCACCAAAAAAATCAATTCTGATGGCTTTTCCGTGTTGCCCTATAGGCACAATTTCCAATATGTCTCCTCTTACCCTAAAACTTCCTCTTTTTAAATCCAAATTATTTCTTTCATATAACATTTCAACTAATTTTTCAAGGATATAGTCCCTATTTACATTATCACCAACTGAAAATGTAAGTGTTTTGTTTCTATATTCTTCAATTTCTCCAATTCCATATATACATGACACAGAGGCAACTACAATAACATCCTTATTGTTAAGTAAAGCCGCAGTAGCCGCATGACGTAATTCATCAATTTCATCATTTATAGAAGCATCTTTCTCGATATAAGTATCTGTTTTTGCTACATATGCTTCTGGTTGATAATAATCATAATAACTAACAAAATATTCAACATGGTTTTCTGGAAACAATTCTTTAAATTCAGCATATAGTTGACCAGCAAGAGTCTTATTATGCGCTAAAACTAAAGTTGGTTTATTAACTTCTTTTATTACATTGGCAATTGTAAATGTCTTTCCTGTACCAGTTGCACCAAGTAAAACTTGATGCTTTTTTCCTTCACTAATTCCATTAACTAATTTTTCTATTGCTTGCGGTTGATCCCCACTTGATTTGTATTTAGAATGTATTTTAAACATATTGCCTCCTTCATGTAAAATATCATACAAAGATTTCTTTATATAGTATTTTACCAGTTATAAACATTTATTACAATAAACAGCTAACAATAGTTCACTAAAAAAACAAATACTTAAATCTTAGCATTTGTTTTTATTCTATTTTTCTATTATAACTTATGCATTAAATATTTAGATACAATGTTTTTTACATTTTCTACATATACAATACATGATTCAAGGAAATCATCTTCAGACGCATCATTATTTTCTAAATCCCTTATCTCATCACTTTTTAAATATTCAATTTTAATTCCTTCTTTGGCATACACAACTTCTAAAATAGATATTAGTTCCTTTAAAGAATTTATTATCTCATTTCTTTTTATATTAACACTTTGGTTTTTTAATTGATCTATATATTCCGTAAATTTAGACTGTAATTCATTACTATCCATACTACTTTTTCTTTCCTTCTTCAAGAATTTCTAACTTTTCACCTTTTAATTTAGAAATTAAACGACTTAAAAAGTTACTCTTTTTATATTCTGTTTTAGTTTCTTCAAACTTTTTCTTTTTTATATTTTCAACTTCTTGTTGCCATTGATGAAAATAATTTTGCCATTCTGGTAAAGCATCTGCTAAATACGGTTCTGAATTACTATATTGCTGTAAAAAAGCAAAAAGATTTTCCATTTCATCAAAGTTTCCATTTTTTGCAGATACCATTGCTGACACTATTTTTTTTGACACTTCAACATCTTTGATATTATTTTTATTTTTACTCAAATAACGTGCATAGTGATAAAGTGCATCATATAATTTTTCATATGAAGTCATTTTATTAAATGCATCTAATTCTTTTTTTGCCTTTGCTTGTTCTGATTCAAACTTTCTAACCTCACTATATAAATTTTCTCGTTCTACTGCTTTTTTTTCTGACCAATCATGTAATATAGCTAAATCTATAGCATTTTCTTCATTTGCAGGTCCCGACTTTTGAGACAACCATTCCTCTGGTTCATTCACTCCAGCACCAGAATCAAAAATCCCCCTTCTTTCTAAATCTTTATTTTGTGATGATTGCCATGCCATTTGTTCTTCTAATGAATATCCATATTTATTTTTTTCGTTATCCATATACCCTCCTATTTATTACCTTAAGTTTAACATATACATTATAAAAAGACAATTAAATACCCTAATTTACTTAAATTAAAAAAAATAAGGAAAATTCCTTATCTTAAATATTAACTCTATTAAAAATAATCTTTATATTTATTCTCCCCTGTTTCAATCAGCGTATTTAGAATATCTAGTCTTAAAGGTATTTTATCTCCTTTAATTCTATTCATAAGATTATTTTTATATTTTGGGTATTTTA
This sequence comes from Bacillota bacterium, assembly GCA_015059365.1. Lineage (GTDB taxonomy): Bacteria > Bacillota_I > Bacilli_A > RF39 > UBA660 > SIG204. The sequence continues at coordinate 52,291 of SVAO01000004.1, read as the reverse complement.
CACACAATCTATATATTTTTATTATTTCTTCTAAAATGTCTAATTGTGCTGTTTCAAGAAGCGGAGAAGTTGCATTGCTATTAGGTACCTTTCGATAAGTAAAAAAAGACTCTTTAAAATACGTATAATTTTGAGTTTTACACAATGCTTCTAATGTAAAAATTATATCTTCATAGCGTTTATTTTCCGGAAAAACAAGTTCTTTAATTAATTCTCTTTTAAAACATTTAGTAGGACAGCCTAAAAGATTTGTTTTTTCAATTTTAACACTTATCGGCTCCTCGTTTTCTATCATTTCTTGTATTTTCCCAAAATTATCTTTTGTAAAATTTAAGAAAATAATATCCTCGTCATTTATTAAATTTGATAATTTTTCCAATACTTTATTATTTGTTAAATAATCATCACTGTCGAGAAATATGATATAATCTCCCGTTGCGTATTTGAGTCCTTCATTTCTAGCTCCCCCGGCTTGTCGTCTATTCGTAACTAAAAATTTATCTATAGAAAATTTATTTATTTCTTCTACACTGTTATCAGTACTTCCATCATCAATAACTATTACCTCATAATTATTGTATGTTTGATTATAAATACTTGCTAAACATTCTTCTATATAAATTCCCTTATTATAATTAGGAACTATGAATGTAAATTTAATATTATTTTTCATCTTCTCACCATATTTATTTTTTTAAACTCTTATTAAAAAATTTCTCAAATGCTTTTATTGTTTTTCCACCATCAAATTTTTGTACACTTTTAATGTTTTCTTCAGAAAGTTCTTTGAACAAATTTCGATTATTATACAGATAAATAAGTCTTTCTTTTAATTTTTTCTTAATTTGTTGATCATTCTGTCCATTATTTCTATCTCCTATATTAAAATATTTTTCCTTTTTGCCAAAGGCTTCCGGAACAATCCCAACATCAGTAGATATAATTGGCACTCCTGCATACATTGATTCAAGAACAGGTCTTGGAGTTCCTTCATGAGCAGAAACACAAATACAAACATCTATTTCACTATAATATTGAGGCATTTCACTAGCCAACTTCCAATTTGTATTACGATCTGCATAATATTCTTTAAACTCATATCCGTCTTTAATTAATTCTTCAACAATCGGCTTTAAAATAGTTCTAAAACCTTTTAAATCTATTCCTTTTTCATCATTATGCACACTATTTCCAACCCATCCAATAACAAGTGGTCTATTACTAATATTTTCTTCATTAAATCTATCTAAATTCATAGGGATATACATTGTTTCATCACATATATCATGAATCATAGCACTTGGCTTTTTATATTCTTTTATAGAGTTATAAATTTTAAATAACTTTTTTGTCGCAGTATAATACATTTTTGTGTATTTATTAAATATCAGAGCATGTTCTTTTATTCCTTCTGGGTCTATATCCATATAGTCATAAATGGCAGTTGTTAATTTACAACTTATTTTAGAAATATAATTATCTAAACTTTCACCTTTTTTCTCAACTTTTTCTTTAAATACTGGAGTCCCCATTAATAATAACATTCTCCTATTTAAAAAATGTAGTAAATCGCAATCTCTATTGTTTTCAATTAATTCATATAAATTATCCGCTTCTGTTCTTCTATTAAAATAGACTATCCTAATATCATATTTATAGCTTAATTCCTTTTTTAATTTTTGAGCAATACTATCAAAAGCCCAATTAGGAACATCAGCAACAATACATATCTTAGGTTTCATGTTTTACCTCCATTTTTGATTAGTTTAATTGTCCTAATAATTTTAATGTTTGTTGTTCTTTCAGAAATGAAAAATATAAATCTATGTTATATTTCATTAGATAAATACATAATTTTTGATAATCATCTAATAAGTGCAGAACATTATTTCCATTGATTTTAACATAATTTAATATAATATTAATAAATTTAATACAATCTCTTTCTATCTTTTTATATTTCCTGTTTAACATTGCGTTTTTAGTACTTAACGCCAGAGTAGACTCTAATAATGCGTATATGTTATATTTTGATAACTTAGGATAATACTCATTTATTTTTTTATATCTTTGACCTATAGCGTTTGAAAATTGTTTTAAATTATTTTCTGTAATTGTTGCGGTAATACTTGAATTTCTTTTCGCATAGTTGTAACAGTTTGTATTTTGATATACAACTTTACTTGCTTTACTAAAAACATCTATACTAAATGATATATCCTCATATATCTTACCAACATCAAATTTACAGATAACTGATTTTCTAAACAATTTGTTCCAAACAAAATTTTTAATAGTTTTTTGTTTTAATAGTTCTTTGATTATCGCAGAACTTTTATAGATAACTATTTGATCATCTTGTAAACCTGTTTTTTTAGCAGCATCATAAATAACTTTTTTGTTTTCATCAACAACACAATATGAAACTATTGAAATGTCTGAATTGGTGTTTTTCAAATTATTATACAATATTTCACAAAAATCCTTTGTTATATAATCATCACTATCAATAAAAACTAAATATTCACCAGTACTAATCTTAATTCCTAAATTTCTAGTTGCTGAAATTCCTTCATTCTTCTTATGAATTACTTTTATTCTATTATCCTTTTTAGCATACTCATCACATACTTTACCGGATGAATCTGTTGAGCCATCATCCAATAGCAAAATTTCTAAATTTTTATATGTTTGAGCTAATATACTTTTTATACAACTTTCTAAAAATTCTTCTACATTATAGACAGGAACTACGACACTTATCTTTTCCACATCTTCATCTCCAAATTCTGATCATAAATTTGCTAACACTAAACTTGTTATACAACTACATGACCAATCAAATCTTAGCATATCTAAAAAAAAAAAGCAAATTATGACAAGGTCTGTTTTTCGTTGAAAAAGCTGATAATACTTAAAAACTTAAAATTATTATTTTAATAGGTATTAAAAAACAAGAAGTATCTCTACTTCTTGTTAACTTTAATTACAACTTGATACATGTCTTCTAAATCAAATTCTTCTGTATCTACTTCAAATCCATATTTTTCAATTGTTTCTGTGCAAGTTCTAATTGTATTAATAACTGTTTTTATATCTCTTGTCATAAATGTATTATTGCCCATAGACTCCAAATCCTTATTTTCAAACTTTGTTTCATTATTTGATGGATTTTCTATCAAATTAGGAATTCCAAAATTTGGTGAAGATGTAATTTCATCATCAGGAAATGTTAAATTATTAAACATACTACTAAAGTCTGAATTAATAGATTCGCTTGGTTCATCATTTTTAATCTCTGTTTCTTCAGATGAAAATTCATCTAATAGATTAAAAAACTTATTAGGCGTTAACTCTTCTCCTTGGGTACTATCATCTTCAGTTGAACTTAATAATTCGCCAAATTTAGGAAGTTGAAACTCTGAATTTTGTGGTTTTACAATTGATGATTCCTCAATAATAGGAGAATTTGGAATATTATAATTATTATTTATCTCTGGCATTTGTTCTTCCTCTGGAATTACAATTGGTTCATCTAAATCTAGTATTTCCACATTGTTTTTGTTGATTTCTTCTTTTTCATTTAACATTTTATTTATCTCCTCATCTGTTTTTCTAACAGTTAATCTCTCGTTAATTATTCTATTTAATAATTTAACTTGATCATTATAGTTGGAAAGTTTTAGTAAAGATCTTGCATGTCTTTCTGAAATTTTTTCATTTAATAAAGCCTCTTGTACTTCTTCATCTAAATTTAACAAACGAAGTTTATTAGCGACTGTTGATTGATTTTTACCTAGTTTTTCTGCTAAATTTTCTTGAGTTAAATATCCCATGTCTAGAATTTTTTTATAAGAAATTGCTTCTTCAATAGGAGTTAAGTCTTGTCTTTGGACATTTTCAATCAAAGCAACTTCGGCACTATCCTTATCATTTAAATCAGTAATTATAGCAGGAATTGTTTGAAGGCCTGCCAATGTTGTTGCTTTATATCTTCTCTCGCCTGCAATAATCTCATAACGGTCTCCAACAGGACGCACAACGATTGGCTGAATTACCCCATGTTCTTTTATTGATTCTGAAAGTTCATTAATTGATTCTTCATTAAATTTTATTCTTGGCTGAAATCTATTGGGTAAAACATCATCTAAAGGAAGTTCTACCACTTTTCTATTATTTTCCATAATATTTCCCCTTCCTTATTCTTTTATAAATATATGATACTATAATTTGGGAAATAATACAATAGTTTTTTGGGAAATAATAAAAAAAGAAGCTACAATGGTTGCTTCTTAATTTCTGAATTTTTTCTAGGAAATTTTTTATTTGTTTTTTTATCTTTAGATATTAATAATAACGTTCTTTTACTATTTTCAATTGGAAGATTGAATTCTTCTATTTTTATTAATTTTGCAGATATTTTATTTAAACTGCTATCTAGTATATTTATTTCCCGGGAAATATCTCCTTTCATGGAAACAAAATATTTATTTTCTTTTATCATGGGAATACAATATTCCAATAAAATATTTATTGGAGCTACAGCTCTTGCTATAGCAACATCATATTTTTCCCTATTATCTTTAGCAAATTCTTCTACCCTGGAATGAATTGTTTCGATTCCGGTTAAATTTAATTTTTTTATAACTTTATCTAGAAAAATTATTCTTTTATTTAATGAATCTACTAGGGTTATTTTTAAATTTGGATAAAATATTTTTAATACGATTCCCGGAAAACCAGCACCCGTTCCAACATCACATAAATTACTTTGATTATTTAAATCTATAATTTTACATACAGTCAAAGAATCATAAAAATGTTTTAAATATACCTGTTCTTCTTCAGTTATCGCAGTTAAATTAATTTTTTCATTCCATTCTACAAGCAATTGATAATATTCTTCTAATTGTTTTAACTGTCCCTCTGTAGGAGTTATATTTAAATTTTTCAGTGCTTCTAAAAATTCATTTTTATTCACGATTATACTCCTTCTTTAAATATATCATTAATATTGATATATCTGCTGGATTAACACCACTAATTCTTAACGCTTGAGCAATTGAAGTGGGTTTAACTTCTTTAAGCTTTTGTTTTGCTTCACTGGCAATGTTATGAATTCTATCATAATCTATATCTTCTGGTATCTTTTTATTTTCTAAGTTTAATAACTTTTCCGCTTCTTTTTCCGCTTTTTTAATATATCCTTCATATTTTATAGATATTTCAACTTGGTCTAAAATATCCTTGTCAAAATTTATATCTATATATTTTTTTACTATGTCCATGCTTATTTCTGGACGTTTTAATAAGTTATAAAAGGTTATTCCATCTTTTAAAATCGCTGAATTAATAGATTGTAAAAATTCGTTTGTTTCCTCAGATGGTGTTAATTTATTAACTTGTAACATTTGTTTCAATTCTTCAATTTTTTCTTTTTTTGTAACAAATTTATTATATCTTTCCTCATCTATTAAACCAACATTGTAACCTATTTCTCTTAAACGTAAATCAGCATTATCATGTCTTAACAATAAACGATATTCTGCCCTTGAAGTAAGAAGTCTATAAGGATCCCTTACCCCTTTTGTAACTAAATCATCAATTAATACCCCTATATATGCTTCGTTTCTCTTTAATATTAAAGGTTCTTTTCCTTCTATTTTTAATGAAGCGTTTATTCCTGCAATTAGACCTTGACATGCTGCTTCTTCATAACCACTTGTTCCATTAATTTGACCTGCAGTAAACAAACCATCAATTAATTTTGTTTCTAAAGATTGTTTTAATTGGGTTGGATAAATTGCATCATATTCAATTGCATAAGCATATTTTAATATTTTAGCATTTTCCAATCCTGGCAATGAGTGTACCATTTTATCTTGTACATCATATGGCATACTAGTAGAAAATCCTTGAATATATATATCATCATAGTATTTGCTTTCTGGTTCTAAAAATAATTGGTGTTTTTCTTTTTCTGAAAATCTTACAACTTTATCTTCGATTGATGGACAATATCTTGGTCCTACTCCTTTAATATCATCTAAACCGCCATACATACTAGATTTATTCAAATTTTGTCTTATAATTTCATGAGTTTCAGGTGTTGTATATATTAAATGACAAGAAATTTGCTCATCAATATTATATGTAGGAACACTATCAAAACTAAATGATAAATGTTTTGAATCGCCTTTTTCTTCTCTTGTTTTTGAAAAATCAATACTATTTTTATCTATTCTTTGTGGTGTTCCTGTTTTTAATCTAACAATTTTAAATCCTAATTTTTCTAGATTTTCACTTAAATAATTACTTGGTTTTTCACCATGAGGTCCCTCTCTTCTTCTGGTATCTCCAACTAAAATATCTGCTTTTAAATATGTTCCTGTTGTTAAAATTACAGATAATGCTTCAATTGTTTTTCCATTTTCTAAAACAACACCTTTTATTTTATTATTTTCTACAATTAAATCCTCTACTATAGCCTCAAAAATATCTAAATTTTTAGTATTTTGCAAAGTTTTTAACATCTCTTTTGGATATGTTATCTTGTCAGCTTGGGCTCTTAGTGCTTGAACAGCAGGACCTTTTCCAATATTTAGCATTTTAATTTGGATTTGCCCTTTATCTGCATTGACACCCATTTCACCTCCAAGGGCATCAATTTCACGCACAACAATTCCTTTAGCACTCCCACCAATTGATGGATTACATGGCATATCTGCAATATTTTTTATATTTCCAGTAACTAAAATTGTCTTATGACCTTTTCTAGCACACGCTAATGCGGCTTCACATCCTGCATGTCCACCACCAACTACAATTATTTCATAATTCATAATTCACCTTCTTAATTCTATAAGTTATATTTATTTTCCTAAACAAAATTGACTAAATAATTGATTTATTAATTCCTCTTGATAGGTTTCCCCTATAATTTCTCCTAGTAAATCCCAACATTCTTTTATATCTATCTCTACCATATCTACAGGAAAACTATTATCTATACCTTCCTTGGCAGATTTTATTGACTGATAAGCTTTTTTCAATAAGGCTATACTCCTTGCATCACTTAAATAAGATAAATCCTTTGTTTCAATTTTTTCTAAATTAAATAATTCTAATATTTTTTCTTTTAAACAATCTATACCTTTATTATCTAGTACACTAATTTCAATATAGTTTTTAAGAACATCTCTATTTAATTTACTTGCTAAATCTGTCTTATTAATCAAAATAATATAGTTTTTGTTTTTTAAGTTATCTATTATCTTAATATCTTCAATAGTTAATTCTTCATTATTATTTAACATATATAAGACTAAATCAGATTTTTCTATTAAATCTAAACTTTTTTGAACACCTATTTTTTCAACAACATCATTAGTATCCCTAATACCTGCGGTATCAATTATATTTAATATTAATCCATTTAAATTTATTTTTCCCTCTACAGTATCTCTTGTAGTTCCTTCTATATCAGTAACTATTGCTTTTTCTTCTTCTAACAAACAATTTAACAAACTACTTTTACCAACGTTAGGTCTTCCAATTATTGAAACATTTATGCCTTCTTTAATTATCTTACTACTTTCACTTTTTTCTATTATATTTTGTATTTTATCCGTAATTGTACTTATTTTTGATTTTAACATCTTAATACTTACTTGTTCTATATCGTCATATTCTGGATAGTCAATATTTACTTCTATGTTAGCTAGCAATTCTATTATTTCTTGTCGTAACTCTTTTATCATACTAGAAGTACTACCATTTAATTGATTTATCGCTAATACTCGTGATTTCTCTGATTTGGCATTTATAACCCCCATTATACCTTCTGCCTCTATTAAATCAATTCTTCCATTTAAAAAAGCTCTTTTAGTAAATTCTCCTGGTTCTGCTAATCTACATCCATTTAATAAAAGTAACTCTAGCACTTTATTAGTTGTGGCAATGCCACCGTGGCAATTAATTTCAACTATGTCTTCAGTAGTAAAAGTCTTAGGAGATTTCATAATGGAAACTAAAACTTCATCGATTATTTGTGTTCCGTCTACAATATGTCCATAAGTAATTGTGTGACTTTCTTTTTCTTTTAAATTACTTCCCTTAAATATTTTGCTAACAATATCTATAGATTCATGCCCACTTACTCTTATTATAGATATAGCTCCTACACCAAGTGATGTTGAAATAGCTGCTATAGTATCTTCCATATTATCTCTCCTTTGCTAGGTATATTTTATTATTAATTTATTATTTAGTCAATAAAAAAGAGGGTTAATCCTCTTTATAACTAATTACTACGTATCGATTTGGACTTTCACCATAACTTAATGATTTTAATCCATCAAATTTAGCTATTACATTATGCACACATCTTCGGTCATATGAGTTCATAGGATCTAGTTTAACTTCTATATGTGTCTTTAATACATCTTTTGCTATTTTCTTAATTTCATATTCTAAATTTTTTTGTTTTTTAGCTTTATAATTAGATGCGTCTAAATTAATTTTAATATTAAATCCTATTTTATTTTTTATTGAATTTCTCAACAATATTTTAATAGATTCTAATGTTCTTCCTTCTTTTCCAATTAATATTGCATTATTATCTGAAACTAATATTATGTTTAATATGTCATCATTAAATTTAATTTCACTACTTATTTTTAATTGTAGTCCTTGTTCTAAATTTTTTAAATATTCTTTAACATATACAATAATATCTTCTTTTTTTAATACTTCAATTACATATTTTTTTGATTTAAATAACTTTCCTTCTTCGACAGTTTCTTTTATAAATATTTCAGACGGTTCAACATTTAATTCTGTCAAATATTTATTTTCTAATTCTTCTTTACTTTTTCCTTCATATTTATATGATGTTATCATTCTTTTTTCTCCTTTTTACTAATAGATTTTGTAGTATTGTAAATCCACTATTGAATATCCAATATAGTGCAATACCTGTTGATATTGTAAAAGAAGCTATTGATATCATAATTATAGACACATTTGTCATCATTTTCATTTGCTTTTCTTGTTCTCCACTTATACTAGCTGTAGAGTTAAGTTTAAATGAAAAATATGTTGCCCCAATAACTAGTAAAACAAATATTATGTAATAAAACTTTCCTGCAGACATTGCTGTTAATGGGCTGGTTCCTAATTGAAATCCTAATAAATTTTCTTCAAACAAAGCAGGAATTCTGTTCATTGCTTCATAAAATGCGAAGAATAATGGTATTTGAATAAATGAAAATAGACACCCAGATAAAGGACTTATATTATGTTTTTTATATATTGCCATCATTTCTTGAGATTTTTGCATCATTGATTCATTATCTTGACGATTTTTATATTTTTTTTCTAATTTATCTAATTCTGGCTTTGCTTTTTTCATATTTTCTGACTGCATTGCTGTTTTTTGTGTTACAGGATACATTACTAACCTTATTAACAAAGTTACAATAATAACTGATAAACCATAATTCTTTACCAAATTCCCTATCTGAATAATAATCCATGCTAGTGGTTTTACAAAAACAGTTGTCCATATTCCCTCATAACCACCAGATGTTATTTTAAACTCATTACATTTTGGTAATTTAGTTATATCTATATTATTTTGATTATAAAGCTCGATTGTTGATTGGTCTTCAGGTTGACATAAGATGTTTTCTACTAGGCTTTGGCCAGTTGTTTGGTTTTGAACTGCTTTATTTTCTTCATTTTTTAATATTTTTGTACATCCAGTTAAAGATATTAACATTATAAAAAGTAATACTAATGTGATTTTTTTATTTTTCATTTATTTTCTCCTTTTTTATTTTTAATTTTTCAAAACAATTATTTAATTCTTCTTCCATCATAACAAAGGATTTTTCTAATATTCCTTTCCTTACTATTATAATACAATTAATACCTTTTTCATAGTTATTTTTGTCAATTATAGCTTTTAACTGTCGTTTTACTTTATTTCTAATAACAGCATTACCTATTTTTTTCCCCACTGATAAGCCAAAATGGTAATCATAATCAGTTGTTCTTTCTAAATATATAATATAATCTTTATATCTATATGATTTATTATTTTTAATTATTCTATCAAAGTCCCTATTACTCTTTATGATATTCTTTTTTTTCACAATAAACACCTCTTATAATTAAAAACCACTGAATTAACAGTGGTAATATTAATGTGATAATACTTTACGACCTTTTTTTCTTCTAGCATTGATTATCTTTGTTTTCATACGTGCTAAGAAACCTAATTTTTTACTTCTTTTTCTATTATTTGGTTGAAATGTTCTTTTCATTTTTATTCCACCTCCTGAGACTATAATTCGTTGCTCTATTCATTATATAGACAAATAAACATTTTGTCAATTACTTTTTTTTATATTAAAAAAATTTTTTCCACAGTATTAAATGTGTTTGTTTTTAATACTCAAACAAGTTTTCAACATAGGTTGTGGAAAACTAATTAACACGTAATAAGGTATGTTTATATTTTTTCCACATAAAGTGTGTAAAAGTCTAATTTTGTGTGGTTTGTTGCTACTTTTTTAATGTGGAAAACGTGTGAATTAAAATGTTTTTTTAGTTTTTCCACAAATTTTATTGGTTTTTATTTTTTTTTATTGTAAAATAGTGTTAACAACTCATATAAAATACAGTGAGAGAGGTGATTTCTTGTGGATATTAATACTATATGGAATTTATTTTTAGAAAAAGTAAAAGGGGAGTTGGACCCAATTCTATATGAAACGTGGTTTATGGATACTAAATTGCATGAATTAAATGATAATACGGCTAAAGTTATTGTTCCTATGCAAGTTCATAAAAAACATTTAAAGGAGAATTATAATAATATCGTTGAAGAAATATTCACAGAAATTACAGGTACAAACTTTAAATTCGAATATTTATTAGAAGATGAAATAACAAAAAATGTAATAATAGATACAGATAAGGTAGGGGTTCCATCTTTTAATAATTTTGAATCTAATCTTGATACAAAATATACATTTGATAATTTTATTGTGGGAAATAGCAACAAATTTGCAAAGGCTACGTCTCTTGCAGTTGCTGAACAACCAGGATTTATGTATAATCCCTTATTTATATATGGAAGTAGCGGTCTTGGAAAAACTCATTTAATGCATGCAATTGGTAATTATATTGTAAAAAATAGTAAAAAAAGAGTTTTATACGTTACTAGTGAAAAATTTGTCGACGATTTCTTAAATATATATAGAAAAAATAAAGAGGAAAATAATTTTGATGCTGTTGATGGTTTTAAAAAAAAATATCGAGAAATAGATGTTTTAATGATAGATGACATCCAATACTTAGAAATTGCAAGCAAAACACAACAAGAATTTTTTAACACATTTAATGAATTACATTGTAATAATAAGCAAATTATTATATCATCAGACCGTTCTCCAGATGATTTAAAAAAATTAGAAGAGCGTTTAAGAACAAGATTTAATTGGGGGTTAACAATCGACATTTTACCACCTGATTTCCAATTAAGGATGGCTATTATTGATAAAAAAATAGAAGCCAATGACATCAAAAATAATTTTCCACAGGATGTTAAAGAATATATTGCAAGTAATTGTACTTCAGATATTAGAAAATTAGAAGGAGCAATTACTCGTGTGTTTGCTTATGCCGCGATTATGAATGGTTCAGATATTACAATGGATTTAGCTGTAGAAGCATTAAAAGATTATTTTGTTAAAAGCATTATTTCTAAAAATAAAATAGAGCAAGTTCAACAATTAGTGTGCAATCATTATAACATCTCATTAGAAGATTTAAAAAGTAAAAAAAGAATGGCTAATATTTCAGTACCTAGACAAATTGGAATGTATATATGCCGTGTTTGCTTGAAAGAATCACTTCCGAAAATAGGATTAGAGTTTGGCGGAAAAGATCATACTACAGTAATGCATTCTGTTGATAAAATAAAAAAAGAAATTAAAAACAATTCTGACTTAGAAAATCAAATAAACAAAATAATAAAAGAAATTAAATAGTGGATAATTTTTTAAAATTACACACTTATCCACATTAAAAAAATTGAAAATAATCTTTATTTTATAATGTTTTTCTTAAATTTACACATTTTCCACATTAATAATAAGAAATAATATTATAAATAATAAAAATAGGAGGGTTTTATGAAACTAAAAATTAAACAAAACATTTTAATGGAACATTTAAACTATGTAATAAAAGGAATTTCTAATAAGAATTTAATTCCTATTCTTAATTGTATTAAATTTGAATTAACAAATGAAGGTTTATCTTTAACAAGTACAGACAATGAGATTATGATTAATACATTTATAAAAAAAGATGAAATTGAATGCATTGACACACTAGGTAATATTGTTGTTTCTGGAAGATATATATATGATATTGTTAAAAAATTGCCTAATGAAATAATAGATATAGAAGAAGTTATGGATTCAAAAATATATATAAGTACAAAAAATTCATCTTTTAATCTAAATTGTAATTTGGTTAACGATTTTCCAAAAATAGATCTAGATGAAAGTAAAAATCCTATAATATTATCCCAAAAAATATTTAGAAATATTATAAATCAAACAATTTTTGCTACTTCAACACAAGAATCACGGCCAGTATTAACTGGGTTAAATATTAAAATAAATGGTAATATTTTAGAATGTACTGCAACTGATTCTTATCGTCTTGCTTCTAAGAAATTAGAATTAAAACAAACTATGGATGAGAATGTTAATATTATAATTCCTACAAGAAATTTGAATGAATTAATTAAATTATTATCTGATGAAGATGAAAATATAAATATCCATATATTTAATAATAAAATTATTTTTAAATTTGATACTATTATATTTATGTCTAAGTTAATAAATGGAACATATCCAGATACATCAAAGTTAATCCCTAATGAATTTAACACTGAAATTACAGTAAATTTAAAAGAATTTTATAATTCTATAGATAGGGCATCATTATTAACAAATGAAGCTGATAAGAATACAATTAAATTAAATATTGATAACAATCAAATAGTATTAACATCTAATATTCCAGAAATTGGAAATGTTACAGAAAAAGTTCAAATATTAAATATGAATAATTCAGATATAAGGATAGCATTCAGTTCTAAATATATTATGGATGCTTTGAGAGTATTGGATTGCGAGGAAGTAAAACTTTTATTCAACGGTGAAGTAAAACCGATAATTATTAAAAATCCTCAAAGTGATGACATTATTCAATTGATTTTGCCTATAAGAACTTACTAAAGTGAAATTTTTTCACTTTTTTTATTTATATTTACAAAAAACGACAAAATTTGACAAAAAAATAATGTATAAGAAAGGAAATTTTCATGTTTTATGGAAATTTAGTAGTAGAGGAGGTGAAAATATGAAATATGATTATGAAATAAATAGTAGTACTTTAGCAATTATTTCAATTGATGATTTTTCATGTAAAGTATTAGAAGAAGAGGCTGAATATATTGTTAATAAACCATCATTTGATGTAATCGATGATAGTTGTAAGTATTTTGGAAGTTCATATAAGGGGAGATATGAAGGAACAAAGAGTTTGATAGGAATGAATTATAAGTTACCTATTATTATAGAGGAAAGTAGAAATATAATATTTTTCCCAACTAGTTCTCCACAGGTAAATGATTGTTGTTGGATTTCGTTAAATAAAATATCTGATTATTATGTGGAAAATGATAATGTATATATTTTTTTTAAAAATCATTCTAAATTAAAACTTAATATTTCTTTTTTTACATTGGAAAATCAAATTTTGCGTGCTTCACGCTTAGAATCTGTATTAAGGCATAGAAAGAATAATGAAAATAAGTAAATTTTACTTATTTTTCTGTTTTTAGGGCTAAAAATGTGATATAATATTGTTGTGGTATAGGAGTATTTAAAATATTCTTTTTTTCACGATATGGGCATTAAAATAAGAAAAAAGGTGGTTTAATGTTTTTAAAAAGTATAAAATTGAATAATTTTAGAAATTATGAACAGGCAAATTTTGAATTTTTACCTAATATCAATATAATATATGGTGATAATGCCCAAGGAAAAACCAATTTGTTGGAGTCTATTTATTTTTTAGCCGTGACAAAGTCTCATCATTCTTTTTTGGATAATAAACTTATAAAGGATGGTTTGGATATGCTTAAAGTAGAAGGTATTGTTAAAAATGGTGATATAGATAATACATATTTAATAACTTTAAGCCAAAATAAAAAGAATTTAAAGATTGATGAAAATTCTGTAAAAAAAGTAAGTGAATATATATCAAATATAAATATTATTATATTTTATCCAGATGATTTAAATCTTATAAAAGGGAGTCCAAACGATAGAAGAAGATATATTAATGTGGAATTAAGTCAATTATCATCTAAATATTTTGAAGTGTTAAGTGAGTATAATAAATTATTAAAAATAAGAAATGATTATTTAAAAAAATATGTAGATAGAATAGATTTTGATGAGAAATATTTTGAAATTATTACTGAGCATTTAGTTGATAAAATTATCTATATTTATAAAATGAGAAATAAGTATGTGGAAAAGATTAACCACTATTGTAAAAACATAAGTTTAAAAATATTTGGTAATGAAAATTTTTATATAAATTATATAAATGATTTTAAGCAATATGATATTAATGATCAAGATTTAAAAAATAAAATAATCAATGAATATAAAAAGAATAATTATAAAGAAAGAAAATATAAAAATACTATTTTAGGACCACATAAGGATGATTTTGAATTTATCTATAATAATAGAAATTTAAAATTTTATGGTTCTCAAGGACAACAAAGATTAGGAATATTAGTTTTAAAATTGTCTGAAATCGAAATATTTAATGATTATAAAAATACAAAACCAATACTGTTATTAGATGATGTTTTTAGTGAATTGGATAACAAAAAGAAAAATAATTTATTGTTTTATATCAATAATGATATTCAGACAATTATAACTACAACAGAATTATCTAATTTAAATGAAGAATTAATAAATAGAGCTAATTTAATAAAAATAAAAGATGGTAAAAAAGAAGAGGTGTAATATATGGAAAATAATAATCAACATTATGATGCTTCCGATATTCAAGTATTGGAAGGGTTAGAAGCAGTAAGAAAAAGACCGGGAATGTATATAGGAACTACGGATGTTAAAGGTTTACATCATTTAGTTTGGGAAATAGTTGATAATTCAATTGATGAAGCTTTAGCTGGATTTTGTAATAATATAGAAATTGTTATAAATAAAGATAATTCTATTACTGTAAAAGATGATGGTCGTGGTATTCCTGTAGGTGTACATGAAAAAACTGGAATTTCTACAGTAGAAACAGTATATACAGTATTACATGCTGGAGGAAAGTTCGGTGGAGGTGGATACAAAGTATCAGGAGGTTTACACGGAGTAGGAGCAAGCGTCGTTAACGCTTTATCAAGTTATGTTACAGTTACTGTATACAAAAATGGTAAAATTCATGAAACAAAATTTGAAAATGGAGGAAAAACATCGCAACATTTAACTGTAATAGGGGAATGTGAGGAAAATAGAACTGGAACAGTAGTAACTTTTAAACCAGATCCTACTATATTTGATACCACAATATATGATTATGAAACATTGAGAATAAGAACTAGAGAATTAGCTTTTTTAAACAAAGGGTTAAAATTAACACTAAGAGATGATCGTGATAATGAGGATACAACAGGAGATGTTTTCTATTATGAAGGTGGAATTAGTGAATATGTTAAGTATTTAAACAAAAATAAAACTCCTATTCATGAAGAAATTATTCATCTTGAAGGAGAGGAAGAAGGAATAATATTTGAAGTTGCTATGCAATACAATTCTAGTTATACAGACAATATTTATTCTTTTGTTAACAATATAAACACACACGATGGTGGAACTCACGAAGAAGGTGTTAAAAGAGCACTAACTAGGTTAGTTAATAATTATGCAAGAAAAGCTAATATTTTAAAAGAAAAAGATGAATCTTTAACTGGGGACGATGTTAAAGAGGGATTAACAATGATTGTTTCTTGTAAGCATCCAAACCCTCAATTTGAAGGTCAAACCAAAGGAAGGTTAGGTAATTCAGAGGTTAGAAAGCTAGCAGATAGCGTTTTTTCACAAGGATTTGATAGATTTTTATTAGAACACCCAGAAGAAGCTAAAATTATTGTGGATAAAGCAATAACAGCATCTCGTGCTAGGGTAGCAGCTAAAAGAGCTCGTGAGTTAACTAGAAGAAAAGGTGGGCTTGAACTTACAAATCAATGGGGAAAATTGGCTGATTGTTCATCAAAAAATCCTGTAGAATCAGAAATATTTATCGTGGAAGGAGATTCAGCAGGTGGACAAGCAAAACAAGGTAGAGATGCAAAAACTCAGGCTATTTTACCACTACGTGGAAAAATACTTAATGTAGAAAAGGCAAGATTAGATAGAATTTTGGGAAATGAAGAAATTAGAAGCATGATAACTGCTTTTGGCACAGGAATTGGTGATGAGTTTAATATTGAAAAATTAAGATATCATAAAATAATAATAATGACCGATGCTGATGTAGATGGATCGCATATTAGAACTTTATTATTAACGTTATTTTATAGATTTTTTAAGCCAATTATAGAGCATGGACATGTATATGTAGCTCAACCACCACTTTATAAGATAACGCATGGAAAAACATTTAAATTTGTGTTAACCGATGAAGAAAAAGATGAATATATTAATTCTCTTCCAGCATCTACTAAATATGTTGTAAACCGTAACAAAGGTTTAGGAGAAATGGATAAAGACGAATTATGTGATACAACAATGAATATAGAACATAGAACATTAAGAAAAATAACAATAGAAGATGCGATTTTAGCTGATCAGGTATTTGAAACTTTAATGGGAGAGGAAGTAGACCCAAGAAGAGAATTCATCGAAAATAACGCATTAAATGTAGAAAATTTGGATATTTAGAGGTGATAATTTATGGATAGGTTAGAAAATAGTAATATAGTTAGCGAAATGGAAAAATCATTTCTTGAATATTCAATGAGTGTAATTATTTCCCGAGCAATACCAGATTTAAGAGACGGTATGAAGCCAGTACATAGGAGAATATTATATACTATGTTAGAATCAGGATTTACACCAGACAAAGGATATGTAAAATGTGCTAAGACAGTAGGGGCAGTAATAGGTAATTACCATCCTCATGGTGATACAGCAGTATATGATGCGATGGTAAGAATGGCACAAGATTTTAGTTATAGACATCCCCTTATTGATGGACATGGAAATTTTGGAGCAATAGATGGTAGTACAGCTGCAGCTTACCGTTATACTGAATCTAGGATATCTAAGATAGCAATGGAATTGTTAAGGGATATTTATAAAGATACTGTAGATTTTGAAGATAATTTTGATGCATCTAGAAAGGAACCTGTTGTTTTACCTTCGAGATTTCCAAATATATTAGTAAATGGAACAATGGGAATTGCTGTCGGTATGGCCACCAATATACCACCACATAATTTAGGTGAAATAATAGATGGTTGTGTAGCTTATATAGATAATAAAGAAATAGATGTTCTAGGCCTAATGGAATATATTAAAGGTCCAGATTTTCCAACTGGTGGAAGTATTTTGGGAAATAGTGGAATAAAGAAGGCTTATGAAACTGGTAAAGGTACAGTAACAATAAGAGGAAAAGTAGATACAATTGAGAAAAAAGATCGTTATGAATTAGTAATTACTGAGGTGCCTTATCAAGTAAATACATCAGCGTTAATTACTAAAATAGCTGAATTAGTTAGGGATAAAGTGATTGATGGTATTTCAGATTTAAGAGAAGAAACTTCTTTTAAAGATGGTATGAGAATTGTAATTGAATTAAAGCGAGACGCCAATCCTAATGTTGTATTAAATAATCTATATAAACATACTCCTCTTCAAACGTCATTTGGTATAAATATGTTGATGCTATGCCAAGGAAAGCCTCAAACTTTAGGGTTAAAGGAAATTATTAGTAATTATATAGACTTTCAAAAAGAAGTCGTTTATAGAAGAACAAAATTTGATTTAGATAAAGCAGAAAAACGAGAACATATATTACAAGGATTGAAGATTGCTTTAGATAATATTGATGAAGTAATTAAGATAATAAAGAATGCTAAAACGGATCAAATTGCAAAGGAACAATTAAGCGAAAAATTTGGATTGGATGATGTTCAAACAGAAGCAATTTTAGAAATGAGATTAAGAAAACTAACTGGTTTAGAAAAAGAAAAAATATTAGAAGAGTTAGAAGAATTATTAAAATTAATCGCATATTTAAAGGATGTTTTAAGCAGTGAGGAAAAAATATTACAAGTAATTAAGGAAGAGTTGCTCGAAATTAGAGACAAATATACAACTCCAAGACAAACTAACATTGATATGTCTGCAATAGATTACATAGAAGATGAATCATTAATACCTGTTGATGATGTTGTAATAACACTTACAAACAAAGGGTATATTAAGAGAATGAATAGTGAAAACTATCGTACACAAAATCGTGGTGGAGTAGGAATAAAAGGGATGAGTACCAATGAAGAGGATTTTGTTGAAAAGATGTTGTCTATGACAACTCATGATTATATTTTATTCTTTACTAACTTAGGAAAAGTATATAGAATGAAAGGATATGAAATACCTTTATTTAGTAGACAATCTAAAGGAATTCCTATTATTAATCTATTACCTTTAGACAAAGATGAGACAGTTAGAGCAATGCTTAAGGTTGAAAAAGAAGATGAATCAAACTACATTGTATTTTGTACACAAACAGGTCTTGTAAAACGTACAAAGATAGAAGAATTTGATAAAATACGTGCAAACGGTAAATTAGCTATAACTCTAAAAGAAGATGACGAATTAATATCTGTTAAAAAAACTTTGGGAAATAATCAAATTTTAATTGCTTCTTCAAATGGAAGAATGATTAGATTTGATGAAAATGAAATAAGAGTAATGGGTAGAAGTGCAGCGGGAGTAAAAGGCATTGATGTGGGTGACGGTATCGCTGTAGGTTGTGAGGTTGCAAATGACAACCAAAATGTATTAGTAGTAACAGAAAATGGGTATGGTAAAAAAACCGTTATCGAAGAGTATAGAATGACCCATAGAGGAAGTAAAGGTGTAAAAGCACTTAATATAACAGAAAAAAATGGTAATATAGTTTCTTTCAAAATTGTAAATGGTGATGAGGATCTAATGATTATAACAACTACTGGAATAATTATAAGACTTAATCTTGAACAAATTTCTAATACTGGTCGCGTGGCTCAAGGAGTAAAACTTATTAATTTAAAAGATGAACAAAAGGTAAGTTCTGTATCTTTAGTAAAAAAAGAAGAAATCGAAGAAAATCAACAAGATAATGAATAAATATGTTTCACGTGAAACATTCAAAAAAAGATATATTGATAAGTAAATATATCTTTTTATTTCAAAAAATATTGAAAATAAAATAAAAATGTTATATATTGTAATAGCACAACATTTATGTTTGAACCAGGTCAGAATTGGAAAATAGCAGCCTTAAAAACCTCTAAGTGTGTGTGCCTTTTTTATATGTTTCACGTGAAACATATAAAAATATAAAGACAAAGGTGTATATAATGAAAAAATATATGAAAATAGCACTTAAGGAAGCTATGAAAGCAGAAAAACATGGAGATGTTCCTATTGGTGCTGTTATTGTTAGAAATAGTAAAATTATTGCTAAAGGTCATAATAAAAAAGAAAAAAAACAAATGGTTACTAGACATGCTGAAATAGAAGCGGTTGAAAAGGCATGTAAGAAATTAAAAACATGGCATTTAGAAGATTGTGAAATATATACAACAGTTGAGCCTTGTGTTATGTGTTATGGGGCCATAGAGCAAGCAAGAATAAAAAAGATTATATACGGCGTAGAAAACGATAAATTTGGTTATTTTAGTAAAAATAATGATTATAATAATAGTAAAATACAATCAGGAGTTTTACGTGATGATTGTAAGAAAATTATTCAAAAGTTTTTTTTAAAAAAAAGGGGATAGAGCCTCTTTTTTTATGAATTAATATGCATAAAATGGTATAATTATTAATGTGAAGAGGGTGATAATGTGTACCAGGCTTTGTATAGAAAATATAGACCTAAAAACTTTGATGAAATCGTTGGACAAGATATTATTGTGAAAACTTTGAAAAATACTGTGGTGAATGAAAAAATGACTCATGCATATTTATTTACTGGTCCTCGAGGAACAGGAAAAACAAGTATTGCAAAGATTTTAGCAAAAACAATCAACTGTGAAAATCTAAAAAATGGCATACCATGTGACGAATGTGTTAGTTGTACGCAAATAAATAACAAACAAACAGTTGATATAATTGAAATAGATGCTGCTTCAAATAATGGCGTTGATGAAATAAGAGAATTGAAAAGTAAGGTTAATTTGGTTCCTTCAAACAGTAAATATAAGGTTTATATAATAGATGAAGTACACATGTTAACAACAGGAGCATTTAATGCTTTACTTAAAACTTTAGAAGAGCCACCTATGTACATAATATTCATCTTAGCTACTACCGAACCTCATAAAATACCAACAACAATATTATCTCGATGTCAACGTTTTGATTTTAAAAGAATAAATAATAACTCATTAATTATGAGATTAAATAACGTTTGTAATATTGAAAAAATTGATATAGAAGAAAATGCAGTAAAAGAAATAGCAAGAATATCGGATGGTGGAATGAGAGATGCTTTAAGCATTTTAGACCAAGTTTATGCTTATTCTGATGGAAAAATAACTGTAGACGATGTTCATACAGTAAATGGTACATTAACAGACAAACAATTAAGAAATTTTATAATGAAAATTATTGATGGTAATTTACTTGAAATAATGGAGATGATAGATAACTGGAATGAAACTGGTAAAAATTTTGCTAAAATTTTAGAGGATTTAATTCTATATTTTAAAAATTTATTGATATTTCAACAAGCACCAGAATATTTAATATCTAAAGGGGTTGATATTGATATATATAAAGATTTGACAATGGAAAAATCTATTATTATAAAAAATATAGAAGTTTTAAATAAAAACTTAACAGAAATAAAAAAAACTAATATGCCTAAATTGATTTTTGAAATATCAATATTAAAAATAGTTACAATAAAAGAAGAAAAAAAAGAAAATGAAGAAAATAGTTCAAATGAAAAAATAAATGATGTTGGTATTAAAGAAACTTTTAAGAAAGAACAAATTATAGGTTTAGAAAATAAAATTAATTCTGATATAAAAGAAAAATTAAAAAAAATAAAACAGATAAGAATAAATAATGCTTTATCGACATTTGATAAAAAAGAATTAATAAAAATAAAAGATTTACATGAAAACTTAAAACCATTGTTAATAAATCCTGATTATAGCCAAGTGGTTTCGGTTATTTTAGATGGTACTTTAAAAGCAGCTGGGAAAAATTATCTTGTTTATGTATTTGAGAATGAAACAAATTCTGACTTGTTTAATCAATATATTTTAAAAATCGAAGATATATTAGAAACCCAATTTGGAAATAAATATAACGTTATATCTACGGACATTATTTCCTGGGAAATAATAAAAGAGGAATATAATAGTAGAACTAAGCAATATCAATATATAGAAGAAGATGTTGATATAAAACAAATTTTTAACGAAACTGAAGAAAAAAATGAGATAGAAAATTTATTTTTTAACACAATACAATATAATTAAGGGAGAGATGAAAAATGAATATGCAAGCACTAATGAAGCAAGCACAAAAAATACAAAATGATATGATGAAAGCAAAGGAAGAAATAAATAATACAGTATATTGTGCTTCTTCATCAATCGTTTCAGTAAAGATTAATGGGGAAAAGAAAGTATTAGAAGTAAAAATAGATGCAGAACAATTAGATAAAGATGATATCGATATGTTATCAGATATGATAATGGTGGCTATTAATGAAGCAAATAAACAAGTAGATAAAGATACTGAAAGCAAACTAGGTAAATATACTCAAGGAATGCCAGGATTATTCTAATGGCCATATATCCAAAATCTTTGAGAGATTTAATAGATTGTTTAAAAAAAATGCCTAGTATTGGAGAAAAATCAGCAGAGAGAATGGCATTTTCTATTATGAACATGGATATTGATCAAATTAAATTGTTTTCTCAATCATTGTTAAATGTAAAAAATAATATTAAAAAATGTAAGAAATGTAATAATTTAACGGAATCAGAATTTTGTGATATCTGTAATGATAATTCGCGAAATGGGGAAACTTTGTGTGTGGTGGAATCACCTAAAAACGTCATTTTATTTGAAAAAATCGGTTCATATAATGGAAAATATCATATTTTAAACGGATTAATTTCCCCGCTTGATGGGATAACACCAAATGATATTGATATAAAGAATCTTATAAATAGAGTAGAAACTGAGAATATCAAAGAAATTATAATCGCTGTTAAACCTAGTATAGAGGGTGAAACAACAGCATTGTATATATCAAAAATATTTGAAAATTATCCAGTTGTGGTATCTAAGATAGCACATGGGGTTCCGCTTGGAACAGACATGGAATATATTGATGCTTTGACATTAGAATTAGCTTTGGAGGATCGTAAAAAAATATCAGACGAAAAATAGTATTTGTATAATATTTATTCATATCATATATTGAGGTGGACAAATGTTTAAGATATTATTTAAAATAATAAAACGTGTTATTATGAGTGTTTTTTTACTATATGGGTATAACTTGATAGCTGCACCTTTAGGATTTATAATTCCTATTAATGTTATTACTATTTTGTTGATATGTCTGCTAGGTGTTCCATCGTTGTTGGCACTAGTAGTTGTATTAGTTGTTGTTTTTTAGGAGGTAAGTATGATACAAGATTTTTTTGATGAACAAATGATAGCTTGTAAAATTATTAAAAAGTTATCGGATACTAAAAGTATTTCACATGCTTATCTAATAGAGACTAATAATTATTATAGAGGTTTTGATTTTGCCTTGGCATTTGCTAAAACCTTATTTTGCCCAGAAAATAAAATAAAATGTACTGATTGTGGAAATTGTACACAATGTGAAAGAATAAATAATCGAAATTTTTCGGAACTAGAAATAATAGAGCCTGAGGGAATGTGGATTAAAAAAGAACAATTAGATAGTTTACAGAAAAACTTTAGCACAAAATCTTTAGAAGGAACTAGAAAAGTTTATATAATAAATCATGCAGAAAAGTTAAATCAGGCTTCTTCTAATTCTATTTTAAAATTTTTAGAAGAGCCAGAAGAAAACATAACTGCAATATTAATAACAAATAATGTTTATTCGTTACTTGAAACTATAGTATCTAGATGTCAAATTATTAAATTAAATGATATGAAGAGCCAAACAAATAATCACTCAACGTTAGAAAAAGTAGGTAATTATTTGTTTAATAATATAAATGATATTAATAATTTTTATGAATCAAATAGTCAATCTGAAATAATTTTAGAAACCATCAAATTTATAGAGCAAATAGAAAAAATGAACATAGAGGTTTTACTT
Organism: Bacillota bacterium; assembly: GCA_015059365.1. Taxonomy (GTDB): domain Bacteria; phylum Bacillota_I; class Bacilli_A; order RF39; family UBA660; genus SIG204. The sequence goes on along the minus strand of SVAO01000004.1, from coordinate 28,564 downwards.
GATGAAAATCACTTATGTTCAACTTTTCTAAAGGATAAAATAATGTTTGAGCAATTCATAAATATAATGATTTTGTTTTTTAAAGACATTTTAGATTTTAAAATAAGGAAAAAAGTAAGTGTTTTTGATGATTATAAAGAAAAAATAATGTCAATAAGTGATGATAATTCTGTTGAAAAAATAACTAAAAAAATAAGAATATTGACAAATATACAAGAAAGAATAAAATATAATTGCAATTTAAATTTAATATTGGACAAGTTAATAATTTTGTTGGGAGGTGTATAATATGGTAGATGTAGTTGGAATAACATTTAAAAACAATCAACGTATTCATTATTTTTTATCTAGTAAATTAAAATTAAAAAAAGGTATAACAGTTATTGTAGAATATGATAATCGATTAGAATTTGGTAAAGTTGAATTAGAAAATTTTGAAATAAATGAAGAAAAGATAGAACATTTGTCAAACAGAGTGGTAAGGATTGCTACAAAAGAAGACTATTATAAATTTAAAGAAAATGAAAAAGATGAAAAATCTGCTCTTTCGTATTGTAAAAGCCTTATTAATAAAAATAATTTAAACATGATTATATTAGATGCACATTATACTTTTGATCGCCAACAGTTGATCTTTAGATTTATGTCAGAATCTAGAATTGATTTTAGAGATTTAGCAAAGACATTAGCAAGTAAATATAAAACAAGAATAGAATTACGACAAATTGGTGCGAGAGATAAAGCTAAAGAAGTAAGTGGTTGTGGCCAATGTGGACAAGTACTATGCTGTGCTAGATTTTTAAAGGACATGGATTCAGTATCTATTAATATGGCAAAAAATCAGAATATAGCATTAAATCCATCAAAAATTAATGGAGTATGTGGAAGATTACTATGTTGTTTAAAATATGAAGATGAAAACTATAAAGAGTGTCGCAAGTGTTTACCTAAGATAGGTTCTAAAGAAGTCACAGATAAAGGGGAAGGAAAAGTAATTAGTGTAGATGTGTTAAAAAAACAATATAAAGTTGATGTTCCTAATTTTGGTGTGGTTGAGGTAAAAAAATAATGGAAGTTAAAAACTATTTGTTAGGTTATAAAGATATGTATATATATCAAAATACAGATTATTTTAATTTTTCTTTAGATTCTGTATTATTACCTAATTTTGTTACTTTGAATAAAAGTGTTAAGAAAATTTTAGATATTGGTTGCGGTAATGCTCCTATTCCCTTGATTTTATCTACAAAAACTAAAGCAGATATTATTGGTGTTGAGATACAATCGGAAATATATGAATTAGCACAAAAATCAGTAAAAATAAATGATTTAGAAGATAGAATTAAAATTATAAATAATGATATTTTAGAATTTGTTAAAACAGAAGAAAGTGATCAATTTGATGTAATCACTTGTAATCCTCCATTTTTTAAATTAAATGAAAATTCTAATTTAAATGATAATTTATGTAAATCAATTGCTCGACATGAGATTAAACTTAATTTAAATGACATTTTTAAGGTTGCTAAAAAAATGTTAAAAAATAATGGAATAATAGGTATAGTTCATAGGCCAGAAAGAATGATAGAAATCATTGAGGCGATGAGAAAAAACAATATAGAACCTAAAAAAATTAGATTTGTCTATCCTAAAGAAAATGAAGAAGCAAATATGCTTTTAATTGAAGGAAAGAAAAATGGGAATCCGGGATTAAAAATACTCCCTCCTTTATATGCCCATGAATCTAATGGAACCTATAGTAAAGAAGTATTAAAATATTTTGAAAAGGAGTGACAATATGATTCAAAAAAGTTATGATGGGTCTCCAACAGTTTATTTAATACCAACGCCTATTGGGAATTTAGACGATATAACTTTAAGGGCTGTTGATGTTTTGAAAAATGTTGATGTTATATTCTCGGAAGATACTAGAGTAACCGGTTTACTTTTACAACATTTAAATATTAAGAAAAAATTGATAGCTAATCACGAATATAATGAGCAAGAAAATAATGATAAGATTTTATCTTATCTTAAAGATAATAAAAATGTTGGTATTGTTACTGATCGAGGTACTCCAATAATTAGTGATCCTGGGTATGGATTAGTGAAGGTAGCAATTGAAAATAATTATAATGTAGTTGGACTTCCAGGACCTACAGCATTAATTCCAGCTCTTATAACTTCTGGAATAACTCCGTCTCCTTTTTTGTTTTACGGTTTTTTAAATAGTAAAGAAAGTAAACGAATAAAAGAACTAGAAGAACTAAAAAAACAATCAGCCACACTTATTTTTTATGAGTCTCCTCACAGAATTCAAAAAACTTTAGAAAATATTTTATCGGTTTTGGGAAATAGAAAAATCTCTATTTCCCGGGAAATAAGCAAACGATATGAGGAAATTATTAGAGGAAGAATAGATGACATATTAAAGGATTCTGTTAATATGAAGGGTGAATTTGTAATTGTTGTTGAGGGGAATACTGAAGGTGTAGATTATACTCAAATATCTATAATTGAACATGTAAATTCTTATATTAAAGAGGGAACATCGGTTAACGAGGCAATTAAATTAGTAGCAAAAGTTCGTGGCTTAAATAAAAAAGATGTCTACAATGAATATCACGAAATTAAAAAGTAGGTGAATTATGAAATTAATAGTTGGATTAGGTAATCCTGGGAAAGATTATGAAAAAACAAGACATAATGTAGGCTTTATGGTTGTTGATAATTACTTAAATAAAAGAAATGAACATAATTTTAAAACTAAATTTTCTGGAGTTTATACTGATATGATTATATCAGGTGAAAAGGTAATTTTTTTAAAGCCACAAAAATATATGAATTTATCAGGAGAAGTAATAAAATCTTTTCTGGATTTTTATAAAATAAATATTAAAGATTTGTTTATAATAAATGATGACTTAGATATGCCATGTGGTAAAATGAGATTAAGAGAAAAAGGTAGTTCTGGAGGTCATAATGGTCTTAAAAATATTGAGTTAAATTTAGGAACTAATGAATATAAACGTTTGAAAATAGGCGTTGGAAATAACAAAAACATTAGTACAAAAGATTATGTATTAGGTTGTTTTGATAATACCGAATCACCGCTTATTGATGAAGCAATAAGAAAAGCAGAATTCATTATAGATGATTTTTTAAAATATGATTTTGTAGATCTGATGAATAAATATAATTAGGGGGGATGATACGAAAGTATCATTTTTATAGTAAGGAGGGAAAGAATGAAGATAATAGAACAAAAGTTTACTTTGCCAAATAAAAACTTGAATATAATTGGCTTTACTAATGAATTAAAGGCAATGTATTCCAATTTTTGCTTAGAAAATCAGCCTAAAAGTATTGTTTTTGTAACAAGTACACTATATGAGGCTAACCAATTATATCAATGCATTTCAAATTATACTAGTAAAGTTTTGTTTTTTCCCATGGATGATTTTTTAACAAGTGAAATTTTAGCTAGTTCTCCAGAACTTAGAATAAAAAGATTAGAGACGTTAATTGAATTATTAAATAGTGAAAAAAAAATAGTAGTTACTAATTTAATGGGATACTTACGTTTTTTGCCATCTCATGAAGTTTTTTATAACTCAATATTAAAACTTACTAAAAACAGTGAATTATCAATGGAAAAATTAATATCTTACTTAGTATCTTTGGGATATATACGTGAGACTGTTGTAAACAAAACAGGTGAATTTGCAGTAAGAGGGTTTGTGATCGATATTTTTCCAGTGGAATTTGAATATCCTGTAAGATTAGAGTTTTTTGGTGATGAGATTGATTCGATTAGAATATTTAATATAGATAACCAATTAACTGTAAAGAAAATAGAAGAAATTGTAATTTATCCAAATACGGAGGATGTTATAGGGTTAGAAGATTGTGTAGAAAGTCATTTGGAATTACCAAATCTAACAAAGGTAACTAATATAAACAATTATTTATTTAACCCATTGGTGTTTTATAATGATTATAGTAATATTGAAAAATCTTACAGAAATTTATTGAATGAAATTTTTGATTATAACGAAGAAAATGACATTAAAAACACATTATATATGAATGATCTCGAAGGGCTTGAAAATCATAATATTGTTAATTTTACTAATTTTGATGATAAGTGGGATGCTACAGATGAAATATTTAATTTTGTAGCTCACCCTTTAAATATGAATTTAAAAAATATTGGAGATATAAAAAAGTTTTTGTTAAAGTATTTAAAATCTGGTAAAACTGTAGTAATAGCATTAAATGATAGATATAAGATTAATGCAATTGAAGAGATGTTACAAGATTTAAATCCTGTTGTAACAAATGAAAATGATATATATGAAAAAAGAGTAAATTTAATTATAAAAAAAGCAAGTTATGGTTTTGAATTAGAAAATTATGTACTCATTACACAAAATGATTTATTTAATAAGGCAGAGTATACTGATGCATATAAAAGTAAGTTTCGTTTTGGTGTTAAAATAAAGGATATTACTAAATTGCAGATTGGAGATTATGTAGTACATTATGCACATGGTATTGGGCGTTATGCCGGTCTTAAGACACTTGTTAAAAATGGTTTAAAAAAAGATTATTTACAAATAGAATATCGCGATAGTGATAAGCTATATATTCCTGTTGAAAAAATAGATATGATAAGCAGATATTCAACTGGTGAAGGTATGGTTCCTAAAATTAATAAATTAGGTGGCACTGAATGGGAGAAGACTAAATTAAAAGTAAGGAAAAAAGTCGAGGACATTGCGGCTGATTTGTTAAAGTTATATGCAATGAGAGAACAAGCGGTTGGGTATGCCTTTCCAAAGGATACTTCAGATCAAGTAGATTTTGAAAAGAAATTTCCGTATAATGAAACATTAGATCAAATAAAAGTATTAGAAGAAATAAAAAAAGATATGGAAAAAACTAGCCCGATGGACAGATTACTTTGTGGCGATGTTGGATATGGTAAAACGGAAGTAGCTTTTAGGGCGATTTTTAAGGCAATTATGGCTAGTAAACAGGTCGCATTTCTTTGCCCTACAACTATTCTTTCAAATCAACATTATCTAAATGCTTTAGAAAGATTTAAGGATTATGCAATTAATATAGAGTTATTGAATAGATTTGTTAGTCCTAAAAAAATCAAAGATATTTTAAAAAAATTAAAAGAAGGTAAAATAGATTTATTAATTGGTACTCATAGAATTTTAAGTGATGATATAGAATTTAAGGATTTGGGATTATTGGTAATAGATGAAGAACAAAGATTTGGTGTTAAGCATAAAGAAAAGATAAAAGCAATTAAAAACAATGTGGATGTTTTAACATTATCTGCAACTCCTATTCCAAGAACATTACAGATGTCTATGTCAGGTTTAAAAAGTTTGTCTTTAATTGAAACGCCACCTGTAGACAGATATCCAGTTCAGACTTATGTATTATCTGAAAGTAAGCAGATTATAAAAGAAGCAATATATAAGGAGTTAGCCAGAGATGGGCAAGTATTTATTTTATATAATCGTATTGAAGATATGGACTTGAAGGTTAGTGAATTAAAACAATTAGTTCCTGAAGCAAAAATCATATCGGCTCATGGCAAAATGGATAAAGATGAATTAGAAAATATAATGATGTCTTTTATAAATAAAGAATATAATGTGTTATTATGCACAACAATAATTGAAACTGGAATTGATATTCCCAATGCTAATACATTGATTATTTATGATGCGGATTGTTTTGGTTTATCACAGTTATATCAATTAAGAGGTAGAGTAGGACGTAGTAATAAAATAGCATATTGTTATTTAATGTACAATCAACGCAAAATATTATCTGAGATTGCTGAAAAACGTTTGAAAGCAATAAAAGATTTTACCGAACTAGGAAGTGGTTTTTCTATTGCTATGAGAGATTTAGCAATTAGAGGTGCAGGAGATATCTTAGGTAGTGAACAGGCAGGATTTGTAGATACTGTAGGAATGGATATGTTTTTAAAAATGTTAGATGAAGAAATAAGCCGTTTAAAAGGAAATGAAATTTATTCTGAAGTGGATGATTCACAGCCATTAGTAGAAGTAGCAACTTCTATTTCTGATAATTATGTTAAAGAGGATGAATTAAAAATTTATATTCATCAAAAAATTAATAAGATTGATTCTATTGCTGCAATTGAAAATTTACAAGAAGAATTAAAAGATCGTTTTGGTACATTGAGTGATGAATTAGTTGTTTATATGTATGAAGAATTATTTGAAAAAAGAGCTACTAAATTAAATATCAAAGATGTTAAACAGACTAAAAATTTTATAGAAGTTTGGTTGCCGCTTGATTTAACAAATTCCATACATGGAGATAAATTGTTTCTTGATGTAATGAAGTTATCTCGCATGTTTAGATTTAGTATGAAGTCAAGAAGATTAGTTATTACTTTGGATACAGTTAAATTAGAAAAGCATTTTATTTATTATTTAATAGACTTGTTAGATATTATTGAAAAATCAAAAAAGTAGAGTTTACTCTATTTTTTTAATGAATTTTATAATTGAGTATAAAACTAATACATTTATACAAACTAAAATAAGGAAGCGAGGTATATATGAAAACAACAGGAATAGTTAGAAGAATAGATGATTTAGGAAGAATAGTAATACCAAAGGAAATCAGAAAGAATTTTAGGCTTAATGATGGAGAAAATATTGAAATATTTATTGATGATGAAAATATTATTTTAAAAAAATATTCTGAATTAAATAAAATTAAAAATTATGCGGATAAATTTACTGATGTAATATATTCGTTTTTAAAATGTAACGTTTTAATTGCTGATACAGATACTATTATTGCGTTCTCAGGGCCGTTAAAAAAAGAATATATAAATAAGCCGATAAGTAATTATTTAAGTCAGTGTATTAAAAGAAGGGAAAATTTACATGAAAAATATGTTAAAGAAATAAGTTTGACAGATGGAACAAAAGAAGAAGGGACGTTTTGTTTGTCAACAATAATATCTGCCGGTGATGCTGTTGGAATTGTTGTAATTTTATCTCAAGATAATCAACTTTCAGAAACAGATATGAAAATTTGTCAAATAGCTTCAAAAATATTATCTAAATATCTTGAAGAATAATTTAAGATGTGTTATAATAACGCCAGTTTAAAGATTATGTTAAAAAGAGGGATAATTATACTTATATTAGAGAGCTTTGTTAGGTGAAAGAAAGCTAAGTTATGTTTTCCTAAATGGTTTTAACTTTTGATTTGTCGATATGTAGGCAGATACGTGGGCAAGCGTTAATTGTTAGAGGTGTATTTTGTACACAAATTAAGGTGGTACCACGTTTTAAACGTCCTTATATGGACGTTTTTTTGTTTGGAGGAGTTACATGAGAGGTTTTGAAAAAATAAGTTTTACTCAATTTTGTAAAGATATTAATAATGATTTTGCTACATATGAAAATTATCAATTACCAAAAAGACATACTAAAAATAGTGCAGGGTATGATATTGTAGCATTAGATGATTATACTTTGATACCAGGTGGAGTATTAAAAATCCCTACTGGAATTAAGGCGTTTATGAATAATGATGAGGTATTATTAATTGTAATAAGAAGCAGTTTTGGATTCAAATATAATGCAAGATTATGTAATCAAGTTGGAGTAATTGATAGTGATTATTATAATAATATAGATAATGAAGGACATATTTTTATTTCACTTCAAAATGAAGGTAATAAAGATTTGGTTATTAAAAAGGGCGAACATTTTGCTCAAGGGATATTTACTAAATTTTTGACTGCAGATAATGAAAAAGAAGTGACTACCATAAGACAAGGTGGAATTGGTAGTACAAATGAAGGAGGAAAATAAATGGAAAAGGGTAAATATTATATTTCAACAGCTATAGCATATACATCAGGGAAACCACATATTGGGAATACTTATGAGATTGTTTTAGCAGATGCGATTGCACGATATAAAAGATTAGTAGGGTATGATGTTTATTTTCAAACCGGTACTGATGAACATGGGGTTAAAATTGAAGAGAAAGCCGCATTAAATAATCAACAACCACAAGAATTTGTTGATGATGTTGCTTTAGAAATACGTCGTATATGGGATATTATGAATACAAGTTATGACCGTTTTGTTAGAACCACAAATCCAGGACATGAAGAAAAAGTGGCTCAAATATTTAAAAAATTATATGCTCAAGGAGATATTTATAAGGGGGAATATCAAGGTTTATACTGTACTCCTTGTGAATCATTTTGGACTGAGTCACAATTAGTAGATGGAAAATGTCCCGATTGTGGTAGGGAGGTAAAACCAGCCACTGAGGAAGCCTATTTTTTCAAAATGAGTAAATATGCATCACGATTAGAACAATATATTAATGAACATCCAGAATTTATTCAACCAGAAAGCAGAAAGAACGAAATAGTAAATAACTTTATAAAACCAGGATTACAAGATCTTTGTGTATCAAGGACATCATTTACTTGGGGGATTCCTGTATCTTTTGATCCAAAACATGTAATATATGTATGGATAGATGCTTTAACAAATTATATTACATTTTTGGGATATGATATAAATGGAAATCATAGTGATGAATTTAAGAAATATTGGCCAGCTGATGTCCATTTAATAGGTAAAGATATATTGCGTTTTCACACAATATACTGGCCGATAATGTTAATGGCACTAGATTTACCACTTCCAAAACAAGTTTTTGGACACCCATGGTTATTATCTGGTGAAGATAAAATGAGTAAATCAAGGGGAAATATAATTTATGCAGATGACCTAGTAAAATATTTTGGTGTTGATGCTGTTCGTTATTATTTAATTCATGAAATGCCTTTTGCGAGTGATGGAACATTTACTCACGAGTTATTAATTGAAAGAATTAATTCGGATTTAGCAAATGTTTTAGGAAATTTAGTAAATAGAACTATTAGTATGGCAAAAAAATATTTTGATGGAGTGGTTGTTGAACCTAAATTTGTAAATGAAATTGATCATCAATTTCAAAAAGACATTTTAACAATAAAAGATAATGTTAGTAATAAAATGGATGAATTGCGTGTTGCCGACGCAATTGATGAAATCCTTGAATTATTTAGAAGAAGTAACAAATATATTGATGAAACAATGCCTTGGGCATTAGCAAAAGATCCTGATAAACGTGATGAATTAAGTGGTGTAATTTATAATTTATTAGAAGCAATAAGGCATGGGGCAATTTTATTACAACCATTTTTACCAGAAACAGCCGATAGTATTTTTAAACAATTGAATACTGAAAATAGATATTATGAGTCATTAGATAATTTTAATGGGTTAGATGTAGGAATTCATTTAAATGACCCTCAACCTTTATTTGCAAGAATTGATAAAGAGGAAAAATTAAAAGAGATTAATGGAGAAAATTAATCTCTTTTTTGTAAAATGTTGTAAATTGTCGTTAAAAAATATAGCATTTTGTTGTACTTCTTTAATTAAGTGTGATATATTGATTTTGTTGCAGAAAAAAGGGAGATATTATGACATTAGAGAAAAAGAAAGAATTAGGAATTGTGGTTTCGATTGTAACTGTAGTAGCACTAATTGTTCTTACAAATTTAATAAGATGTTTTAATTTATATGATTTTTTATATTTAATAGTATGTATCATTTTTTTATTTAGATATATAAAAATAAGAACAAAAAGATAAAATTATATCATGATTATGGTATAATTTTTTTGGTGATTTATTATGGTAGATACACATTGTCATCTGAGTTATAAGGATTATGATAATTTAGAAGAAGTAATAGAAAAGATGAAAAATCATATTATTATAATAAGCGGTTGTGATAGGAGTTCTAATTATGAAGTAATGGAATTGTGTCAAAAATATTCAAATATTTATGGGTGTTTAGGAATACATCCAGAAAGTGTTTCAAGTGCTACGGAAGACGATTTAGCATATATAGAAAAAAATCTGGATAATTCAAAGATAGTTGGAATTGGAGAAATTGGTTTAGATTATTATTGGGATAAAGATAATAAGGAAATTCAAAAAAAGTGGTTTAATAGGCAAATTGAACTTGCTAAAAAATACAATAAGCCAATCGTAGTTCATTCTAGGGATGCTATTCAAGACACTTATGAAATATTAAGGGATAGTAAGCATAATAAGATAGATATTCATTGTTATAGTTCAAGTTTAGAAATGGCGAGGGAATTTATAAAGTTAGGTGCTAAACTAGGGATTGGTGGAGTGTTAACTTTTAAAAATAGTGATAAGTTGAAGGAAGTTGTGAAAAATGTAGATTTACAACATCTAATTTTAGAAACAGATAGTCCATATCTTACTCCAGAACCATATAGGGGAAAGAAAAACGAGCCATATAATGTTTATTATGTTGCTTTGAAAATTGCAGAGATTAAAAATATATCAATTGATACAGTGCTTGAAGAAACAACTAATAATGCTTTGACATTGTTTGACTTAAATTTTAAATTATGATACTATTTTTTGTAAGATGAGTAGGTGATATTATTAATATATATTTATTTCGTTTGATTACAAAATGGTTTGGAGTAATATGCTTATCAATTCTTTCGGTGTTTGGGAACAATATAAAAGAAGATACACTTATAGTTGAAAATATTGTTGTTGATAGCACAACACCAGTTGTGTCTATAATTACACAATATGATACTATTAAAAAGTATAATAATAAATTGCCATCAGGAGAAACTAGAGTGTTAGTTCAAGGAAGTGATGGGATAAAATATGTTGATTCTACAGGAATAGAGAAAGAGTTAAGACCGGTTGTAAATGAAATAATAGAGATAGGTACTGGTCCTAAAAGCAGTTATGTGGGGAATACCACTGGTTATGGTGCTGACTGTATTGGATGTAGTGGTGTTGTAGCGTGTAAAACTCGCGAAGGAAATTATCATCATTTAGTTAATGATGGCCCTTATTATAATGATTCACAGTACGGAAGTGTTAGAATTTTAGCTTCTGATCATCGTGTGTTTCCTTGTGGAACCATAATTGTGGTTGACAATGGTAGAGAAGAAGCGTTTTTAGGCATTGTTTTAGATACTGGAATAGATATGCGTAAAAACTGGGAACTTTATGGCCTAATACATTTAGATGTGGCCTTTGTAACTGAAAAGGATCCAAAGGTGTATTCTATGACTGCGAGTCATCAGAGTGCTAAATTTGAAGTGAAGAGATGGGGATGGTAACCCATCTTTTTTGTTGCTAATAATTGTTAAATTTAGTATAATTAATGCAGTTGGGAGGACTTTATGGAATATTCACCTAAAAAAATGAAAGATTTATTAGAACAATATGGTTTTCAGTTAAAGAAAAAATTCGGGCAAAATTTTATTGTTGATGAGAATATAATAAATTCTATTATAAATAAAAGTGAAATTGATAAGGAAACTTTAATTATAGAAGTTGGTCCAGGTGCGGGTTCGTTAACTTACAAATTAGGTCAATTTGCCAAAAATGTTATATGTTATGAAATAGATGATACTTTGAAAGAAGTTTTAGAAAATAATATTACAGGTTTAAATAACATTGAGGTTATATATAGTGATTTTTTAAAGGCTAATGTTCTTAATGATTTAAAAAAATATAATTATTCAAAATTATATGTTGTTGCTAATCTTCCATACTATATAACTACTCCAATTATTATAAAAATTATTGAAGATGAAATACCTGTAGATAAAATGGTAGTAATGGTTCAAAAAGAAGTTGGGGATAGATTTAAAGCAACGCCTGGGAACAAAGATTATGGTTCGTTATCTGTGTTTTTAGATTATTATTTTGATGTAAGAAAGTTAATGGATATAAGTTCAAATGTATTTATCCCAAAACCTAATGTAGATAGCATAATAGTAGAGTTTAAAAAGAAAGAAAAAATATATGATTTAAAAAATAAAGAAGTGTTTTTCAGTCTTATTCGAGATAGCTTTACGCAAAAAAGAAAGACGTTACGCAATAATTTAAAAGGTTATAATTTGGAAAGTGTAGAACAAACACTAAAAAAACATAATCTTGATTTAAGTGTTAGGGCTGAACAAATATCATTGGAAATTTTTGTTGAAATTGCAAATAATTTATAATTAGACATTTTAGGACAATAAATTGTTCTAAAATGTTTTTTGGTGATATTATGTTGGAATTTATAAATAAATTTATTTGGGCAATCGCAACATCGTTTATTATTTTATCAAGTATTTATTTTTCTTTGTCTCTTGGTTTTGTTCAATTCAAATTTAGAGAAATGTTTAAAAATTTATTTAAAAAAGAAAATAGAGAAATTGGGATAACTCCTGTTCAAAGCTTTTTTATGACATTGGGTTCGCGTATTGGGGTAGGAAGTATTGCGGGGGTTTCACTCGCATTACATTTGGGTGGTCCAGGAAGTATTTTTTGGATGTGGCTTAGTGCTTTTTTATCAGCCTCTAATACTTTTTGTGAAACGGTATTAGGTATAATTTATAGAGAAAAAGATGGTAAGGATTATAAGGGTGGACCTTCTTATTATATTAGAAATGGTTTAAACAAGCCTAAATTAGGAACAATTTATGCCCTTATTATTTTAATTAGTTTTGTAGGTGGTTTTGTTGGTATTCAGGGGAATACTATCACTAAATCGTTTTTAGAAATATATAAAGTTCCTAAGTTTGTAATAGGTATTATATTAGTTTTCTTTGTTTCTATTATAGTGTTTGGTGGATTAAAAAGAATTGCAGCAATTTCTTCTAAGTTAGTCCCTTTTATGTCTATTATGTATATTGGAATTGCCCTTTTTATAGGAATTAAAAATATAAATGTAATTTCACAAATTTTTAAAACTATAATAACTTCTGCATTTACCCTAAAATCTATTTATGGTGGTTTTTTGGGAAGTTTAATTATTGGAATACAGAGAGGAATATTTTCAAATGAGGCTGGTTTGGGGACAGGAAGTATTACGTCTAGTACTTCTTCAACAGATTCTCCAGTTTCTCAGGGGTATATTCAAATGCTTGGAATATATGTTACCACATTGTTAATTTGTACCGCGACAGTAATTATTGTGATGACATCCAATTATTCAGAATTGGTACTTAATGATGTAAATGGAATAGAAATTACTCAATATGCATTTAAATATCATTTAGGTAATTTTGGGAATGTTCTTTTATTTTTATCAGTGCTTCTATTTTCATTTACGACTATCCTTACTGGTTATTATGACGGTGAATCTAGTTTAAAATATCTATTTAGTAATATTAAAGATAAGCATTTAATTATTTTAAAAGTTATTTCTCTATTTGTTTTATTTTTGGGGTGTATAATACCGTCCGAAACGTTATGGTCTTTTGTTGATATTTTAATGGCAGGGATTGCAATAATAAATATATATGCTCTTTTTAAATTAAAAGGTGATGTAAAGCATGAATTAAGGTATTATAATCTTAAAAAGTATGATAAAATTAATAAAAGGTGATGTAGTATGATAAATACAGGTTGGGATAAAGTGTTAGAAAACGAGATGAAAAGGGAATATTTTCGCAAATTAGGTGCTTTTGTCAAAAAATCATATAAAGAGGGTGTTTGTTACCCTGAATATGGCAATATTTTTAATGCTTTACGCTATACAGATTATAAAAATGTAAAGGTAGTTATCCTTGGACAGGATCCTTATCATGGCGAGGGGGAAGCTCATGGCCTTTCTTTTTCTGTTTTGGATGGAGTGAAGCGACCACCATCTTTAAATAATATTTTTAAGGAACTATATTTAGATTTAGGAATTAAAAGAACCAATAATTGTTTGAGTGATTGGGCTTACCAAGGGGTACTTTTGCTTAATGCAATTATGACGGTAGAAAAAGATAAACCATTGTCTCATAAGAATCAAGGTTGGGAAGAATTTACTGATACAATCATAAAAAAACTTAACGAGAGAGACAAGCCGGTAATTTTTGTGTTGTGGGGCAGCTTTGCAAGAAGTAAGAAAGAATTAATTACTAATCCAATCCATCATGTGATTGAGTCTGCACATCCGTCCCCTTTATCAGCATCACGTGGTTTTTTTGGTAGTAAACCATTTTCAAAAATCAATTCATATTTAAGACAAGATGGGATAGATGAAATTAATTGGCAAGGTTAATCTTGCTTAAAAATGGTAATTGATATAAAATAATAATGAGGTGTTTTAAATGGATAAAGCTTATGAATTTTTAACAAACGAATTAGGAATAAAATATGGAGACGCAGTTGTTGTTGCGTGTTCAGGTGGACCAGATTCAATGGCTCTTTTGCATATGCTTTATACTTTGAAAAAAGCCTTAGATATTGAAGTGGTTTGTGCTCAAGTAAATCATAATACTGGTAGAAAGGGTCAAGCAGAAGAACAAGAATTTGTTAGGGATTATTGTCGTAATCATAATTTAGTTTTTGAGGGTTTAACAATAGAAGATTATGGGGATGATAATTTTCATAACGAAGCAAGGAGTAAGAGGTATTGTTATTTTGGTAAGATAGTAAAAAAATACAACGCTAAATTTCTATTTACTGCTCATCATGGTGATGATTTAACTGAAACTATTTTAATGCGTATAGTTAGAGGTTCTACCTTAAGAGGATACAGCGGTTTTTCAAAAATTGTTGAAATAGATGGATATAAAATTGTAAGACCTTTGATTGAAGTTGATAAGAAAACAATTTTGGATTATAACAAAAAGAATAAAGTGCCATTTGTTCAAGATTCTTCTAATTCAAAAGATGTGTACACAAGAAATAGATTTCGTAAATACATAGTACCTGAGTTTAAAAAAGAAGAAAAAAGAGTAAATTCAAAGTTCTATAAGTTTAGTAAAATTTTGTTAGAATATAATGAGTATATAGATAAACAAATGAAAAGAGAATTAAAAAAAGTTTATCCACAAAATGTACTTAATGTTGATGAATTTTTAAAATTAGATCATGTTATCGCAATGAAAGTTATATATTATATGTTAGAACAGAAGTATCATGATGACCTTATGTTAATAACTGATCATCATGCGGAATTGTTATATCAATTAATTTCCTCAAAACGAGCGAATATAACTATTCATTTGCCAAATAATATTAAAGCGATTAAATCTTATAATACGTTGATATTAACTGAAGAACAAATGAAAAATAATGAGTATGAAATAGAAATTATTAAATATGTTAATTTACCAAATGGTAAAAATATAGAGGTTGTTGATAGAAGTAAATTAACAGACAACAACGTATGTAGATTAAATAGTAGTGAAATATGTTTGCCACTTCATGTAAGAAGCCGTAAAAATGGCGATAAGATTTATATAAAAGGAATGCTTGGAAGTAAGAAAGTTAAAGATATTTTTATTGATGAAAAAATACCGCAATCGGAAAGAGATTTGTGGCCTATTGTAGTAGATTCAAAGGAAAATATTGTTTGGATTCCTGGATTGAAAAAATCAAAATTTGATAAAAAAATTGATGATAAGTGTGATATAATACTAAAGTACTATTAAGAAAGGGAGTTTTTGAATGAATAAAAAAACAGTTAAAAAAGGATTGTTACCATATTTATTTTTGCTTGTTGTTATATTAGGCGTTATGTACTTTTTTAATATGGCAAACCAAAAAGTAAATGTGATAACTTATAATGATTTCGTTAATGCTGCGAATGATAAAAAAATAACAGAGATAGTGATTATTCCGAAGAGTAATGCTAGTCTATATCAAGTTGAAGGAAAAATGGAAGGATATGCAGAAGGAGAAACTTTTATATTAAAGGTTCCATATTCTGATGAAGTGATGGAGCAAATTATTGTTTTGCAACAAAATGCTAATTTCAAAATGGATGCAAAAGCAGATCCTGATTCAAGCACATTCTTATTATTTTTAATAAATGTATTACCAATGGTATTATTGGTAGGGGCGGCTTTCTTCTTCATTTCTCGTCAAATGGGAAGTGCTAATAAGTCTATGGATTTTGGAAGAAGTAGGGCTCGTTTAAATGAAGATTCTAAAAAAGTTACTTTCAAGGAAGTTGCTGGCTTAGATGAAGAAAAAGAAGAAGTTGCTGAGTTGATAGATTTCTTAAGAAATCCAAAGAAATTCCAAAGACTAGGGGCTAGAATTCCTAAGGGGGTGTTATTAGTTGGGCCTCCAGGAACTGGTAAGACATTACTTGCAAGAGCAGTTGCAGGAGAGGCCAATGTTCCTTTTTATTACATCAGTGGTTCTGAATTTGTGGAATTATTTGTTGGTGTAGGAGCTAGTCGTGTTCGTGATATGTTTAAACAAGCAAAACAAACCGCACCATGTTTAATATTTATTGATGAAATTGATGCGGTAGGTCGTCAACGTGGAGCAGGACTTGGTGGAGGTCACGATGAACGAGAACAAACATTAAATCAATTATTAACTGAAATGGATGGATTTGGTGCTAATGAAGGAATTATCATTATTGCAGCAACAAATAGACCAGATGTTTTGGATCCAGCGTTACTTCGTCCAGGAAGATTTGATCGTCAAGTTACAGTTAATTTACCTGATGCAAAAGGTCGTGAGGCAATATTAAATGTTCATGCTAAGGGTAAAACTTTTGCGGATAATGTTAAATTATCTAATATATCAAAAAGAACTGTTGGTTTTAGTGGAGCAGATTTGGAAAATTTACTTAATGAAGCTGCATTGCTTGCAGTACGTCGTAATAAAGAAGTTATAACTATGGCTGAGATTGATGAGGCACATGATAGAGTATTAATGGGTCCGGCGAAGAAGAGTCATAAGTATACTGAAAAAGAAAAGAAAATAGTTGCATATCATGAGGCAGGCCATGCAGTAATTGGTTTAAAACTAGATGGTGCTAATGATGTTCAAAAAATTACAATAGTGCCTCGTGGAGCAGCTGGTGGTTATAACTTAATGTTACCAAAAGAGGAAACGTTCTTATCTACAAAGAAGGAATTGTTAGAAACAATCAGCGGACTTCTTGGTGGAAGAGTATCTGAGGAAATAGTTTTTGGTGAAGTAACAACTGGAGCTCATAATGACTTTGAAAAAGCAACAAAGATAGCTCGTTCTATGGTAACTGAGTATGGAATGAGTTCTTTAGGACCAGTTCAATTTGAACATCAAGAGTCTAGTGTGTTCTTAGGAAGGGATTATAATAAGAGCAAAAATTTCTCTAGCCAAGTTGCATATCAAATTGATGAGGAAATTAGAAAAATTATTTCTGAACAATATGAAATAACTACTAAAATATTAAATGAAAATAGAGAATTACTAGATTTAATAGCTAATGCGTTATTAGAACACGAAACAATTACAAAAGAACAAATTGATTATTTAGTTGAACATGGAAGCATGCCTGGTGAAGAGGTTGAGGAAGCGACTCTTGCAGATTTGACACTGGCAGAGCTTCGTGCGATGGCAAAAGAAAAAGGTATAAAAGGATATACTAAACTTTCTAAAGAAGAATTGGTTAAATTATTAGATGAAGAGTAGAAATACTCTTTTTCTTTTTAGTAGAAAATTAATATAGATTTATAAAAGTATTTGTGTTAGAATAGATATAGTAATAATTAGAAAATGGTGATGTATATGGGTAAAATTATTGCCTTAGTTAATCAAAAAGGAGGAGTAGGTAAAACTACTTCTAGTATAAATCTGGCTGCTTCTTTAGGCGTTTTAAAGAAAAAAGTATTATTAGTAGATTTGGATCCGCAAGGAAATAGTACTACTGGAATTGGAATAGATAAGTCGGAAATAAAAAAAAGTGTATATGATTTATTAATTGATAATGCTACTTTAGAAGAAGTGGTTGTAAAAACAAAGTTTAAAAATTTATGTACGATTCCTGCAACTATCAATTTAGCTGGAGCAGATATTGAGTTAATGGAAAAAAGCAGAATAGAACCAGGATTTGTTAAAGGTGGACAATTAAAAAAATATTTATCAAAAGCCAAAGAAATATTTGATTATATAATTATCGATTGTCCTCCTAGTTTAGGGATTCTAACAACTAATGCTTTAACTGCCGCGGATTCAGTTATTATCCCGGTACAGTGTGAGTTTTTTGCTTTAGAGGGAATTATGCAATTGTTAAATACAATTATGTTAGCACAAAAAAATTTAAATCCAACTCTTGATATTGAAGGAGTACTACTAACAATGTTAGACAATCGTACAAATTTAGGTTTAGAAGTTGTAGAAGATATTAAAAGTTATTTTAAAGAACGTGTATATGATACAATAATTCCTCGTTTGGTTCGTTTATCAGAGGCTCCAAGTCATGGTAAACCAATTTTAGCTTATGATCCACATAGTCGTGGAACAGAAGCGTATTTAAATTTAGCAAAGGAAGTGATTGAACGAAATGGAAACTAAAAAAAGAGCTTTAGGTCGTGGATTGGAACAACTTTTTAACAGTGAAAATTTAGATTTGGACAGCATGGAAAAACAAATTTATGAAACTGCTTCCAAAGAAGAAATTGTTGAGATTGCTATTGAGGAGTTAAGACCAAATCCATATCAACCAAGAAAAATATTTAAAGATGAGGCATTGGAGGAATTAGCAGCATCTATTAGGGAACATGGAGTTTTTCAACCAATCATTGTTAAGAAGAGTATAAAAGGATATGAAATAATCGCAGGTGAGAGACGCTATCGTGCATCTAAAAAAGCAGGGCTTGAAAAAATACCTGCAATAGTTAGAGCGTTCACTGATGAGCAAATGATGGAAATTGCGTTGTTAGAAAATTTACAACGTGAAAATTTAAGTGCTATAGAAGAAGCACAGGCTTATAAAACGATGATTGAAAAACTATATTTAACTCAAGAACAATTATCTAAAAAAGTAGGAAAAAGTCGAAGTCATATTACTAATATTTTAGGATTGCTTCGTTTACCAGGCGAAGTTCAACAAATGGTCGCTGAAGAAAAAATTAGTATGGGTCATGCAAGGGTATTAAGTAAGCTAGAATCTAACGAAAAAATAATAGATTTTGCTCATCAAATAGTTGACAATAAAATGCCAGTTCGTGATTTGGAAACTATTACAAGTAATCAGGAATTAGAAAGAAAAGTAAAAATTAATCGTCGTTCAAAAGAAAGTAGTGATGAATTTAAATATGTAGAAGATTTATTCCGTGATAAATTAGATACAAAAGTAAAAATAAAGAATCACAAAATAGAAATATCTTTTAGCAATGTAGCTGATTTAAACAGAATATTAGACGTTTTAAATGTAAAAGAATAATATTTTCTTTAAGATAAAAAATTTAAATTGGTGGTGTAAGATGCAAAAGGATTATAAATTAGGCAGTATTGTAGTGATGAAAAAGCAACACCCTTGTGGAACGAATGAATGGGAAATTACTAGAGTTGGTGCTGATATAAAAATAAAGTGTCTTAATTGTGGTAAAAGTATAATGCTTCCTAGGGTGGAATTTAATAAAAAATTAAAAAAGGTCATAAGTTGTTAGGAGAATAGTATGCGAAAAAGAAATAGAAAAAATAAAATATTTGGTCCGATAACGGTAATGATTATTATTTCTGTATTAATTATTTTAGCGAGTTTTATAGCTTCTATGTTTAGTATTCAGGCAGATAAAACAATTATCAACAATGGGGTGTTAGAAACGTCCCTTTCCACAGTAAATAATTTTTTAAGTTTAGATGGTATAAAATATTTGTTTAGTAATACTATATTAAATTTCCAAATGTTTGAACCGTTAGTTATGGTAATAATTTCGTTGATAGCGTTTGGTGTAGCTGATACAAGTGGTTTGTTACAATTGGTATTTAAACCACTTAGAAATGTCAAATCATCCACAGTAACGTTGTTTGTGGTATTCTTAGGGTTTATATCATCAATAATAGGTGAATACAGTTTTGTTATATTACTTCCTTTAGTAGGACTTGTATATAGATATATAGGACGTAATTCAGTTTTAGGAATTATAACTGCTTTTTTGGGAATAACATTAGGATATGCATCTGGTGCAATATTTAATTATGATCAATATTTATTAGGTACTTTAACTGAGGTGGCTGCAACAATTGATGTTGATCCTAGTTATAAATATAATAATTTGTCTACATTATATATAATGTTAGCATCAATGATTGTATTGGTCCCAATAATCTCAAAATTAATAGATGTATTAATAGCTCCGAAGTTTAAAAAGCCATTAATAGAAGAAAGTGACATGAGTGTTTCTAAACGTGGGTTAACTTATAGCTTGGTGGCGTTAGGTATTATGTTATTGTTATTAGCTTATTTAATTATTCCTGGTATGCCGGGAAGTGGAATTCTTCTAGATAATAGTCAAACAGAATATATAGCGATGTTATTTAGTGAAACAGCACCTTTTAAAGAGGGAATAATGTTAATATTTTTATTAATTATGATGGTGTGTAGTTTTGTTTATGGAAAAATATCTAAAAATTTAGAAACTAGTCAAGGTTTTACTGAAAGTTTATCAAAATGTCTTCAAAATTCAGGATATCTTCTTGCTCTTATGTTTTTTGCATCACAAATGTATGCAATATTGGAATGGACTAATCTAGGTGAGATAATTGTTTGTAAGTTAGTTGAATTTTTAAGTTTGATGCAGACTTCGGGTGTTTTATTAATTATTATGTTTATTATTTTGGTTATCGTAATGACTATATTTGTGCCATCGACACTGGCGAAATGGACAGTTGTATCTCCTTTGATTGTTCCTTTATTTATGAGGGCAAATATTACTCCAGATATGACACAATTTGTATTTCAAGTTGCTGATGGAATTGGTAAAACAATTACTCCTTTATTTGCGTTTTTCATTGTTATGTTAGGTTTTATGCATAATAATAATGCAGATGAAGATTACAGTATTTCTTTGTTTGGAACCATAAAGTTGATTATGCCTACAGTATTAATTTCGACAGCATTTTGGATAATATTTGTTGCTATATGGTATTTGGCGGGGTTCCCAATAGGAATTTCTGGTAGTTCAATTTTATAAAAAAGATATAAAAAAATATTAATTTGTGATAAAATAGAAAAGAATTAAAAATTTAATTCTTTTTTTATTAAAATGAGAGGTGTTATTATGAGTTTAACGGCAGGAATAGTGGGACTTCCTAATGTAGGGAAATCTACATTGTTTAATGCGATTACAAAGCAACATATTTTGGCGGCTAATTATCCGTTCGCAACAATAGACCCAAATGTAGGAGTTGTTACGGTTCCAGATGATAGGCTTGATTTTTTAAATAATTTATATGAACCAAAAAGTTTAGTTCCAACAACATTTGAATTTACTGATATTGCGGGTCTTGTTAAAGGTGCTTCTAAGGGTGAAGGATTGGGTAATCAATTTTTATCGCATATAAGAGAAGTAGATGCTATAGTAGAAGTAGTTAGATGTTTTGAGAATAAGAATATTATTCATGTTGAAAATGATATTAATCCAATAAGGGACATTGAGATTATAAATGTAGAATTGATGCTATCTGATTTAGAAATAGTTGATTCAAGAATTTCTAGAATAGAAAAAAAAGCAACTCAAACTAAAGATAAGGATTTATTGAAAGAACTAGAATTACTAAAAAAAATTAAGGATTCTTTAGAGGAAAATCTTCCGATTCGTCGCTTAGAGTTGACTGAGGACGAAGAAAAAATGATTAGTTCTTTCAGATTAATCACTGCAAAACCGATTATATATATGGCAAATGTTAGTGAAGAAGATTTAGTGTCTGATGGAAACAAATATGTTGATTTAATAAGAGATTATGCACTTAAAGAAAACGCTAAAGTTATTACTGTTTCTGCAAAGATAGAAGAAGAGTTGAGTGAATTAGAAGATGAAGAAAGAAAAATGTTTTTGGAAGAATTAGGTGTTTCTTCTGGAGGATTAGATAAACTTATTCAGGCAACTTATTCTCTTTTAGGACTTGCAACTTATTTTACAGCTGGAACAGATGAAGTAAGGGCATGGACTTTTAAAAAAGGAATGAAGGCCCCAGGATGTGCAGGAATAATTCACACTGACTTTGAAAAGGGTTTTATTCGTGCAGAGGTTATGAGTTATGATGATTTAAAATTATGTGGAGATGAAAAACGCGTTCGTGAAGCAGGCAAGATGCGACTTGAAGGTAAAGAATACGTTATGCAAGATGGAGATATCTGTTATTTTAGATTTAATGTTTAATAAAATTAAAAAAATACAATATGATTAAAATAAGGTTTACAAATTGAAATTAGTTTGTTATAATCTAAGGCGAGTAAGAAATTTACTCCTTGCTTCTTCGGAAGCCAATAGACCATAAGGAGGTGTAAGTATGACTAACTATGAAATTATGTTTATCGTTCGTCCAACTTTATCAGAAGATGAAATCAAAGGTGTAGTAAAAAGTTTTGAAAAAGTTTTAGCTGATAATGGAGCGAAAGAAATAAGCGTAAAAGAAATGGGTCAAAGAGAATTAGCTTATGAAATCAAAAAATTCAAAAGTGGATACTATTATGTTGTAACTTTAGAAGCATCAGATGATAAAGCAATTAAAGAATTTGATCGTTTAGCTTTAATTAGTAACGATATTGTTCGTCACTTAGTTACTAAGCTAGAAGCTTAAGAAAAGAGGTATGCATGAATAGAGTAATGTTAATTGGTAGGTTAACCGCCAAACCAGAATTAAAATATACAGGCTCTAATTTACCATTTGCTCGTTTTTCAGTAGCGGTAAATAGAACATTTAATAATGCCCAAGGTCAAAGAGAAACAGACTTTATCAATGTTGTTGTTTGGAGAAAGCAAGCTGAAAATGTTTGTAATTACTTAGACAAAGGAAGTTTAGTTTCAGTTGAGGGTAGAATTCAAACTGGAAGTTATGACGATAAAGATGGAAACAAAAGATATACTATGGAAGTTGTGGCAGACTCAGTTCAATTCTTAGAATCAAAGTCACAAAGTCAGAGTCGTAGTCAAAGTGGACCAAGTCCTTATGATTATCAAGGTCAAGCTAATGATGTTAGTGTGGCAGATGATCCTTTTGCAGACTTTGGAGATAGTGTTTCAATCGATGATAACTTCTTAGATTAATAAGGAGGATATATAATGGCTGAATTTCATACAAGAAAAAGCAAAAAAATCTGTCAAATGTGTGCAGGAAAATCTGTAGACTATAAAGATGCAGATATCATAAAAAAATATATTAGTAGTGATAAAGGTAAAATTTTACCTAGAAGAGCTACTGGTGCATGTGCTAAACACCAAAGACATATTGCTGGTGAAGTAAAAAAAGCACGTTTTATGGCTTTAATACCATTTGTTAAATAAGACGAGTCTTCGTCTTTTTTTTGTTGACATATTTTATCGGCGTGATATAATAACTTCGCTAGTGGGGGATAGTATGCAAATATATGAAAAAATAGGCAAATCAATTTATATTTATGATATGCGTTTTGACGATTCGGCTGTTATAAAATATAGAAAACATGAAATGGAACAGATAAATGATAAAGAAAAAGTTTTGAAGTTAGAAACTAATAATCCACCAGAATATATAAAAACTGTTTTTAAACATTTTGAAAATAAAATAATAAACGCACGTTTATCTGATTTTAATGGTGGTGGCGAATTTCCTAATAGCTACAGGTTTATTACTAAAAGTCGTAATGGGGAAAAAGCTCTATCTGATTATTATGCTGATAAATATAATAGTTGTAACGTTGTAAAGATTAGTGATGCCAATTTGATAAAAACAAGATTGGGTATTATTAAATATTTGTTAGTAAATTCTGGATACAGAAAGGAATCTGATGGTTATTTTTGTTTGGATAAAGTGATTTCTATTCCTGAGTCATTATATATGTTAGAACTATTAAAAAAAGGATATTTTAATCTTTTAAAAGATGAAGATATATGTAAGTTGCTTCATTTGCTTAGAGTTTCATATACTTTTGTAGGGGCGTATGATTATCAAGATGAAAGTTCACAGTTTATTTTGGAAAAAATAAATAATTCAAAAAAAGTATTGAGATTAGCAAGAAAAGAAAGAATGATAAAATAGGGTCTTATGAAAGATTCTATTTTTTTGTAATTGATGTAAAATAAAATAAAAAAATTCTAAAAAACACTTGATTTTCATATGATTATTGTGTATAATTTTGAATGTGTGGCATGCGAGGATGTGCGAGGTTGCCGATACGCTAGGTTAAGTTGTAAAAAGATTTAAAATAGAATTCGGGTTTTTGCACGGAGCTAGTCTATACTGCGATATAGGCGAGAGGAGGATACAATATGTCTAAGACTAAAGTTCGTATCAAGTTAAAAGCGTTTGAACACAAAAGTTTAGATACTGCTTGTGCTAAAATTGTTGAAACAGTTAAAAGAACAGGTGGAGAAGTAAGTGGACCAGTACCACTACCAACTGAAATTGAAAAGATCACAATTTTAAGAGCGGTTCATAAATATAAAGATTCACGTGAACAATTTGAAAAAAGAACACACAAAAGACTAATTGATATCAATAATCCATCTAAGGAAACTATTGAGGCATTAACTCATTTAGATATTCCAAGTGGTGTTGATATTCAAATTAAATTATAATTATAGGAGGAAAAAATATGAAAGGAATCTTAGGTCGTAAAATTGGAATGACTCAAGTATTTACAAAAACAGGTAAATTGATTCCAGTTACTGTTGTTGAAGTAGAACCAAATGTGGTAACACAAATTAAGACTAAAGAAAACGACGGATATGAAGCAATTCAACTTGGATTTGATACAAAGAGAGAAAAGTTAGCGACAAAAGCTTCTATTGGTCATACCAATAAAGCTAAGACTACACCTAAGCGCTTCTTTAAAGAAATTAGAGGTGTAGAAATCAGCAATTATTCATTAGGTCAAGAAATTGCAGTAGATATTTTTGAAGCTGGTGAAGTTGTTGATGTTACAGGAACTACTAAAGGTAAAGGGTTCCAAGGTGTTATTAAAAGACATAATCAAAGTAGAGGTCCTATGGGACATGGTTCGCATTATCATAGAGGACCAGGATCTATGGGAACAATGAGACCAATGCGTGTTTTCAAAGGTAAGAAATTACCAGGTCATATGGGTATGTTAACAGTTACTATTCAAAATTTAGAGGTTGTGGCTGTTGATAAAGAAAATAATGTAATTTTAATCAAAGGTAATATTCCAGGACCAAAAAAATCATTAGTTGTTATTAAAACTTCTGTAAAAACTCCAGGAAAAGTAAGAGAAACTGAGGAATTAGTTAATTACACTCCAGTAGCCTCAGAAGTTGAAACAGTTAATGAAACACCAGAGGTAGAAGAAACTACTACTGAAGAAACTGCTACAGTTTCAGAAGAAAACTAGTTAGGAGGAATATGGATGGCAAAATTATCTGTATTAAATATCAAAGGTGAAAAAGTTAGCGATATTACTTTAGAAAAACAAGTTTTTGGAATTACTCCAAATGACGCAGTTTTATATGATGCAATTACATTAACAAGAAATGCTCAAAGACAAGGTACAGCAAGTACAAAAACACGTTCAGAAGTTAGTGGTGGTGGAAGAAAACCATGGAGACAAAAAGGTACAGGACGTGCTCGTCAAGGAAGTATCCGTGCAGCACAATGGTATCATGGTGGTGTAGTATTCGGGCCAACACCTAGAGATTATGACAAAAAAATGAATCGTAAAGAAAGAAGATTGGCTTTAAAATCTGCTTTAGCTTATAAAGATATTGAAAAATCAATTATCGTTTTAGATTCATTAAATTTAGAAACAAATAAAACAAAAGATATGTTAAACATATTAAGCAATTTAAAAGTTGCTGATAAAAAAGTATTAATCGTTGTGGATGAATTGAATGAAAATTTAATTTTAGCTACTCGTAATATTGCAAGTGTAATGTTACTTGAAACAAGTGAAATTAATACTTTAGATATAGTTTCTGCAGATGTTATGATAATGACTGAAGCAGCAGCTAAAGCTATTGGGGAGGTGCTTGTTTAATGAATAATTATAGAGATGTAATTAAAGCGCCAATTGTAACAGAAAAAAGTGCTGATTTAGCACAAAACAAAAATACAATTACATTCAGTGTTGCTTGTGATGCAAACAAAACACAAATCAAGCAAGCTGTTGAAAAAATATTTGATGTAAAAGTTGAAAGTGTAAATACAGTAAACGTTAAACCAAAGAAAAAAAGAGTTGGACGTTATGTTGGAAAAACAAATAAAGTTAAAAAAGCAATTGTTAAACTAAAAGAAGGAAGTTCTATTGAACTAAACTAATTTAAAGGAGGGAAATTATGGCGATTAAAACATACAAACCAATGACTAATGGTACTCGTGGTATGTCAAAGATAGTTAATGATGAAATTACTACTTCAACTCCTGAAAAATCATTAGTTGTAACTTTAAAGAAAAATGGTGGACGTAATAATCAAGGAAAAATCACTTTGAGACATCGTGGTGGTGGAGCTAAGAGAAAATATCGTATTATTGATTTCAAAAGAAATAAAGATGGTATTGTTGGAACTGTTGCTACTATTGAATACGATCCAAACCGTACTGCAAACATTGCTTTGATTAATTATGCTGATGGAGAAAAAAGATATATTATTGCTCCAAAAGGATTAAAAGTTGGGGATAAAATTGAAAGTGGAGCCAAAACTGATATAAAAGTTGGTAACTCATTAGAACTTGGAAATATCCCAGAAGGAACTGTAGTTCATAATGTTGAATTAAAGGCTGGAAAAGGTGGTCAAATCGCTCGTACAGCTGGTTCTTCAGTTCAAATATTAGGACGTGAAGGAAAATATACATTACTTCGTTTAACTAGTGGAGAAGTTCGTAAAGTATTAAGTACTTGTAGAGCTACTATTGGTGAAGTTGGAAATGCAGATCATGAATTGGTAAACATTGGTAAAGCTGGTCGTAAAAGACATATGGGTATTAAACCAACTGTTCGTGGTTCTGTTATGAACCCTAATGATCACCCACACGGTGGTGGAGAAGGACGTACACCAATTGGTCGTAAAGGTCCAGTTACTCCTTGGGGTAAACCTGCATTGGGTTATAAGACTCGTGATAATAAGAAAGCAAGCGATAAGTTAATCGTTCGCCGTCGTAAAAAATAGGAAAGGATGATTATTAATGGCTAGAAGTCTAAAAAAACTACCTTTCGTTGATAAATATTTAACAAAAAAAGTAGAAAAGGTAAACGAATCAGGTAAAAAGGAAGTTATAAAAACATGGTCTCGCCGTTCAACAATTTATCCTGAATTTATTGGACACACATTTGCTGTTCATAATGGTAAAGAATTTATTCCTGTTTATGTAACAGAAGATATGGTTGGACATAAATTAGGAGAATTCGCATTAACACGTAAATTTGGTGGACATGGCGATGAAAAAGGTAAGAATTAATAAAAATAGTTAACCGGGAAGGAGGACTAAAATGGAAGCATATGCGATTGCAAAAGGCGTAAGAATTGCACCTCGTAAAGCTCGTTTAGTTATAGATTTAATACGTGGTAAGAGCGTAGCAGAAGCAGACAAAATATTAAGAAACATTAATAAAGAAGCTGCTAGACTATCAAGAAAAGTATTAGTTTCTGCTGTTGCAAATGCTGAAAACAATTTAGGTCTAAATAAAGCGGATTTAGTTGTTAAAGAAGCAATTGTTAACGAAGGACAAACAATGAAGAGAATGAAATTTGGATCACGTGGTCATGTAGATCCAATTAAGAAAAGAACAAGTCACATTAAAATAGTTGTAAGTGACAATAAATAAGTAAGGAGGAAAACTCGTGGGTCAAAAAGTTAGTCCAATAGGACTTAGAATTGGAATTAACAAAACTTGGGAATCTAACTGGTATGCTGATAACAAAGATTTTTCTAAGTTCTTGAACAATGATGTTAAAATTCGTAGATTTTTAACTAACAAGTTAAAAGATGCTGCAGTTTCATGCATTATGATTGAAAGAACAGCTAAGAAAACAGATGTTATTATCAATACAGCTAAACCTGGTGTTGTTATTGGACACGGTGGAGATGAAATCGAAAAACTAAAGAAAGATTTATCTAAATTAGTTAACGAAAATGTTCAAATTTCTATTATGGAAGTTAAGAACCCAGATGTTGTAGCAGCTTTAGTTGCAGAAAACATCGCTCATCAAATTGAAAATCGTGTATCATTTAGAATTGCTCAAAAAAGAGCTATTAGAAATGCTATGAAAGCAGGAGCAAAAGGAATTAAAACAGCTGTTTCAGGACGTTTAGGTGGTGCTGATATGGCTAGAACTGAAGGATATACTGAAGGTAATATCCCATTACATACTTTAAGAGCAGATATTGATTATGCTCATAAAGAAGCAGATACTACTTATGGTAAGATCGGTGTTAAAGTATGGATTTATAAAGGGGAAATCCTTGCCTCAAAGAAAAAAGGAGGTAATGAAAATGGCAGTCATACCAAAAAGAACTAAATATCGTAGACCACAT
>SVAO01000001.1 GCA_015059365.1 Bacillota bacterium | reverse complement strand
AAGAAGAAGGTGGACGTCATACTCCATTCTTCTCAAATTATCGTCCACAATTCTATTTCCGTACAACAGATGTTACAGGTGTTATTGAATTACCTGCTGGTGTAGAAATGGTTATGCCTGGAGATAATGTTGAAATTACTGTTGAATTAATCGCTCCAATTGCAATTGAAAATGGAACTAAGTTCTCAATTCGTGAAGGTGGTAGAACAGTAGGTTCAGGAAATATTTCTGAAATTATTAAATAAGCAAGATTTTCTTGCTTTTTTTATTTTCTTTTTTGACATCAAGTAAGTGTAAAGTTATGGTTTTCCTATTTACAAATATTATAAAAAATTATATAATGTAAATGATAGCAGTAGGATATAGTAATATACACTGTAAACAGGAAGGAAAGAGATAAGTATGGTTAAAACAAGAAACAAACAAATAATGACTATTGCGATTATTATGGTAGCAATAGTAGGACTAGGGGTAGGATTTGCGGCATTCTCTAGTTCATTAAATATTAAGTCTGGAGTATCAGTAAGTCCTGATTCATCAACATTTAGTGTTAAATTTTCATCAAGTGCAACAGCACAAGCAACTGATGATATAGCTGCAGTAGCAGAACCATCAACATTATCAACAACAAAAGGAAAAATTGATACAGTAGATGCAACAACAATAGGAAATTTATCTGCAGAATTTACTGCACCTGGTCAAAGTGTAACATACACATTTTATGCAAGAAATACAGGAGCATATTTAGCATATTTAGACATGATTAGAGTGGGACAAAAGAAATGTACAGCAGGTGAAGACACAGATGCAAGCTTAGTAGCAGCAGCATGCGAAGCAATGAGTATTAGTGTACAAGTAGGAGCAATGGACCCGGTAACAAGAACGACAGATATTACAAATCATACATTAGCAGCAGGAAGTAGTGAAACTGTTGTGGTAACATTAACATATGCAGAAAATGGAGCAAGAGCAGATGGTCCGTTTACAGTAACATTTGGAGATGTATCGTTAACATATACAACAACGGAAAATGGAGGTAATACTATCACAGATGTAACTTTTGGAATTGATTGTACATTGTTAAGTGGTTCTTCATATGCTGTAGGTTCAAAATATTTATGTCAATTTGATAATGAGTCAGTAGAATTTTATGTATTAGAGTCTATAGAAGCTCCAGAAGAAGATAAAGAATTTTATAGTTACACAATGAAATTTATTACAACAAAAGAAGCTGAATTAAATGGGGAAGAACTAAGTGTGGATGGAATGGATTATTCAATTTATACCTATGAAATCGGAACTGAGTGGGGAATAGATGAGAGCAATATATATAATTTATTATCAGTTCCAAAATACGAGGAATTATATGCAGTAAATAATTCTGACACTTTACCAACATGGCTTCATGGTGATTATTGGATAGTATCTCAAAATGGAGATGCTTATAATGTTATAGATGATTCATTAGTGTTGAATGAGAATTGGGATGGTTATCATGGTATTCGCGTAGTTATGAGTTTGTCTATGCATTAATTTTAATATAGTTAATAAATTTATATAAATATAATAAAACAACACAAAATAGGTGTTGTTTTTTTGTATATATAGTAAAAATGTTTAATTTCTGTTATAATTATAATAGGTGATGATAGATGAAGAATAAAATAAAAGGTTTTACTTTAGTAGAATTAATGGGAGTATTAATAATAATCGGTATACTTATGTTAATAATTATTCCAGTTGTTGGTAATGTAATAAAAAAACAAAAAGAAGATCAATACTATCAACAAATAGCCAATATTGAATTGGCAACTAAAAATATGGGTAGTGATAATTTGGCGATTTTACCTAGTCAAGAAGGGGAATATATGTATGTTACCTTAGGCCAATTAAAATCGCTTGGTTATATAGATAATTCTGTAATAAATCCAATAACTAACGAAACATTTTCAGATTGTGTAAGAGTTAGAGTGTCTAAAGAAAATGGAATAATTGTGTATGAATATGATCAAGAATCAGAGAGTACAACAAGTTGTGATATAGATAGTGGCAATATAATTGTGTCTGATCCCATAGATCAATATATCAAAAAAGATATGATTACATCATTTTTAATAACAGTAAATGATGGAAGTTCTGATGAATTTTTAAAAAGGTACTCTATTAACAAGAATAAGATAAAATTAACAGGCGAAACAGATACTATATATCAAGTATTGGAAGGAAATGGTATATATAAAGTAGTGTTACGTGGTGGAAAAATAGATGGAGAGGTTAAATTAAAACTAGAATCAGGTGCAATAATGAAAAATGGGACTGATGATTTAGTTGGAAAAGAAGGTATTGAGTCATCAAAATCTGTTATAATTGATAATACAGTTCCAAACATTAAAAATGTTTATGCTAATTCGTGCAATAATTATCAAAGAACAATTACAATAGAGGCAAGCGATGATAGAAGCGGTATTGCAGGTTATGGGATAACAACTAGTCAAACTCCACCTTCATCATTTGTTAATAGTACATTTTCATCTTGGACCAGTGATTTATATTCACCAGGAACATATTACGCATGGGTAAAAGACGTTGCCGGGAATATAAATTCATCTTCTGTAGAAATACCAACTTGTGATAATAATGGTCCGGTAATAGTATTTGGAACAGATGGAAGTGCTAGTTGGGTAAGTGAAGCAGCCACAACGGTAACAGTAACTGATGATAATGAAATTTCTTCTATTGAATATGGATGGAGCAAAACTTCAGATAGTTCAACAAGTTTAACAGGAACAGTAACATCTGGAGAATTATTAAGTAGTAAGTGTGGCAGACTCTCAGGAGATGATGGGGAATGCTACTTATATGTATATGCATGTGATAGTAGTGGTAATTGTACTTCGAAAACATCCAATGCATTTAAAGTTGATGTAACAGCACCAACAATTACTAATGTGACTAATGCTTCTTGTTCAAACGGTTTAACTGCTTCATATTCTATTCAAGATATTTCTTCTGGTCTATTGGAACGTAGACATATATGGTGTGATAAAGATTTAGGTTCGGAAGAATGTTACTCCGGGAAACTTTTTGGAGGAGAATTATCTACTCCAACTACAGCAAAAAAAATATATAATCCAGAATGGACAAATTGTGATACAAAAAATGAACCACCAGAATCTGGTTATGGATATTCTTTTTGGGTTAAAGCGGTAGATGCAGTTGGAAATACAAGTTATTATGATACTAGTGAAGATTTAAATCCATATTCTGGTTCAAGTTGTAATACTTGTGGTTAGGTAATTAAATGAAAAAAGAATTTTGATACTGCTAAGTTTAGTCATAAAAATTCAATTGATGCTAATAGCGAAAAGAATGTAACTTTAGAAATTTCAATTGTAGTTTCTGTAACATAGTTTATACAAAAAATACTAGAGCTAATTAACTCTAGTATTTTTTTTTATGAATGGATTAAAAGGAAATGAATTGCGATACATAAAATAAAGTGTATTATTACAAATTAATTCTAAATCACCTAAATATTCAATAACGTCTGGATTGAAATTTAATTTAAATTCATTTAATCCATTGTATTTTTCATTAGATGAGAAGATACTTATAACCCCACCAAGGTTAAACTTTTTATAACCTAACCCTGAATAACGTTCAATTAATTTCCATAATAATAAATGTTTAGAATTTAAATGATGATATTTTTTATCATATCCATCCATGTATAAGTAAACTGTATCTTGATTTATAACAATTAAAGCTGATGCGGTAATGATACCTTCAGGATGCTCTTTTAAAAGATTTGTAGCATTTACTAATTGATTGCGGAAATGACTTAAAAGTTTATCAGCAATCATTTTTTTGTTAATGAGTTTATCATTGTTGTTTACGTTAATAAGAATTTCATTATCTAGTTTAGCGTTTAATGCATCTTGTGTTTGATAGTTTTTTTGACATTCAATTAAATATTTTTTAGTATCTAATTTTGTATAAAATATTTCTGCTTTAGAACCAAAATTATTATATATATCTGCGAAATAGAATTCATCACGAGGGTATTTCCTTTTAGTATGAATATATAAGTCTTG
This sequence comes from Bacillota bacterium, assembly GCA_015059365.1. Lineage (GTDB taxonomy): Bacteria > Bacillota_I > Bacilli_A > RF39 > UBA660 > SIG204. The sequence continues at coordinate 234,912 of SVAO01000001.1, read as the reverse complement.
AATATTATTAATATCACCTTTATATATTTTTACTCCCATTTTATCTGCATTTCTTATTTTTGTTCTAAAATTCTTTTTAATATTATTAAATGTTTTATAATAAGGTTTGCTAATATCTAAAACTGCTTCAAATCTTGGTTTTAAACTTTCAAAGTAGTTATTATAACCAAAGTGATAGTAATCTAAAGATTTTAGATAAAGATAAATTTTATTATAGTCTTCATTATGATAAATTAATTCTTTGTTTGCATTGTAAATATTTTTGATAATCATTGGACTTAATTTGATTGCTACAACATCTAATTTCGATAAATATTTTTTAATTTCATCGGTGAATATTTTAACACTTTCCTCGTTATTATAATCTAAGAGAAATCCACGAGATGCGTACGCATATTTAAACCCTCTTTTAGTTGAAATTAAAATAGCACTTGCCCCAATTATATTCCCATCTTTTTCTAATCCTAATAATAGTGATTCAAGTCTTTGGTTTTTCATAGTGTTGTTATATTCTGGTGTTTGATATATTGAATTATAACCATGCTTTATAATAAATTCATTAAATTGCTCATTTGTTAATTTTACAATACCCATATTATCATTCCTTCTTCAAATTACAATATTATATCATAAATTATAAAAAAATACTAATTTTGTGAGAAAAAAATTATGCATATTTTATTTGTTTATAAATAATATTTTATAGGTGATCAAATGGACAAATTAAAAATCGGCTTGCCAAGAGGGTTATTTTATTATCAAAATGAATATATGTGGAAATATTTTTTTGAAATGTTAGACTGCGATTTAGTAGTAAGTCCAAAAACAAATAAAGAAATTATTGGTTTAGGAGAAAAATATTCTATTGATGAAATGTGCCTTTCAATGAAAACATATTTAGGTCATGTAGCTAGTTTAGTTGGATTATGTGATTATATTTTGGTACCACGAATTGATAATTATGGGCGAATGAATCAAAGTTGTACTAATTTTTTGGCTGCATATGATTTAGTTAATAATTTATTTGAGGGAAAATTATTAAACTATAATGTTAATTATGAAAATGGAGAGATAGAAGAAAAAGCGTATTTATGTATTGGAAAGATATTGGGTAAAAATAAAAAACAAATAAAGAATGCTTATCAGTCGGCACTTATAAAAAGTCATAAGCAAATAAAAAAGCAATGTATTAATTCATTAAATAAGTTAAAAAGTTCAAAAACAAAAATATTATTAGTTGGACACGACTATAATTTTGAAGATGAATTGATAGGAAAACCTATAATTGAGTATCTTACTAGTGAATCTTGTGAGGTAATTAAATGTTATGAACTTCCTAAGGAAGTAACTAATAAATTATCTTTTCAAATATCAAAAACACTTTATTGGAAAAACAATCGTGAAAATATTGGTGCTATTCCTTTTTTAGAACAAAGTGTAGATGGAATAATTTTGCTTAGTTCGTTTCCTTGCGGCCCTGATAGTATTGTAAACGAGTTAGTTATAAGAAGGGTTAAATTGCCAATTCTTAATTTAGTAGTGGATGATTTATCATCTTTTTCTGGATTCGAGACAAGATTAGAGAGTTTTTTAGATATTGTTAAACAAAAAATTATGAGGTGAAAAATGACTAAAATTTTGGCGTTCCCACAAATGGGTAACTATTATGTACCAGCAAATTATCTTTTTTCACATATTTTAAATTTAAAAATAATGCCACCTAAAAAGATAACAAAAAATACAATTGAATTAGGAAGTAAAAATAGCCCTGATTTTGTATGTACACCATTTAAATATACATTAGGAACCATGATAGAGTGTTTAGATGATGGGGCTAATGTGGTAATGCAGTTTGGTGGAGGATGTAGATATGGTTATTATAGTGAACTTCAGGAACAAATACTTAAAGATTTAGGCTATGATTTTATATATGTCAACTTAATTAGTGCTGGTAAAGCAGATATTAAAAAAATATATTACAAATTAAAAGAATTAAATCCCCGATTAAAAATAGTAAAGAGTTTATACTATTTGTTAATTGCAAGATTTATGGTCAAATATATGGATAAAGTTGATGACTATATTAGACATAATATAGGATTTGAGAAAAACTACGGTGAATTTGAAGCGTTAAATGGGAAAATGTTAAAAGAATTTTCTAAGGTAAAGAGTTTGTTTGAATTAAGGCATGTTTATAAAAAATATTTTAAATTAATGAAAAATGTTCAAGTAAACAAACCGTTAAATTGCTTAAAGGTTGGAATTATTGGTGAATTATATACAATTATGGAACCTTTCGCAAATTATTATTTAGAAAGGGAACTTGCAAATTATAATATTGAAATAACTAGATTTACTAACGTTGAGTATTTATTATTTCAAAAGGGAAGTAAGTTGAAAAAATATATAAAAGAAGCTAGGGAATATATTAAATATAATATGGGAGCAGATGCGAGTGACAATGTTGCACGTACTTTAGAAATGTGTAAACAAAATTACGATGGAATTATTCATATCAAATCTAGTTTTTGTACTCCTGAGATAGGAGCAATGCCTATAATAAGTAAAATATGTGAAAAATATGATGTTCCAATTATTTTTTTTAGTTTTGATTCTAGCACTTCTGAAGTAGGTATAAAAACTCGGTTAGAGGCATTTTATGACATGATAGAAATGAGGAAGAAGAAATGAATTGTTATTTAGGTGTTGATATAGGGTCTATATCAACTAAAGGGGTAATAATTGATGATAATAATAATATAATATGTTCTTTATATTTATGGACAGAGGGGAATCCTGTAAATGCGGTTAAGAAATTAGTTGAACAGTTAAAAAACAAAATACCTGATGGTTATTTAGTTAGGGGGATAGGAACTACTGGGAGTGCAAGAAGATTAATAGGACTTATGCTAGATGCTAATGTTGTTAAAAATGAAATAACAGCCCATGCAGTAGGGACTTTGTCTATTCATCCAGAGGTAAGGACTATTTTAGAAATTGGTGGTCAGGATTCTAAAATAATTTTAGTAGATAAGGGTATTGTAATTGATTATGCAATGAACACTTTATGTGCTGCTGGAACAGGAGCTTTTTTATCAAGTCAGGCTAAAAGATTAAATATACCAATTGAAGAATTTGGGGAAATAGCATTAAAATCAACTAATCCAACAAAAATAGCGGCTCGTTGTACTGTTTTTGCAGAATCCGATTTGGTTCATAAATCACAGATGGGTTATTCTAAAGAAGATATTGTTGCAGGTCTTTGTAAAAGTATTGTATTAAATTACTTAAATAATGTTGGTAAGGGTAAAAAAATTAAAGGTCCAATTGTATTTCAAGGCGGGGTAAGTAAAAATAAGGGTGTAATAAAGTATTTTAAGGAAATATTAAATGCTGATATTATAGTTGATGAAAATGGTCATTTAATGGGAGCAATTGGTATCGCTATATTAGCACGTCAAAAAAGGTTAGAAAAAACATATTCTTTAGAAATGGCTGAAATTGATTTTAAAACTTTAGGAATTGAGTGTAATAAGTGTCCGAATAATTGTGAACTATTAAAAATTTACAAAAATAATCAATTAATTGAAACAATTGGTAGCATGTGTGGTAGGGAATAATCTATTGACAATTAGATAATTATAGTGTATAAATTAGTTAGCCAAAAAGGAAGTGGATTATGAGCAAAAATTTAGTTATTGTGGAGTCTCCAAGTAAATCACATACAATAGAAAAGTATTTGGGAAGTGATTATAAAGTTTTATCTAGTAAAGGACATATTCGCGACTTATCTACTAAAGGTAAGTTTGGATTAGGTGTTGACATTGAAAATAATTTTAATCCAGATTATGTTATATTAAAAGGTAAAAAGAAAGATGTTGAATCATTAAAAAAGGAAGCAAAAAAAGCAGAACATGTATATCTTGCTACCGACTTAGACCGCGAAGGAGAAGCAATTTCTTGGCATCTTTATAATTGTTTAGATTTAACAGAAGATAAATATAGTCGAATTGTATTTAATGAAATAACTAAACCTGCAATATTAGAAGCTTTAAAACATCCTGGTAAAATTGATCAGGACTTAGTTAATAGTCAGGAAACAAGAAGAATACTTGATCGTATTATTGGTTTTAGATTAAGCAAATTAATTCAGTCTAAAACTGATGGAAGCAGTGCTGGAAGGGTACAAAGCGTTGCACTGAAATTAATTGTTGATCGTGAACGAGAAATTGAAGCTTTTAACTCTGAAGAATATTGGACTATAACTGCTAATTTTAAAGATTTTGATGCAGAAATGTTTCAATATAATCATAAAGATTTAGAAATAAATAATGAAATAGAAGCTAATGAAATAATCGAAAAATTAAGCAATGCTTTTAAAATTGAAAGCGTTGATAAAAAGACCAAAAGTAAAAAATCTAAATTTCCTTATACAACTAGTACTATGCAACAGGATGCATCTAATAAACTTAATATGAATGCAAAAAAAACAATGAGTGTTGCACAAAAATTATATGAGGGAATTGAGTTAGCAAATGAAACAACGGGTCTTATAACATATATGCGTACTGATTCAACACGTTTAAGTGATGAGTTTGTTAAATCGACTTATGCATATATAGAGGCTAAATATGGTCATGAGTATGTTGGTATTGCTAAACAATCTAAAAAGACAGAAAATGTTCAAGATGCACATGAAGCAATCCGTCCAACTAATATAAATAGGGATCCACTAAGTGTTAAACCATATTTAACAAATGATGAGTATAAACTATATAAAATGATTTATTATCGTGCGTTAGCATCATTAATGAAAGATGCTAAAACAAATAATACAACGATAATTTTGGATAATAATAATTATCAATTTAAAGCAACAGGTCAAACGATTGTTTTTGATGGTTATTTGAAGGTCTACAGTGAATATGAGGATTCAACTGAAAAAGAATTACCTCCACTAGATACGTATAAATCAAATGTAATTGTTTCAAATGATATTGTAAAAGAACAACATTTTACAAAACCTCCATCTCGTTATACAGAAGCCAAACTTATTAAAGAAATGGAAGAGTTAGGAATAGGTAGACCTAGTACGTATGCAAAAACTATGGATAATATTAAAACTAGAGGTTATGTAGATATAGTTGAAAAAAAATTTGTTCCAACAACAATTGGAATAGAGATTACTGATAAATTACAACAGAATTTTAGTCATATTATAAATGTTAAATATACTGCAAAAATGGAAGATGATTTAGATAAAATCGCATTAGGAAAAATTGTTTGGTATAATACTTTAGATAAATTCTATAAAGAATTTGAACCTGCAGTTAAAGAAGCTTTTGATGCTTTGCCTAAAAAAGAAGCGGAAAAAACAGGAGAAGCTTGTCCTGAATGTGGAAGTGCATTAGTAATTAGGAAAAGCAAATATGGTGAATTTACTGCGTGCAGTAATTATCCTAAGTGTAAGTATATAAAAAATGAACCAAAACAAATCGTTGAAATTTGTGATTGCCCAAATTGTGATGGTAAGATTATTGAAAAAAAGAGTAAACGTGGTAAAGTCTTTTATGGATGCAATAATTATCCTAAGTGTAAAACAGCTTATTGGGATTTACCAACAGGAGATAAATGTCCAGAATGCGGTTCTATGCTAACTAAGAAAAAAGACAATATAAAATGTAGTAGTTGTGACTATACTAAATAGTTACAACTTTTTATTTTGTAAATTGACTTTTGTGATGTATATAGTATAATAAAATTAGGTGATACTATGGAAAGAAGTTTAACTTTAGTATTAAATGGTAGAGAAGATAATAAGTTATATTTGCCAGCAACAAAGTTTTTGACTTTAAAAACGATGGAAGCCAAAGAATTAGATTATTATATTTCTAAAAAATTTGATTCGTCTAGTGATGTTAGAGAAGAATATAGTTCACAAATTGAAACATTTCTAGAAGAAAATAAGTCATTTATAGAAACAGTTGAAAATAATACAGGTAAAAAATTTAGAGGAAGTATTGTTATAACAGAATTAGGACAAGACTTAATGTTGGAACGAAAAAAGGTTTTATACAAAAAAGATATTATACTGTTTCAAGAAATTATTAAGAACAAGAAATTTATTCTTGCTTTAAATGCTAGAGATTATATAAATTACAGTAATGCTTTAAAAAACCATCAATCATATATACGAATTTTTCCAGAGTATTTTTCTAGAGAATTACATTTTCGTTGTACAAATGATAATCAATTTAAAAGGATTTTAGGCCAATGGACAAACACAATTAAAGCATCTTCGTGTTATTATGATATTATAAGGCGAGTATTAAAAGAATATGAATCAAGATGTGTTGAATTAAAACTTGATTCTTTGGATGTAATATATACAAAGTATAAGGATGCGAAAAAGCAACAAGAAACAACAAAACAACAGAATATTAAACAAACAAAATCTTTAGAAAAAAAAGAACCTCCAAGATATAAAAATTATTCTGATGAGGGAGAATATCAAGGAGAACCGAATTCATCTGGTCAAGATACAATTGAAAATAGTGAACCTGAATTACCTACTATAGGTAAACAAAAGACAAAAACAAAAGTATATCCAGGCCAATATAGTTGGTTTGATAGTGAAACTGAGTAGAACTCAGTTTTTCTTGTGTTAAAAACAAATGTTTGGTATAATTAATATGGTGATAGTATGAAAAGAATAGTAAGTAAATTTTTAATTTATTTAGAAGTAGAGAAAAATTATTCTAAGTATACTATTTTAAACTATGAACGAGATATTAATGATTTTATAAGTTTTTTAAATAAAGAGTTAGTAGATAATTTAAATGACGTTGATTATAAATTGTTGCGTTTTTATTTAAATGAAATGTTTAATAAAAAATACTCAAGTAAAACTGTTTCTAGGAATTTAAGTTCGCTTCGTACTTTTTTTAAATATTTAACGAAAGAACATTTTATTAAAACAAATCCTATGGTTTTAATTAGTAATCCTAAAGAAGAAAAAAAACTTCCTACATATTTAAATTATAGAGAGTTAGATAAAATTTTGGAAGTTCCAGATCAAACTAGTGTGATTGGATTAAGGGATGCTTGTATTTTAGAAATATTATATTCGACTGGTATTCGAGTGGGTGAATTAGTAAATATTAAATTGGGAGATATTGATTTTATACAAAAAAGAATTAAAATATTAGGTAAAGGAAATAAAGAAAGATATGTTTTGTTTGGGAAAAGAGGTTATGAAGTTTTAAATAAATACTTAGATAAAGCAAGACCAAACTTAATGAAAGAAAAAACAGAGTATTTGTTTTTAAATAAAAGGGGCACGGGAGTGTCAGTTAGAACAGTAGAAATGATAATAGATGAAATTGTAAGAAAAAGTTCAATAAAATTTAATGTGTCTCCACATACTTTAAGGCATACTTTTGCTACTCATATGTTAGATAATGGAGCTGATTTAAATAGTGTAAGTGAACTATTAGGACATTCTAATTTAAATACAACCGCAATTTATACTCATGTATCTAATGAGAGATTAAAACAAGTTTATTTAAATTGTCATCCACGTGCTAAAAAGTGAAAACAGGAGGTATTTATGGCAAAATTATATTTTAGATATGGTGCAATGACCGCAGGTAAGAGTACTTTGTTACTACAGGTTGCTCATAATTATAAGTTTAATAATATGAGGGTAATTATTGTGAAACCTAAAATAGATACTAAAGGTAATAATAAAATTGTAAGCAGGATGGGCCTTAGTAGTGAGGTAGATATATTGCTTGATGAGAATAAAAATATATATCACTACCAACAAATTGCTAAAGAAAGTGATTGTATTTTAGTGGATGAAAGTCAATTTTTAAATAAAGAACAGGCAATTGCTTTATGGAAATTTAGTAAAGAATATGATATTCCAGTAATTTGTTATGGACTAAAAACAAATTTTAAAGGGGAATTATTTGAAGGTAGTGCAACATTAATGGCTTATGCTGATGAATTAGAGGAGTTAAAAACTATATGTAGTTGTGGGAAAACAGCTAGATTTAATGCAAGAAAAGTTGACGGAGAATTTACAGTTTCCGGTGATGAAGTTATAATAGATGACAGTAGTAAAGTAGAGTATGTACCACTTTGTGGGAAATGTTATTTTAAAAAAGTGATTAAGTAAGTACAAAAATGTCAAATTGGCATTTTTTTGTTGTAATCTTTTAGGATAATTTGGTATAATAAATTTGCGTTAAAAATATAAGGAGATGATTAAATGACAAAGTATGTATATGCCTTTAGAGAAGGTAATGCAGACATGAGAAATCTTCTTGGTGGCAAAGGTGCTAATTTAGCTGAAATGACTAATTTAGGATTACCTATACCTCAAGGATTTACTGTTACAACAGAAGCTTGTACAGATTATTACAATAATGGAAAGAAAATTTCTGAAGAAATTCAAAAGCAAATTTTTGAAAGTTTAAAAGATTTAGAAGAAATTCAAGGTAAAAAATTTGGAGATACTAGTGATCCATTATTAGTTTCAGTGCGTTCAGGTGCTCGTGCATCAATGCCAGGAATGATGGATACTATCCTTAACTTAGGATTAAATGATGAGGCTGTTGAAGGATTTGCAGCTAAGACAGGAAATCCAAGATTTGCCTATGATTCATATCGTAGATTTATTCAAATGTATTCAGATGTTGTTATGGAAGTTAACAAATCATTTTTTGAAAAAATCATTGATGAATTAAAAGAAGAAAAAGGAATTAAATATGACACTGAAATGACGGTTGAAGATTTAAAAGAATTAGTAAAAAGATTCAAAAATGTTTATAGCGAACACATGAATGGTGAAGAATTCCCACAAGATCCGAAAGAACAATTAATGGGAGCAGTAAAGGCAGTATTTCGTTCATGGGATAATCCACGTGCAATTGTTTACCGTCGTATGAATGATATTCCAGGAGACTGGGGAACTGCTGTAAACGTTCAAGCAATGGTATTTGGAAATATGGGAGAAACTTCAGGAACTGGAGTTGCATTTACTCGTAATCCATCTACAGGGGCTAAAGGTATTTATGGTGAATACTTAATTAATGCTCAAGGAGAAGACGTTGTTGCTGGTGTTAGAACACCACAACCAATTTCAAAACTTGAAGAAGATTTACCAGAATGTTACAAGGAATTTATGGCTATTGCTGATAAGTTAGAGAAACATTATCGTGATATGCAAGATATGGAGTTTACAATTCAAGAAGGAAAACTTTATTTCTTACAAACTCGTAATGGTAAAAGAACAGCTCATGCTGCTATTCAAATTGCATGTGATTTAGTTGATGAAGGAATGATTACTAAAGAAGAAGCAGTACTTCGTATCGAAGCTAAATCATTAGATCAATTATTACACCCAACATTCAATGCTGCTGCATTAAAAGATGGAGAAGTAATTGGAACTGCACTTCCAGCATCACCTGGAGCTGCTGCTGGTAAAGTAGTATTCTCTGCTGAAGATGCTAAAAAATTAGGAAAAGGCGGACAAGGAGAAAGAGTAATACTTGTTCGTTTAGAAACTACTCCAGAAGACATTGAAGGTATGGTTGCTGCTCAAGGTATCCTTACTGTTCGTGGTGGTATGACATCTCACGCTGCTGTTGTTGCTCGTGGAATGGGTACTTGCTGTGTATCTGGTTGTGGTGAAATAAAAATTAATGAAGAAGAAAAATTCTTTGAACTTGGTGGATACACATTCCATGAGGGAGACTTTATTTCATTAGATGGTACAACTGGAAAAATTTACAAAGGAGACATTAAAACTGAAGAAGCTTCAGTTAGTGGAAACTTTGGACGTATTATGGGATGGGCTGATGAATTTAGAACATTAAAAGTTCGTACAAATGCAGATAATCCAAGAGATACTAAACAAGCTGTAGAATTAGGTGCTGAAGGTATTGGATTATGTCGTACTGAGCATATGTTCTTTGATGAAGTTCGTATTCCAAAAATTAGAAAAATGATTTTAAGTGAAACTGTAGAAGCTCGTGAAGCTGCTTTAAATGAATTAATTCCTTTCCAAAAAGGTGACTTTAAAGCAATGTATAAAGAATTAAAAGGATTACCAATGACAGTTCGTTATTTAGATCCACCTCTACATGAATTCTTACCAACATTAGAAGCAGATATTATCGCTCTTGCTAATGATATGGGAGTAACTGTAGAAAGATTAAAAGAAAAATGTGCTGAATTACATGAATTCAACCCAATGATGGGACATCGTGGATGTCGTTTAGCAGTTACTTATCCAGAAATTGCTAAAATGCAAACACGTGCATTAATGGAAGCTGCTATCGAAGTTAAAGAAGAAGAAGGATACGATATTATCCCTGAAATCATGATTCCATTAGTTGGAGAAAAGAAAGAATTAAAATTTGTTAAAGATATCGTAGTTGAAACTGCAGAACTAGTTAAGAAAGAAAAGAATTCTGATATTGAATATCACATTGGAACAATGATTGAAATCCCAAGAGCTGCACTTACTGCTGATGAAATAGCTGAAGAAGCTGAATTCTTCTCATTTGGAACAAATGACTTAACACAAATGACTTTTGGTTTCTCTCGTGATGATGCCGGTAAATTCTTAGATGCTTATTATCAAGCAAAAATTTATGAATCAGATCCATTTGCAAGATTAGATCAAAATGGTGTTGGCAAATTAGTACAAATGGCTGCAGAAAAAGGTCGTAGTACTCGTCCTAATATTAAATTAGGTATTTGTGGAGAACATGGTGGAGAACCAAGTAGTGTTGAGTTCTGCCATAAAACAGGATTAAATTATGTATCTTGTAGTCCATTTAGAGTTCCTATTGCAAGACTTGCTGCTGCTCAAGCTGCACTTAAAGACAATAAATAGTTTATAAATAAAAAGACTAAGAATGAAAAATCTTGGTCTTTTTTGTAGGTCCTATTGTAAAAATTCTATATATAATTAAAATGTACTAAATAATTTGCCTGATATTTGTATGACAATTGAGACGATAAAGTATATTTCTAGAGGCAAAATAGAAATATGCATGATGCGGAGATACTTATTTATAGGATAAGTGTCTCTTTTTATTTTTTTAAGGAGAAAATATAATGAATGAAATAATAAAAAAAGAAGAAGTAGTAATTGAAAACATGATTTATGAAGTTAGGGGAGTACAAGTCATGTTGTCTTCTGATGTAGCTAAACTTTATTAAGTTGAAACAAAAAGAATAAATGAAGTTATAAAAAGAAATATTAATAGATTTTCTGAATCATTTTGTTTTCAATTGGCAAATGAAGAAATTGATAAGTTATCTTCAAGGCCGCAAATTGCGACCTTGAACAAAAGTAATAATTTAAGAGGTTATAATGTTAAATATTTACCTTATGTTTTAACTGAGCAAGGTATAATGATGCTATCAGGACTGTTAAAGAGTGATATTGCAGTAAAAGTAAATATTCAAATAATAGATGCATTTGTAAAGATGAGACGATATTTTGCAAATAGTATATCGAACAACGAAATACTAATTAATCACGAGACTAGAATATTAAAACTAGAAAAAACATTTGATAAATTCAATAATAAGAAGAAATAAACAAAATATTTTTTGAAGGAGAATTATACGATGCATATTCAATACTTTTGGATATTTTAGGTAAAGCAAAACAAGAAATAATTATAATAGATAATTATGCTGGTAAAGAACAATTAGATTTATTAAAGAAAATAAATATAAAAATAATATTAGTTTCAAAAAATATTGATGGAATATTAAAGAAAAAGTATGAAAGTCAGTATAATAATATAAGTTTTATAAGTAATAATTCTTTTCATGATAGATTTATAATATTAGATAAAAATAAATTGTACTCATGTGGAGCATCTTTTAAAGATTTAGGTAAGAAATGTTTTGCTATTAATGAGTTTAAAGAAAAATTTTATTTGTATGAAATATTAAAAATACTAGATTTATGATATAATATAACAGATATTAATAAAATCATATATTGGAGGTTGAGTTGTATGTCTAAAACCAGAAAACAATATTTTGCACGTTTAGTTGCACGTATTGTGATTTTTATTGTATGCTTGATTATGTGCTTTAGACAAAATTTCTATGACATTTTAGAAGGGATGAATTTTTTTGATGGATTTCATATGTTGCATTTGTTATGGTTGATTTGGGTATTTGATATGATTTTACAAATTATTCCTATTAAAAATAAAGTTGCTTTGGGTTCTCAAAAACTATTTGCTAATCGTTTTCAACCAATACGTAAAAAAATTAATTATAAAGTGCTTAAGGATTATGTTAAGAACACCACCGAATCAGCAAATAAAGTATTTATTATTTGGGGATTATTGATTGTGGTTATTGGAGTATTATATTACTTACATATTATAAATAAAACGTGGTTATTTATGCTTTCTGTTTTTTTCTATGTTTGCGATTTAATTTGCGTTTTAATTTGGTGTCCATTTCGTTTAATTATGAAAAATAAATGTTGTACAACATGCCGGATCTTTAACTGGGATCATCTTATGATGTTCTTACCTCTTATTTTTTGTGGAGGATTTTTTGCAATTTCACTTGTGGTAATGGCTTTCTTAGCGTGGTTTGTTTGGGAATTATGCATTTTACTTTATCCAGAACGTTTTTCTGAGGCGACAAATGTTGCTCTTAGATGTTCTAAATGTACTGACAAACTTTGTACACAATACTGTAAAAAATTAAGGTAAAACACTCTATCAACTATTTTCGAAACTAAAAAAATGTATGATAAAAGATGTGTGTAACAAAAGGATGTAAACATATATGTGAAATAAAATCTTTAGGCCATATGAAGAGTGTTTATCGAATTCTTACTGGTCAATTAATAAAAATTCGGGATATAGAACCATTGTGTGAAGTTGAAAACAAATCGTATGTTAATCATAATGAACAATTAAATGAAAAAGTTATAAATTTTGCGGAAAAACATGGGGATTTAATAAATGATAAGATACTTAAAAAGTTGTTGCCAAATCCAGAAACTTGGGTACAACAAAAAACTGATTTGATTAGGTTGACTGAAACAACAAAAAAGGTTTTATTGAAAACTATTGTCTAGATGAATCCGAAGTTAGACAATTAAGAAAAATTAGGAAAAATATAAAAAAATAAAACAAAATCACACATATATTGAAGAGGTTAAAAATGAAGATATTAAATTGTAAGAATTTTGAAAAAAGAAAATATAAACTTTGTTAGATAATTAATAAATTGGACTAGAGAAATTTAGTCTTTTTTTGTAGTATAATATAATTGATAGAAAAATGATAATTTAAAAGAGAGGGGTAAATGATGAAAATGATTGATTATACTGGAAAATTAAATAATCATGAAGAATATATTAATGTTATTAAAAAGATTGAAGATAAATGTAAATACATAGAAATAGTGGTTATTGATGGAAGAAAAAGTAATAAGTTTATAGATGAATTTAGTGATGATATATTAAGCGTTAAGAAAGTATCTGAATGGTGGGGAACATTGACAAAATCAGTAAACAATTTGTATAGAATTAAAGCTACTAAAGAAATTTTTACATATTTGAGAAAATATGAGACTTTTTGTAAATATTATGAGTATGGAAGTACTAAGGAAAGTTTTAGAAGAGGTGATTATTCTGAAGTTACGGATTTTGGATTAGATGACATCGCATTTTATGACGAAAATAACAACTGTCTTCTATGTACTACAACTCATGAAGGATATATATTAATTAATGAGACCCTATAAAAAAATAATTTGAAGGAGAATAAATATGGAGATAAAAGGTATAAAAGATTATTATGATGATACAGCAAATATTTGGGCAGATGATTGGTATGAGAATTTAACAATGTTACCGTTTAAAAAAAATTAGAGATATTTTGTTGCCTGGTGCTCGCATTTTAGATTTGGGGTGTAATTGTGGTTATGAAACAAAACGAATGAGGGAATTGGGCCTTGTTCCAGTATGATTAGATTTTAGTGATAAAAGTATTAATCTTGCAAGGGAAAAAAATAATGACATTCAGTTTGTATGTGATAACATGCTTAATGATTTATCTTATTTGGGTAAATTTGATGGTGTTGTTGCTATTGCATCTATGATTCATATTTCTGTTGAAAATCTTGGATTATGTTTTACAAGAACATACGATATTCTAAATGAACATGGGTATTTATTTATGGTTGTCAGTGCTGAAGAAGGTAAACTAAATTCCAGTTATAAAGAAATTAATAATGTTAAATATGATAGGGAAGTTTATGGATATTCTAAAAAAATGTTAGAACAAAAGATGGGTGACATGTTTTGTTATGTAGGTGAATATTCTACACATGATGAACATTGGAAATACTATATTTACCAAAAACGCTAAAAAATATGTTGAATTAAATAAATAATTATGCTATAATTTATAGCGTAATTGGTTTTGGACTGTTAGCTCAGTCGGTAGAGCAACTGACTCTTAATCAGTGGGTCTAGGGTTCGAATCCCTAACAGTCCACCATGTTAAAATTTTAGAACTAGAATTCTAGTTCTTTTTATTTGATTTTTTCAAATTATAATGATATTATATACATCATTGATTAGGAGATAAAAAAATATTTTGGAGAGTAATGTATGGAAAAAATAAGATTTAAAGATATAGATTTTTCACTTTTACAAAAATTGCAATGTCAGGGTTCTACTTCAACATTATATAGACAAGGAGAAACATGTGTTAAAGTTTTGGATAAATATCAAGATGAGGATAAAGAAAAATTATATAGAAAACTTCTTGACATGGATGGAATAGAGATTGACAATGTTTTATTACCTAAAACTTTAATAATTCAAGATGATAAATTAGAAGGATATTTGATGGATTATTTTCCTGATTCAAAATGTTTATCTGATGAGTTTTTGACTCAAATTGTGAATTCTAAATCGGTAATACATAGTGTTTTTCAAGCTAGCAAAATCTTAAGAGAAATTCATCATAATGAGATTATATTTCAGGATTTGAGTTTTGAAAATATATTAGTCAATAAAGAGGGTAAAGTTGTATTTTGTGATATAGATAGTTGTAAATATAAAGAACATAGTTCGCGTTATATTTCTCTTCTTATGCGAGATTTTTTTATAGAATATAGAAATGATAAAATATTTGTGTCTGAAAATTTAGATAGAATATCTATGATGTTATCTTTTTTCTATTTAATGTATGAAGAAGAAATACAGTGTTTATCTAAATGGAGATATAATAAATTGTCTAAAAAAATTATGACATTAAAAAATATGAAAAGTTATTTTAACATGTTGACCAATAATCGTATTCCGATTGGAGAAGTACCATATTTGGATGAAATAATTGATTTAAATGATGACCATATTTTTGATAGAAAAAAACTACTTAGATTTAGAGATAGACGATTGAGAGAATATTAAAATATAATTAACTGTTATGAAGATATGTTACTGGTTAAAGAAATAAAAAAGTATGAGGCGATTAGATGAATAATTTAAGAGAATTTAATAATTATATTTTAGATAAGTATAATGGAATTTTGAATTCAGATGACTTATCGTCTCCCTTATTAATTTCTTCTGATGAGGTTTATAACAATTCATTGAAACGAAGAATTATGTATGTTGGTCAAGAAACTAATGGTTGGTTTAATTATGGAATGTTAAACAAAGAGGTTACAGCGTACAATTTAGAGGAAACATATTTCAACTTTTTAAAAAATGGTGCTAGCAATAGTGTCTTTTGGAGGTATATTAAACAAATATTAGAAATTTCTGATGGACAATTGATTAATAATGTTATTTGGAGTAACACATTTATTGCAGGTAAAAGAAATGGAATAGGCACTCCTGATATTACCCGAGAGTTATTTGATATAAGTTTAGAATATTTGTTATATATTAGGGAATATTTTAAACCGAATCATATAATTTTAGTAAATGGACCAAATAATCCGTATTATGAATTAAACAAAAAATTTTTAAAAAAGATTAAATCTACATTGATTGATATTTATCCAACACTTTCTAATCCATTAGTAATAGATGAAGAAAATAATATTTTATGGACGTATCATCCTGGATTTCAAAACAGAATGAGAATAAATAAGGAAATAATGGTTAAAATAAAGAATAAAATTATATAATTGATGGCCATTTTAAATAAAAATGAAAAAAAATTAAAAAAAGTATTGCCAAAAGTTTTAAAATATTGTATACTTGAATAGTCATTGAGTGTTTTGCCCAATTAGCTCAGTTGGTAGAGCATCCGGCTGTTAACCGGCAGGTCGTAGGTCCGAGTCCTACATTGGGCGCCATTTTTATTTTGGACCTGTAGCTCAGTTGGTTAGAGCACTACACTGATAATGTAGGGGTCACAAGTTCGAGTCTTGTCAGGTCCACCATTTATAATTGGCCCGTTGGTGAAATGGTTAACACACATGCCTTTCACGCATGCATTTATGGGTTCGAATCCCGTACGGGTCACCAATTTTGACACAAAGCCTTATAAAATAAGGCTTTTTTTGGTGCCAAATTCTGAAGTTGGTCTTGTTTTTGGTCTTGTTTTCCGAAAAAATGTTTCCCAACTTTATGCTTGTTTAGGGTGAAAAATTGCAACTTTTTTAATTTAATTTGGCACCACTTATAAAAAAATAGTGTGTTTTGACAAAATAAATAATAGATGTTAGAATATGAAACAATGAAGCGGGTGATTCTGATGAATGTTTTAGCTGAAAAACAAAAAGAATTGTTAGAACTAAAAAAAATATTAACCGAGGAAGAATACAATAAAAAGGAAAAAGAATATTTTGATTTATATTACAAATTAAGAGAGTTAAATGATAAAAGATTTTATAGCAAATTAACATTAGAACAAAGAAAAAAAATACATAAATTTATTTTGGCAATATATAAAATAAAAAATAAGATTGGCAATTTTTCCTATGAGATAATAAAAGACGAAAGACAATATACAGATAAACCTATCATCTTTGCATTAACACATGTTGGGAAATTTGATATTGAAGTGACTAGTGAAGCTATAAAAGATCATTATTATTTGTTATCTGGTGATTTTGAACATATACAAGGAATAATAGATTCTCCCTTTATTTCGTTAAATGGTGTTATATATTTTAATGAAAATGTTAAAGAAGATAGAAAATTAGCTTCTGAGAAAATGATTCGACATTTAAATAATAATGGTAATTTAATGTATTTTCCTGAAGGAACATGGAATCTTTCTCCAAATTTACCAATGCTGCCTTGTTATTGGGGGATTGTTGATGTAGCTAAAAAAGGTAATGCTATAATAATACCTGTTGCAGCTGAACAGTATGGAAAGCATTTTAAAATTAATATTGGCAGAAATATTGATATGAATTTATATGGTGATTCAAAGGATGAAAAAACAAGAGCAATAAATGATTTGAGAGATTACTTGGCTAAATTAAAATGGGAAATTTGGGAAACAGAACCTGTATTGAACAGAAGTGAAATTGCTGGAAAAGAGTGGGAACAGTATGTTTCTGAAAGATTTAGAGAATGGCCTTATTTTAATGAAGAATATATTAATAATCTAATATTTAAACCAAAAGATGTAGTTAATAGGGAAGAAGTATATGGTCCGATAAAAAAACTTATACCTAATAAAAACAATGCGTTTTTATATAACAAGAGATTAAAGGATGACATTTTTGAGTAGTTATAGAGTAGTTGTATAACTACTTTTTTTAATGACTTTAATAACGAAATAGTATATAATAGATTTAAAGATAGGAGATGTATTTATGTCGAATGGATATTTAACTAGTTGCGCTTTAGTTATTTCTATATTAATAACAACTATGTTACTATTAAAGAAAGGTGTAAATAATATTGAAACTAAGATATTTAAGAAAATGTTATTTTTAAATATTTTAGAATCATTAACTACTACCTTAATTGTAGTTGTAGCTTTAACAAATAATTCAATTTTATTATTTAAGCTATTAAATAGAATTGATGTGGTTTTAATAATATCATGGTGTAGTTTAATGTTTTATTATATTTATATGATTTCTAAAGAGCGAAAGAATAGTAAAGTTGGGATGTTTGTTTGCGTCATAAATATTATTTTATATTTGTTTGCTTTAATATTGGATGTAGAAATCATAAATTATGATGGAATTTTAAATTCTACTGGTCCGTTGACATATTTAGGTCTGGGCGGTTCATTATTCTATATTATTTTGATGATATCAGTTCTTTTATTTGTTAAAGAAGAAAAAAGAAAACTAAATAAAAACAAATATATACCTTTATATTTATTAATATTATTATTGATTTTATTAGCAGGATTAAGAATGATTATTCCCGAGATTAATTTTATTTCAATAATGTTGAGTCTTGTTGATATGATTATGGTTTTCACAATTGAAAATCCAGATGCAAAAATGGTAAATGAACTAGAATTAGCAAAAAATACTGCAGAACAAGCAAATAGAGCTAAAAGTGATTTTTTAAGTAGTATGTCTCATGAAATCAGAACTCCCCTTAATGCGATAGTAGGTTTATCTGAATCAATTAAAGAAAATTATGATATAGACCAAATACATGAGGATGTCAATGATGTTATTATAGCTTCTCAAAACTTATTAGAAATAGTAAACGGGATACTTGATATAAGCAAAATAGAAGCTAATAAGATGGACCTAGTTGAAACTAATTATAATCCAAGAGAAGTATTTAAATCGCTTACTACATTAATTGAAACAAGAATTGATGATAAGAGTATTGAACTTAGAACTAATTTTGCTCCAAATTTACCAATTAATTTATATGGTGATAAAGGTAAGTTAAAACAAATAATAAGTAATTTACTTACTAATGCAGTTAAATATACTGAAAGTGGTCATATTGATTTTAATGTTAGTTGTATAAATGAAAAAGATGAATGTAAATTACAGATTATAGTATCAGATACTGGTAGAGGAATAAAACCAGAACAGATAGATAAAATATTTAATAAATTTGAAAGAGCTGAAGAAGATAGAAATACTACTATTGAAGGTACTGGATTAGGACTTGCTATTACTAAAGCATTAACAGAAATGATGGGTGGTAAAATATTAGTACATTCAACATTTGGTAAAGGTTCCAAATTTACGCTATTCTTAAAACAAAAAATATCAAATGAAACTATTAGTAATAATACTGTTGTTGAAGAAGAAGTAAAATATAATGATAAAAAAGTATTAATAGTAGATGATAATACATTAAATATTAAAGTGGCAGCTAAAATACTAAAAGAATATGAATTAAATATTGATAGTGTTGAAAGTGGACAAGAATGTTTAAATGTAATTAAAAATAAAACTTATGATTTAATATTTATGGATATAATGATGCCAGTAATGAGTGGAGTAGATACTTTAAATGCATTAAAACAAATTGACGAGTTTAAAACGCCAGTAGTTGCACTTACTGCAGACGCAATGGAAGGTAAAGCTAAGATGTATATGGATTTAGGATTTAATGATTATTTATCTAAACCAATTGATAAAAAAGAATTAGAAAGAATATTAAATAAATATTTAAATGGAAAGATAGATGAATTAGATAATACAATTGTTAGTGAAGATCCTAATGTACATGCAGTAACACCAATTACTGATTCGCAAATAGAACAATTAAATAAATTAATAGAACAACAAAAAGATAGTGATTTTAATTAGATATCCGAATTGTTATATAAATTTGTAATTTTTATATTTTAGTATATAATATGTCTCAAGAAAGGAGAACGTGGTAATGGATAACAATTTCAATGTAGGAACCCCTACAAGAGAAAATATAGATTATGCTTTGAAAAATTTATTATTCTATGTTACAGCTTCAAAACAGTTAACTATTTATAATGAACAACAAGAATTATTTAATAAAGTGTTGATTAAAATTAATGATGTTTTTTCAAGTTATTTTAATGGTGGCAGCTTGAAAGAAATATCGGAAGTAGATTTACAACAAGTCAAATTTGATTTAATTGATTTAGATGTTGAAACAAAAAGTATGAAATCTTATTATGCAGAATGGTCTTTGATGTGGATGGAAGCAATTATATCTTTAAGGTTATCTGAAATTAAACAAGGAGGTATTTGTAATGGAAATTAATAATGATTACGGAAATGTTTCAAATTTATTTGTGAGATTAATTGGTTATGTAAACTTAATTTTACAATTCGAATCTTATCATGAAGATTACGATGAATATAATAAAATATTAGATTTTATTAATAAATGTGCTGTACTATATGAAAATAAGAGGAATTTAAATTTCATTAATAATGATGAATTGGTGGCCATTTATGAAAAGGCAGATGAATTGCAAACAAAATATATATGTAATGATAAAGTGGGAAGTGAAAGTGAATTTTCTGATTATGTGTTAAATTTACTTTGGGACTTAAGAGTGATTTATAAAAAAGATATGGAAGGAGCTAAATAATATGGCAAGTAGAGATGAAAGAGGTAATTATGTGAATGATAAAGGGGTTACCATAAAAGTATCTGAATATAAAGATGGTAGTGGTGTAAAAATAGACTTTTATGATAAAAGCCCATCTGATCCAAGTCATAAATCTATTCATACACATATAAATAATGATGGATCATATAGTACCCAAGACAATGTTAATGGTTCAACCGAAAAATCTTCTGGAAGTTGTTATTTAACAACTGCATGTATGAAATATATGCAAGAGTTATTTGATGATAATTGTTATGAGTTAACAGTTCTAAGATGGTTTAGAGATAACTTTGTATCTAAAGAAGATATCCAACATTATTATCAAATCGCGCCAATAATTGTAGAAGCAATCGATAAAGAAGAACAAAATGAAGTAATCTATAATTATATTTATGATAATGTTGTAGATTATTGTGTAACACAAATAGAAAACGGAAATTATAAAGAAGCATATAATAGATATAAAAATAGTATTCTAAGTTTTGAAGAAACATTTGCTAAACCATTATTACAACAAAAAACAATTAAGACTTTAAAAAAAGTTATAGGTTAACCTAAAAAATCTCTTTTGAGATTTTTTTGTTTGTTATAATATTTTGCATTATCTTATTTATATAAAAACAGTGGTATCACTTTTTTGAGGGTCACCATTTTCATTTAGTGAATTTGGCACCATTTTGGTAAAATTAAAATTTTGATCTTGTTTTGTGTGAAATAAACGCCAAAAATAAAGAAAAATCTTTATTTTTTTTAAGGCTTTTTAGTGTTTAAAACAATTTTGGATTTAGAAATGTATTAAATAATAGTTATAAATGATAAATTTTTATTTTTAATAATATAGACATTGCTGATGATTATGATATAATATTCTTTATAAGAAGGAGATGTTTAATTGTGAAAAAAGTAGTTTTGACTGGGGATAGACCTACTGGACCTCTTCATATTGGTCATTATGTTGGTTCGCTACAAAAAAGGGTACAATTACAAGATAGTGGTGAATATGAACAATTTGTAATGATCGCTGATTTACAAGCATTAACAGATAACGCTGACAATCCGCAAAAGATAAAAGATAATATTATTGAAGTTATGCTTGACTATTTAGCTGTAGGCTTAGATCCAAATAAAACAACATTTTTATTACAAAGTCAAATTCCTGCACTTTATGAACTACCAATGTTTTATGCTAATTTAGTTACAGTTTCTAGATTACAAAGAAATCCGACTATAAAAAATGAAATCAAATTAAGAAATTTTGAGAATAATTTGCCTGTTGGTTTTATGACATATCCGATTAGTCAGGCTGCTGATATTACTGCTTTTAGAGCAAAATATGTGCCTGTAGGAATAGATCAATTACCAATGTTAGAACAAACAAGAGAAATAGTAAATAGTTTTAATAGAATTTATAAAACGGATATATTAGTAGAACCTGAAGCAATTTTACCAGATAAAGAAGTTTGTTACAGGTTTGTTGGGACAGATGGTAATACTAAGATGAGCAAGTCTTTGGGTAATTGTATTTATTTAAAAGATTCAGAAGAAACAATTAGGAAAAAGATTATGGGGATGTATACTGATCCTAATCATATTCGTGTAGAAGATCCAGGGAAAACAGAAAACAATCCGGTGTTCATATATTTAGAGGCGTTTGCTAAAGATAGTGATTTTGAGAAATATTTACCAGAATATAAGAATCTCGATGAATTAAAAGCTCATTATGAACGTGGTGGTTTAGGTGATGTTGTGGTTAAGAAATTTTTAAATAGTATTGTTCAAGATTTGCTAAGACCGATTAGAGAACGTAGAGAAATTTTGGAACAAAATAAATCTGAAATTTTAGAGATATTAAGAAAAGGAACAGAATATAGTATTGAATATACAAATGAAACATTAGAAAAAGTTAAAGATGCAATAGGCCTTGGATATCTTAATATTAATTTAAATAATAAATAAAAGTTATTATTAGTTGAACTTAAATTTTAAGTTCTTTTTTTGTAAAAATATTAATGTTTTTTTAATAATTATTTGCACATATTAATAAAAATGTGATATAATACTAGCGTATTAATTAAAACAGTGAAATGGAGAAGTACTATTAATAAGTATTTAAAGAGAGTCTGTGTTGCTGGAAATCAGATAATAACATTAATAGGAATAACACCATGGAGTTACTTATCGAAATAATAGTAGAATAAGTCGGGATAAAACCCGTTATAAATAAAGAGAGACCAGAAATGGTAATTAGGGTGGTACCGCGGATCACAGTTATTCGTCCTTATTTAGGATAGATAACTGTTTTTTTGTTAAAAGGAGGAAAAAATATGAGTAAATTTACAAAAGAGATGGTAGATAATTATGCAGACAAGTTACTTATTGGATTAAGTGATGAAGAAAACAAAATGGTTTTAGATGAATTTGATGAAATCGATGAAAATTTAGACTTAGTTAATAAAATCGAAGGTATTAGTGAAGTAGAACCGATGACACATTGTTTAGATGATTTTACATATGAATTAAGAGAAGATGTGGTAGTTGCATCACCAGATATAGAAGATATACTAGCTAATAGTGATGATACTACAGATAGGGAAATTGTAGTACCTAAGGTAGTAGGATAGGGGTGAATTATGAGATACATGGATAAAACAATTGAAGAATTACATGAATTACTAGTTAAAGGAGAAGTTACTAGTGACGAATTGGTTAAAGAATCATTAGAAAAAAGTTATGAAGTACAAGAAAAATGTAATGCTTTTGTTACAATTTTAGATGATGCAAAAGGTGGAGAAGTAACAGATAACTTATTATCTGGAATTCCTTACGGAGTTAAAGATAACTATTCTACTAAAGGAATTTTATCAACTGGTTCTTCTAACACACTAAAAGATTATGTTCCATTTTTTAATGCAACTGCTATTGAAAAGTTAAATAAAGCAGGGGCTATTAAAGTAAATAAAACCGCTTTAGATGAATTTGGTATGGGAGGAACTGGAACCACAGGACATACTGGGGTACAAAAAAACCCTTGGGATACTACAAGAATTTGTGCAGGTTCTTCTTCTGGTTCTGCTGCTGCTGTTGCATCAGGAGTATATCCTTATGCACTTGGAAGTGACACAGGAGATTCTATTCGTAAACCGGCTGCATATTGCGGTATAGTAGGTTATAAGCCAACATATGGAATGATTTCTCGTTATGGTCTATTTCCTTTTGCTTCAAGTTTGGATCATTGTGGGGTTTTAACACGTAATGTTAGGGATGCAGCAATAGTGGTAGATAATATGAAAGGAATTGACCCTAACGATATGACTTCTTGGGATTCAAGTAATATTAATTTACTTAAATCTTGTACTGGCGAAGTTAATGGTAAAAAACTATTTTATGTTAAAGAACTTTGTAATATAGAGAATTATCCAAATGCCGATCAAAATCTAAAAGTTCATTTAGAAAACTTTCATAAAACTATTGAAATTTGTAAAAGTTTAGGAATGGAAGTTGAAGAAGTAAGCGTAGATAGAAATTTACTTAACGCAGTGTATAGTGTATATAGGGTTATTCACTCAGCAGAAGCATCAAGTAATATGAGTAACTTAACAGGTATTATATTTGGTCCGCGTGGAGAAGGAAGTAATTATATTGAAATGATTAAAGATCATCGTACTAAGGGCTTCTCACCACTAATAAAAAGACGTTTTGTTATAGGCTCTTATGTTTTACAAAAAGAAAATCAAGAAAGATATTTTAAGAATGCACAAAGAGCGAGAAGATTAATAGTTGATAAATGGAAAGAACTATATAAAACATATGATGCAGAAATTAGTCCAGTTGGTTTAGGCCCAGCTCCTAAATTTAGTGACTTAAATAAAAAATATGATATAAACACAACTGCACTTGATGAACATTTACAAGTAGGAAACTTTGGTGGATTTCCGTCAATAACTATTTCTAATGGATTTGTTGATAATTTGCCTGTTGGTATTTGTATAACTGGTAATTGTTATATGGATGAAAATGTTTTGAATATTGCATATGCATTAGAAAATGCTATGGAGTATAAAGGACAAATTGCAAAGGAGGTAAAATAATGACTAAATATAAAGCATTAATTGGGTTAGAAATGCACTGTGAAGTTAGTGAAACTAAAACTAAAGTGTTTAGTGCTGCTGAAAACTC
Organism: Bacillota bacterium; assembly: GCA_015059365.1. Taxonomy (GTDB): domain Bacteria; phylum Bacillota_I; class Bacilli_A; order RF39; family UBA660; genus SIG204. The sequence continues at coordinate 210,163 of SVAO01000001.1, read as the reverse complement.
TTATAAAGAAACTCCTAACTGTAATGTAAGCCCTGTTGATATGGCTTTCCCTGGAACTCTTCCAGTGGTTAATAAAGAAGCTGTAAGAATGGCTTTGATGGCTAGTATGATTTTAAAGTGTAGCCAACCAGAATATTTCTATTTTGAACGTAAAAACTATTATTATCCAGATTTACCAAAGGGATTTCAAACTACTCAAGAAACAAAACCAATCCCTTCAGGTATATATGGAGAAGTAGAATATGAATTAGATGGAGAAATTAAAAAAGTTAGAGTAAACAATTTACATTTAGAAGAAGATGCGGCTTCATTAGATCATTATTCAAGAACAAGTAATATCGATTATAACCGTGCTGGAGTTCCTCTTTTGGAGCTTGTTACAGAACCTGATCTTCATAGTGCAGATGAAGCAGTAGCTTTTTTAGAACACATGAGAAGTATTTATCAATATGCTGGAATTAGTGAAGCAGACAGTAAAAAAGGTCAAATTAGATGTGATGTTAATATTTCATTAATGGATGCCTCTAAAGATGAAAAAGATTCAAGCAATTGGGGTACTAGAACAGAAATTAAAAACGTAAACTCATTTGGTGGTGTAAGAGATGCAATTAACTATGAAATAGAGCGTCAAACTGAAATTCTTGAAAATGGTGGCGTTGTTGAACAAGAAACACGTCGCTGGGATGAAGAATCAGGTACTACTATTTATATGAGAAGTAAGGTAGATGCAATTGATTATAAATATTTTGTAGAACCAAATATTCCTAAATTTAAAATTAGTCAAGAATGGTTGGATGAAATTAGAGCGTCTATTCCTGAACTTGCTATGGATAGAAAGAAAAAATATATTGAAGAGTATGGGCTTTCTGATTATGATGCTAAAATAATTGTTAAAGATAAAAAAATATCTGATTATTATGAAGAGGCAATTGTAGCTGGAGGAAATCCAAAAGGTGCTGCTAATTGGTTAACTTCAATTATTTTAGGACACTTAAATAAAACAGAAATAGAAATAACAGATTTGTATTTAACTCCAACTATGTTAGTTGAACTAATGAAAATGGTAGAAGATGGTAAAATATCTTCTAAACAAAGTAAAGATGTATTTTATAAAGTTTGTGAGGAAAAGAAAGAACCAAAAGCAGTTGTTAAAGCTCTAGGTATTACTAAAATATCTGATGAGAATATTCTAAGGCCAATGGTTATTGAAGTGTTAGAAGCACACTTAGATTTGATTGAAGAACATAGAAAAGGAAGAAATGTATTTGATTTCTTTGTTGGACAAATAATGAAACAAACTAGAGGTCAAGCAGATCCTACTTTAACAGCAAAATTATTAAATGAAGAAATTAGTAAAAGGTAAGGTGAAAATATGAATAAATATCGTGATATTTACTGCGGTTTAGTTACAGAAAATGATGTAGATAAGCAAATTAAGTTATCTGGATGGATAGAAAACATCCGTGATCATGGTGGAATTGTTTTCGTAGATTTACGTGATGAAAAGGGGACTATTCAGCTTGTAAGCAATGATGAAAATATGTTTGTGGGATTAAGTAAAGAATCTACAATATGTGTTTCTGGTGTTGTTAGAAAGAGAAATGAAGAAGATTATAATGACCATATTTCTACAGGAAAAGTAGAATTTGTAGTTGAATCTTTAGAAGTGTTAGGTAAAGCTAGTAATGTATTACCTTTTGAAATAATTACTTCTCATGAAGTAAATGAAGAAGTAAGATTAAAATATCGTTACTTAGATTTACGTAATAAAAAAGTACATGACAATATTTTATTTAGAAGTGAATTATTAAAATATTTAAGAAGAAAGATGGACGGGTTAGATTTTACAGAAGTTCAAACGCCAATTATTTCTGCATCATCTCCAGAAGGAGCTCGTGATTTTATAGTTCCATCTCGTAAGTTTAAAGGTAAATTTTATGCGTTACCGCAAGCACCTCAAATTTATAAACAACTATTAATGGTATCTGGATTTAATAAGTATTATCAAATTGCACCTTGCTTTAGAGATGAAGATTGTCGTGCAGATCGTACTTTGGAATTCTATCAGTTAGATTTAGAAATGTCTTTTGTAACTGAGGAAGATGTATATAAAGTAGGAGAAGAAATATTCTATGATACATTTACTAACTTTAGTAATAAAGAAGTTAGTCCAAGACCGTTTAGAAGAATTCCTTATAAAGAAGCAATGTTAAAATATGGTACTGATAAACCAGATTTGCGTAATCCATTAGAAATTATAGATATTAGTGAAATATTTGTTGATAGTGAATTCAAACCATTTAGAGGTGCGGTAGTACGTGCAATTCGTGTAGATGATTTAGCATCTAAATCAAATTCTTGGTTTAATGAGGTAGTGGATTATGCTAAAAGTTTAGGTATGCCAGGAATTGGATATATTACAGTAGAAGATGATTTATCTTTTAAAGGCCCAATTGATAAGTTTTTAACCGAAGAAGACCGTAAAAAAATGATTGAAGCAACTGGAATAAAAACTGGAAGTGTACTATTCTTTATTGCTAATAAAAATGAAGAAGTAGCAGCTAAACAAGCAGGTTATATTAGAACTCATTTAGGCGAAAAATTAGAATTAATTGATAAAAATAGATTTGAATTTTGTATTATCAATGATTTTCCAATGTATGAATTTAATGAAGAAACTGGTAAATATGATTTTGGACACAATCCATTTAGTATGCCACAAGGTGGTATGGAAGCTTTAGTTAATACAGATATAAAAGATATTAAAGCATACCAATTTGATTTTGTATGTAATGGTAATGAAATGGCTAGTGGTGCAGTTAGAAACCATGATATAGAAATTATGAAAAAAGCTTTTGAACTTGCTGGATATAATGAAGAAACAGTTAAAGAAAGATTTAAATCATTATATACTGCGTTCCAATATGGAGCACCTCCACATGCTGGAATGGCTCCCGGAATAGACAGAATGATAATGCTTCTTAAAGATGAACCAAATTTAAGAGAAGTTCAAGCATTCCCTACAAGCGTAAGTGGTGCTGATAATATGATGGGTTCTCCTAGTGAAGTATCAGAACAACAATTAAGAGAAGTTCATATTAAATTACGATAAAAAAGAATCGATTAATTTCGATTCTTTTTTGTACAAAAAAACCTTGAAAATCAAGGTTAAATCTTAAATGGCGGAGTAGGCGAGATTTGAACTCGCGCGCCAGTTACCCGACCTACACCCTTAGCAGGGGCGCCTCTTCAGCCTCTTGAGTACTACTCCAAGCTACATGTATAATTTTACAATATATACATGTATATGTCAATCATTTTTTAAGATTATTCATATAATTCTTGTCTTAATAGTTCAACATTTTCATTCATTATTGTCAAATAGTCTTTTTTATCATCGTGTTCTGCTTCATCTAAATTAGCAAGGTTATGGAATACCAATTTTTCAATTTTTGTTTCGTTGATTAGGTTAGTTATTGTGTCATTTACATTCTCATTTTTGATTGTATAAATGTATTTAATTTCTCCTTTACTGATTAATTCTTTTGCCATCGCTAAATTCTTATCTAATGTTGTTTCCTTTTCATCTAATGATATAACATTAAAATTATATTTTTCTAGATATTTAAACAAATTACTACTAACTACAATTGTTTTATTTTGAGCCTTTTCAATCATTGTTTGAATTTTAGCGTCTAAACTAGAAACATCAATTTTTAATTGTTTGTAATTTTCATCAATTTCATTTTTTAAGTATTGATTAGTAATGTATTCATTAAAACCGGTTCTAATATTTTGTGCAATCATAAGAAAGTTTGAAGGGTCTAGCCAAATTTCTTCTATGCGATTTGTATATTCAATGCTGGCGGAAGCATCAATAATTTTTAAATGTCTATTGGCAGAAAACATCGGTTTAATATAATTTTTTTCAATGCTTAATCCATTAAATATAAACAGATCTGACTTACCATAATCTTCCAGTTGTTTTTCTGTTAGAGTATATTTATCGACTATGATTCCATCAGGATAAATACTATTTATTTCTGCGTGTTGGCCATATAATTTATGAACAATATACTCAATGGGATATACAGAGGTGTAAATTGTGATATCTTCCATAGTATCACGTTTAAAACATCCAGTAGTTATCAAACTTAAAAAAATAGTTAGGCTTAATAATAATTTTTTCATTTTAATTCTCCTTTTTTAGGAACCGGATCATATCCACTAGTTCCAAATGGGTTGCATCTTAGTATTCTTTTTATTGTTAAATAAGACCCTTTAATGCATCCATGTATTTTAATTGCTTCTATGCCATAATTGGAACATGTTGGAATGTGTCTACAAGAAGCGTGCCATGGTCCAGGAATGCATTGGTATATATGTATAAGTGCAATTAAGATATGTTTCATCTTATCACCTACATTATTATACTAAAAATTTAAAAAAAAGTAAAATACTATATACTCAATGTCGATTATTCTGATATAATGTGTATGGTGATAACATGGAAGTGTATGAAAAGTTTAATATTATCCCAAATCATAAGTCTTTATATGTTCAAGCATTTACACATACATCATATGCTAATGAAAATGGTTTAAAAAGCTATGAAAGACTTGAATATTTAGGAGATGCCGTATTAGAATTAGTAATGAGTGAATACTTATTTAAAAATACAGAATATGAAGAAGGAAAAATGACAAAGTTAAGATCGCATTATGTTTGTGAGAGTGCTTTATATGAATATTCTACTCGTTTAAATTTAAATGACTATATATTGTTAGGACACGGGGAAGAACAAAGTGGTGGAAGAAGTCGTAAAGCAATTGTTGCAGATATCTTTGAAGCATTTATAGGTGCTATGTTTTTGGATCAGGGGTTAGATTTTGTTAAAGATTTTATTTATAAGAATATAATTCCTTTGATTGAAAGAAAAGAAGTAGATTTTTTTAGCGATTATAAGTCCATTTTACAAGAATTAGTTCAAACAGATCGTCGTAGTTTAGAATATACAATAATAAATGAAGATGGACCAGCACATGACAAAACATTTACAGTTGAAGTTAAAATAGATAATATAGTGTATGGTACAGGAACTGCTCACAGCAAAAAGCAAGCGGAACAAGAAGCTGCTAAGGATGCTTTGAAGAAAGCTCAAAATGGGAACTAGAGATTTAATTTCAAGCATCTTTTTTAATGAAATTATTAACGAGGCAAAATCAGGAGAAGTAAAAATTTTAATAGATGGTGAAGAAGAAACTTTTAATGTAGGATTTAATTCTTGCGTTGGAGGTGTTTTGGAGTCTGGAAATTTTGGTGATTCAAAACCGATTTTGATGATTAATAATAACGAACAATTAATAACATTGTTAGAGCAGTATTTTGATGAATGTGATAATCATAAGAATAAATTTAGTAACTGTAAATTAGAAACGAGAATAAAAATTTATTTAACTTTAGTTTGGGCAAATGCAACATATGAAGATTTTGCAAACCCTACTTTATATATAAAAAGAAGAATAGATTTTTATCGAAATAAATTATTCTCTTTTGATAAAAAGGAATATGGCTCTGCGGTAGAAGCACTAAATGGTAGTAATATTATAATAGAAAATTATACACAAGATATAAGGCAAGAGACACCATATGTTTTCAAAGTTTCTTTTAAAAATCAAGAAGATGGATTTAATCTTCCCTGCATTAGTTATGGGATTAGTAATGGAGAATGCTTTATTTATGCGGTTCAAGGAGAAAAACGAGAGGAATTGACGAAGTATCAAAAAGCAATGAATCGAAGACTTTTCAAATTGAATTCTGATGTTTTAAAGCATGAGTCGGATGAGTATATTGAATATATTAATGGGGAAGAATATTATCCTGAAAATATTAGTGATGTGTCTCCTTCAGCCATAATGGCACTCTCAATTTTTTTAGATGAATTAAATAAGCATGGAATAGAAAAGGTGAAAGTTGTTACTTTACTTCCTATACGTTATAATAGTAAGGAACAAGCGTTTGCTAAGAAATATGAATATCAATTAAAAAAGAAAAATTTAACAGAAAATCAATTAAAAAAATTACTATTAGAATATAAGCGTGAGAGTTTAAGAATTCAGCAAAATTTATCTGAAAAAATGATTCGAAATTTTCGAAGGATAGAAAATCATTTTAACAATTGTATTATTACTTCATATCCGATGGAATTTGACGAATATTTACATATGATAGTAAGAGAATTTAAGATTTCTAATAATACTTTTTTAAATGAAATAATGGATTTTAAAAAAATAAATATTTCAAAGTAATTAGTTGAAAAAAAGATTGTTTTTGAGTAAAATATTAAAAAGAAAAGGAATGATAATATGGGAAGAGCATATGAAGTTAGAAAGGCAAGTATTCAAAAGACAGGAGCTGCTAGAGGAAAAATATATTCTATGTATGCAAAAGAAATATATTTAGCTGCTAAAAGTGGTGGTGTTGAACTTACCAGCAATGCTAGTTTAAAAAGATTAGTTGAGAGAGCTAAGAAGGAACAAGTACCTAGTGATATTATCAAAAGAGCTATTGATAAGGTAAATAGTGGTGCAGATGAAACTTATACAAGTACTACTTATGAAGTTTTTGGTCCCGGAGGTTCAACTTTATTAGTTGATTGTTTAACTGATAATTTAAATCGTTCGGTAAGCGATTTAAGAACTGTGCTTAATAAAACTCACACTAAAATGGGTGCTATGGGAAGTGTTTCTTACATGTATGATAATCTTTGTGTAGTTGGTGTTAAAGGAATGTCGGAAGAAGAAGTTATGGATGCTTTAATAATGGCAGATATAGATATAGATGATATAGAGTCTAGAAATGAAGAAATTATTGTTTATGGAATTCCTCAAGATTTATTTAAAATTAAAGAAGCACTAACTAATGTGAAAGAAAACATTGAATTTACTATAGATGAATTTACTAAAATTCCTAAAGAAACAATCACATTAAGTGATGAGGATTTAACAGTTTTTAATAAAATGCTTGCAATGCTAGATGAAGTAGAAGACGTACAAAACGTATATCATAATGTAAATTTATAAGATGATGCTTATCATCTTTTTTTAGTCGTTATTAAAAATTATCAAAAACAAGCAAAAGATGTTTGTTTGTTTTTAATTTTATGTTAAACTATAATTGTAATATTCTTTTAGGGTGGTGATGGTGTGCTAAAAAAGATTGTGTTACCAGCGGATACGTATGTTGTTATCAATAAAACAATTTTAAACGATCAAGATCGTAAAATTTTAACAATGCTATATCAACCAATCATTGGTTCTATTTCGACAAACTTATATTTTTCACTGTGGTCTAATTTAGATCGTTCTGAACTTGTTTCAACTGAATATAATCATCATCATTTAATGTCCAATATGCAATTAAATTTAGATGAGATAATTGAGGCAAGAGAGAAATTAGAAGGAATCGGTTTATTAAAGGTTTTTTTTAGGGAAGACAGTATTAATCACTATATTTATCAATTATATTCTCCAGTATCATCGTATGAGTTTTTTAACAATCCTATATTAAATACTGCATTTTACAGTAGTGTAGGTAAGGCAGAATATGAAAAAACATTATCTTATTTTAGTGTTCCTAAAATTAATTTAAAAGATTATGAAGAAATTACTTGTTCTTTTCATGAAATTTTTTCATCTTGTGCACTTACACCGCTAGAAAACAATAATAATATTCGTAGGTTAAATAAATTGGGACTTGATTTTGTTCCTAAAATTGATTTAAATAATGTTTTTTCTCTTATTCCTGAAGAAATGTTAAATCAAAGAGGAATAACAAAAGAAATGCGGGAATTTTTATACAAACTATCATTTATTTATAATTTAGATGATGAAGCTATGATTTCTCTTATTAGAAATTCAATTAATGAACGTCATACAATTGATAAAAAACTATTGAGAGACAATTGTCGCAAGTATTATAGTTTTGAGCATAGTGGTAAATTACCTAGTTTGGTATTTAGGAATCAACCAGAGTATTTACGAAAACCAGTGGGAGATATATCGAAGCGGGCTAAATTAATTTATACTTTTGAAACGACATCACCATATGACTTTTTAACATTTAAAAATAATAATGTAAAACCGACTAAAACAGACGTATCTATTTTAGAAATGCTTTTGTTAGATTTTAATTTAAATCCAGGAGTAGTGAACGTTCTTCTAGATTATGTACTTAGAATAAATGATAATAAGCTAACAAAAAACTTTATTGAAGTTATTGCAAGTCAATGGAAGCGTAGTAATGTAGAAACCGTAGAAGAAGCTATGAAAATTGCTGAAAAAGAATATAAAAACAAAAAGAAAACTCCTGAAAAGACTACAAAAAAAATAATTGAAAAAACTCCAGATTGGTTCAATAAAGATTTTGAAGTAAAAGAAATGACACCAGAAGAAGTAAAAGCTTTTGAAGAGAGATTGAAAAATATTAAGTAGGTGAAGTATGAAGACAGCGACTAAAACATTCGAAGATATAGGATTTAAGAGTAAAATAAATAATGAGTTAGAGAAAAATTTTGATGAGAATTTAAAAGATGAATCTTTTAAAGTTTTAGTAGAAAAACTTTGTGTTCCTAAAGAAAAATTAATTAAGTATAATTCTTCATTAGAAGAAAGTTCAAAAGTTTATAAACATTGCTTAGAATGTAAAAATATCCTAGATTGCCCTTATCAAATGACTGGTTATGCATATTTACCAAAGATTGTTGATGGAAATTTAACATTTGGTTATCAGGCGTGTAAATATCGTAAAAAGTTGGATATGAAAAATAATTATTTAAAAAATATTTATCTATTTGAAATTCCAAATGAAATAAAAGAGGCTAATATAAATAAAATTTATATGAATGATCCAAATAGGATTGAAGTAATTGAATGGATTCATAAATTTATGAATAATTATCCGGAAAATAAGCACCAAAAAGGCTTATATCTTTATGGAAATTTTGGATGTGGTAAAACTTATTTGATTTCAGCAATGTTTAATGAACTTGCTAAAAATAATGTTAAAAGTGCGATTGTATATTGGCCGGAGTTTTTAAGAAGTTTAAAAGCGTCATTTCAAACTGATTTTAATGAAAAATTTGAAATGATCAAGAAAGTAGAACTTTTATTAATTGATGATATAGGTGCTGAAAGTACTTCTAGTTGGAGTAGAGATGAAATTTTAGGACCTATTTTACAATATCGTATGCAAGAGCAACTTCCAACATTTTTTACTTCAAATTTAGATAAAACTGCTTTAGAAGAACATTTAGGAAATAGTAAGGATGGAATAGAAGTAGTAAAAGCAAGACGAATCATTGAAAGAGTAAATCAACTTACTGACGAAATAACATTAATTAGTAAAAATCTAAGAAAATAATATTGTATTCGGGGGGAAGTATGAATAAAAAAGATTTAAAAAGATTAAGAATAGATGAAAGCTATGTGATGAGCCCTAAACGCTTTTTAATAAGGTTAGGGATAACTGGTGTTCCAAAGATAGGTAAAATAACATTTAAACATTTACATTTTATTTTAGAACACAAATTATGTCATGTTGATGTATTTGATGTAAAACCAGATGCAATATATCGTGGTGATATATTTTTAGTAGGGAGCCCGAATGAATTTTATCCTTATTATAATCCGATGAGATGCTATCAAAAACCACCTGAATTAATAGTTTTACAAACAGAAACTCAGTTAATGTTATCTATGCTTTATGACAAATATAAAGAAACTGGTGAAATTAAATATATTAATGAATTATATGACAGGGTTTATAAAACAAAAGAGGAAGAGAATGCACCTACTAAAACTAAAATATATTCAAAATATCAAAGACAGCATTTTTAGATTGACAAAATTAATGAAAATGATAAAATATAATTAGATGTGATGATTAAGACTTGATTATATAAAACTATTTTTAAGCAAGTTGGGGATGATGGGAGCCTAATAAATAAGTTATATAATTACTACTTATGAGCAGAACTCGAAAGATGTTCCGGTAATTCCGTTATAATAATTAAGTAACAAGGTAGGATGGTACCGCGATTATTCGCTCCTTTATAAAATAAGGGAGTTTTTTTATGGGATTAGAAGAATTAAAAAAAGAATTGTTTGAAACAAGACTTGCTATTGAACATTTAAGTATTGATGATAGACAAGATCCTTATCATCCATTGCAGAAAAAATATAGGGAAATAAAAAAGAAAATAGCCCACTGCTTATACTTACAATTACAGGAGGAAAATAAAAATGATAAACATAAAAGAAAATGAAAGTTTAAATATTTTGAATCATAGTTGTGCTCACTTAATGGCACAAGCTATAAAGCATTTATACCCAAATGCTAAATTTTGGGTTGGTCCAGTTATAGAAGAAGGATTTTATTATGACGTCGATTTAGGAGAAGAAGTAATTAAAGAAGAGGATTTACCTAATATTGAGCGTGAAATGAAAAAAATTAGTAAGGATGGAAAAAGAATAGTACGTCATGAAATAACTAAAGACGAAGCATTAAATATGTTTAGTGATGATCCTTACAAAATTGACTTAATTAGTCGTATGGATGAAAATGAAAATATTATTAGTTGTTATACTCAAGGGGATTTCACCGATTTATGTCGTGGTCCTCATGTAGAAACTGTTAAAGTTTTAAAAAATTTTAAATTACTTAAAGTAAGTGGTGCTTATTGGAAAGGTGATTCTAATAATAAGATGCTTCAAAGAATTTATGGAGTGTGTTTTGAAAATGAAGAAGATTTGAATTCACATATTCAAGAAATAGAAGAAGCAAAGTTAAGGGATCACAGAAAAATTGGTAAAGAATTAAATATATTTATGTCTCATGATTTAGTAGGTAAAGGAATGCCACTTTGGCTTCCTAATGGGGCAATCATAAGAAAACAATTAGAAAATTATATATATGAAAAAGAACAAAAAATGGGATATTGTCATGTATATACTCCATGTGTTGGGACAGTGGATTTATATAAAACATCAGGACACTGGGATCACTATAAAGAAAATATGTTCCCTTTAATGCATGTAGATGAGGAAGAATTTGTTTTAAGACCAATGAACTGTCCACACCACATGTTAATATATGGAAATGAACTTCATTCTTATAGAGATTTACCAATCAGAATTGGTGAATTTGCAACAGATTTTAGATATGAAGCAAGTGGTGCTGTTAAAGGATTGGAACGAGTTAGATGTATGTGCCAAAATGATGCTCATTTATTTGTTAGACCAGATCAAATAGGGGAGGAATTTAAAAAGGTAGTATCTCTTATTCTTGATGTATATAAAGATTTTGGGCTTAAGAATTATAAATTTAGATTATCTTTAAGAGACCCACAAGATAAAGAAAAATATTTTGATGATGATGATATGTGGAATGAAGCCGAATCAAAATTACGTGAGGTTCTAAATGAATTAGGCGTTGAATATTTTGAAGCTGTTGGTGAAGCTGCATTCTATGGTCCTAAATTAGATGTAGAGGTAAAACCTGCGGTTGGGCCAGAAGTAACTTTATCTACTTGTCAATTAGACTTTTTACTTCCAAGAAAATTTGAATTATCATATGTAGATAGAGATGGAAGCAAAAAAACTCCAGTAGTACTTCATAGAGCCATTTTTGGAACTTTTGATAGATTTACTGCATTCATTTTAGAAGAAACTAAAGGTGCTCTTCCAATTTGGTTATCTCCAGTTCAAGTAAAAATTATTCCTGTTAATAATGAATATCATTTAGAATATGCAAGTGAAATATATGAACAATTAAAGAACAGTAATATTAGGGTTGAATTGGATGATCGAGATGAAAAATTATCTTATCGTATGCGTGAAGCACAAACAAATAAGATTCCTTTAACTTTAATATTAGGAGATAAAGAAAGAGATAATAAAACTATTAGTTATCGCAAATTTGGTAGTACAGAAACTACAACATTATCGCAAATGGAATTTATCCAAATGCTTCATGATTTAATAGTTAACAAGGAGAACTAGTTTAGTTCTCTTTTTTGTAATAATTGAGAAAAACAATAATATAATCTAATAGATAGTACTAGGAGGGAATATATGATTAATAAAAAAAGTATTTGGTTTTTAACGTTGTTTAGTTTAATACTTGTACTAAGTGTTTATTATGTAACTATGCCAAGTGAATTGTTTTTAAGTAATAATAGTGACTATACCAGTAAGGTAGAGGAAGAAAATAATCCTTCTTCAGATGTTGTTGATATTCAAGAAAGTAGCTTACTTGTCGCATTAAGAGTTGAATCTGAGGAACAAATGTTAAATGAACTGGAACAATTAAAGGGTGTTATTAACGATGTTAATACTAGTATTGAAGATAAGAATGCTGCGTATGACAAAATGAAAAGTCTTAACATTATACGTGGAGAAGAAGAACAAATTGAAAAGCAAATTTTAGAAATGTATAAATTAAAATCGTTTGTTAAAATAAATAATAGTCAAATTAGAATAGTTATTGATAGTAAGCAACATGATACAACTCTTGCTAATAATATAATGAGGACTGTTCAAAGTAATTATGGTAACCAAATGTATATTTCTGTGAAATTTGGAGGATAGCAATATCTTAATTTAGGCATTAACTCTCACTAAAAACAGAATTATTCATAAAATAATATGGATAAGTATAAACCACCCAACTAGGAAGTGAGGTAAATTATGGCCAAGAAAATACTAACTAAGCGCGAAAAAGAGGTTTTTGAACTTTTAGTAAAAAATAATTCAACAGTTGATATTGCTGAAAAATTAGGAATAAGTGAAAAAACCGTTAGAAATCATATTTCTAATTCTATGCAAAAATTAGGGGTTAAAGGACGCGCAGGTGCTGTTGTTGAACTTTTAAAAATTGGTGAAATTTCTTTATAAAAATAATAAAAAGCGTATTAATAAACGCTTTTTTTCATATATTTATTTAGAGGTGACTTATGTTAAAAAAAATATCGATAAGAAAAATTTTAATATCCTTGTCTGCACTTTTTACTCTTTTTTTAATATATTTAATTCCTAGTACTAAAGAAGATAAATTAAAAGTTAATTATGAATTGGAATATGTGGATTTGGAAATAGAAACAGCAACAATATTTTTACTTGATTCTTATAATATGTTAGGAAGAAGTGAAGTGGTTGTTTCTAGTAGTAAAACAGAAATTGAAAAGCGGGCAAAAGAATTGTTAAATGTACTGATACAAGGAGGTAGTAATGAGGATAAAATACCTAATGGATTTAGATCTTTACTTCCTAGCGAGACTAAAATACTAAGTTTAAAATATGATAGTGGTTTAATAAAAGTAAACTTTTCTAAAGAAATTTTAGATATTGATGAATCAATGGAAGAAAAGATGATAGAAGCTATAGTTTATACACTTACGTCTATAGAAGAGGTTAAACAAATAATTATCTATGTTGATGGTGATATTTTATCTAAATTGCCTAAAACCAAAATAAATTTACCATCTACATTAGACCGCAGTTTTGGGATAAATAAACAGTATGATATTAGTAGTAGTAAAGACATTAATATGGTAACTGTATATTATATAAATAAATATAATGATAATTATTATTATGTTCCTGTTTCAACTTTTACAAATGATAATCGAGAAAAAATAAAAATCATAGTAGATAGTTTAAGTAGTTCTACAATTTATAACAATAATTTAATGAGTTTTTTAAACTATAATACAAAGTTACTGTCAACAACACAAGAACTTGATACAATGTTTTTAGATTTTAATTCATATATATTCAGTGATTATGATAAGAAGAAAATTTTAGAGGAAGTAATTTATACAATAAGTTTATCGGTGGCAGATAATTATGATGTTAATGAATTAGTTTTTACAGTAAATAATGAAGAAATTTACAAAAGTGTATTTAAAACTCTTGAATAATTAAAAATAATATAGTATAATTGTAGTGTTCTTCAAGGAACACTTGTCTCAGTAGCTCAGCTGGATAGAGCAACGCCCTTCTAAGGCGTGGGTCAGGAGTTCGAATCTCTTCTGGGACACCATACGTTAATTAGCCCTTATTTTATAAGGGTTTTATTTTGATTAAATATGTTTTTGGTATTATTTTGATTTTGTTTTCAAAAGTCTATAATTTGAATTATTTATTAATTTGCAAACTAATCAGTATTATGATAGAATATCTACTCGTAAAGGGGGATATATTTATGAATGAGGCAGGTCAAAACTTAAAGTTTGGTCAAATTTTAAGAAAAATTAGAAAAGACAGAGATTTAACTATTAAGGATTTAGCAATAATGTGTGATCTTAGTATGATTCATATATCTAATTTGGAGAATAACAATAGAAAAGTAACTATGTCAGTAATAAATAAAATTTGTAATAATGTGATTTTAACAGAGGAGGAAAACCAAATTATGATGGATGCTTTTGCTCATGATAGGTTAGACATACCAGTAGAATTATTATATTATTTGATTGATAATGACTTAATTGAAAGTTTAAAAACAATAAAAGAAACAGATGAGAAAGGAATTAATATAAAGAAATTAGCTTTGAAATTAGAATCTGACAAAAAAAATAAGTAATGAATTAAAATTTGCTTTTAAATTAAATTTATGGTACATTCCTAGATTGGTTTGTACACTAATACTCAAACTTGAGTGTTAGTGTACTTTTTTTATTAATTATATACCTCCCATTGGGTTGAGATAAACTGATTTTATTTTAAAAAAATTTGATCTTGTTTTCAAAAGTCTATAATCCGAATTATTAATTAATTTGTATATCTGTTTGTAATGATGTTTTTTGTTAAAAGACGGTACGAATGTTAAAATAAAAAATGATAATTATTAAGTAAGTATAATAATTGTTAAAGTACTATAAGTAAAATCTTAAAGTATAAAATAATAATTTTTTAAAAAATGCCTACTATGCATAATGATTCACTTTTGATTGAAAATGTATTAAAAATATTATATACTACTTATAGTATATAAAGTAATTTAGAGTAAGTAAAGTGAGTGGTAGTATGAATTGGTTTGAGAGAATAGTTTATTTTTTACAAGGGACTATGGAACGCCCACAACCATTTGGATGGTTTCATTGGATGTGGATTGGTTTTACTGTAATTTCCCTTGTTTTTTTATATTTTTGTAGAAAAAAATATAATGAAAAACAATTAAAAAGTGTTTTACTTATTTATGGTGTTACTGCATTAATATTAGAAATAATTAAACAAATAATTTGGTCTTTTAATTATGATTCTGTAACTAATATTGGTTATTGGAAATATCAGTGGTATTCAGCACCCTTTCAATTATGTACAACTCCGATCTTTGTATCATTGATTTGTTCATTTTTAAAAGACAATAAAATAAGAAAGGCATTGCTTTCTTATATGGCTTTTGTCACTATTTTAGGAAGTTTAATTACCATGATTTTGCCAGATAGTTGTTTCGTTGAAACTATCGAAATAAATATTCATACTATGTGGTTACATGCCGGAAGTTTAGTGGTATCTATTTATTTATTAATGGTTGGTGAAATTAAACCGACTAAAAATAATTTTAAAAGTTCAATAATTGTATTTTTAATTTTTGTTATTTTAGCACAAATTTTAAATATAACTATCTATAATAGTGGAATTTTGAATGGGGATACTTTTAATATGTTTTATATTAGTCCTTATTTTATATCGACATTGCCTGTATTTGATGTAATCCAAAAGAGTGTTCCATATATAATATATTTAATTTCATATCTTTTTGTATTAATATTTGGAGCGTGGGCAATATATAAATCGTCTGCACTTTTTCGAAAAAAATATCATAATAATAAATAAAATATTGGGGGACATATGGAAGTAAAAAAGATAAAAAATGAGTTTGGACTTTATGATATTGTTTTAGTTAAGGGAAGCAAAAGATTAAAAATTATTTTTAGTGGTAATTTAGATTTATATTGGTCTTTATATGATATTGATAATTTACAAGAAATTTGTGAATTTCCTGTGACAAAAGAAAATTACCGAGTATATCTTTTGTTTGAGGAACTTTATGATAGGATAAAAAAATGTGAAGTAAGTCGCTTGGATGAACAAACTATTGGACTTTGTGAAAATATAGAACAATTTAATAGATATAAAAGAGGCATTGAACTTTATAATAAAAATGTATATATAAGAGAACAGAATAATCCTAATAGGTTATTTAATAATGGGATTGTAGAATGGCATTGTGATGATACTAATTATGATGATGCTAATGTTTTAAGAATAATAAAAAAAGATGAAGATGAATTTTTAATTCAATTGCAATGCAGTCCAAAGGAGTTTTCTAATAGACACAGTGTTAGAATCAGAAATAGTCGTAGTGGCCATAAACCTTTTAATACGCTATTTATGGACATGTATAACAGTTTTCAGGATTACGATATTGATGATAATCAAATTTATATACAAGAGTATGCTTATCAGAAAAAGTTAGAAATGAGAAAAAAGAATTAATGTGTATTGTATAAATTTCTTGAAATGAAACATTATATATATGGAGGAAATTTATGCAAGAAAATAATGAAAAAGTAAATGTATTAGATGAATTAAATAAAGGTGCCTGCATGGGTAAAGATGCGATTGACTTTATTATTGGGAAGGTAGAAGATGATGGTTTAAAAAAAGAATTAAATCGTCAATACGAAAAATATAATGAAATAACAGATAAAATCAATAATATATATCACGAGTATAGTGATGCACATCCTCATGAAACTGGCGTTGTGAATAAAGCAATGACGTGGTATGGTATTGAAATGAAAACACTTACAGATCAAAGTACCTCTAAGATTGCAGAGTTATTATTACAAGGTACAAATATGGGAATTATTGAAGGCAGGAAGCTATTAAATCATAAAGATACTGATGAAAAAATACATGCTTTAGTTCAAGAATACGTTGATATGCAGGAAGATGCTGTTGAAAAATTAAAGACGTTTTTATAAAATGGGTGAATACCCATTCTTTTTTTATATATTGAATATAATAAATTGGTGAGTATATGGATTATAAATTTTATTATTCTAATAATAATGGGCAAGATGATTATGGATTAAAATATATAGATGAAAATGGTTACGGATATAAATGTAACAAATTCAAAGTACAATTTCCACCACAGGAACAGGATGTTCAGCCAGGAATGGAGTATTTGATGGTACCTAGACCAATATTTGATGATCCTAGTTATATTGGGTCAATGAAATTAAAAGATAAGGTAGCAGTTATAACGGGAGGAGATTCAGGAATAGGTAGAGCTGTTGCAATTGCATATATAAAAGAAGGGTGCAAAGTAGTTATTGTTTATTTAAATGAAGATAAAGATGCTTACGAAACTAGGGACTACATTAATTCATTAGGAGGAACATGTTTACTTTTAAAGGGTGATGTTAAAGATAGTTGCTTTTGTGAATATATAGCAAATGAGACAATGAATAAATTTGGTAGAATTGATATTTTAGTTAATAATGCAGGTGTTCAATTTCAACAAAAGAGTTTACTTGATATAAGTGATGAACAATTTGATTATACAATGAAGACTAATATGTATTCGATATTTTATTTAACAAAGGCTTGCTTAAAATATATGTGTCCAGGGGCATCTATAATTAATGTTAGTTCAGTTACAACATTTTATGGAGAGCCAGAACTTATAGATTATGTAACTAGTAAAGGGGCAATTGTTGGTTTTACTAGATCGTTATCTACAAATCTTGCAGATAAAAATATAAGAGTAAATGCCGTAGCTCCAGGATATTTTTGGACGGCACTTCAGCCTGCATGTTGGGAAAAGGAAAAAATACCAACTTTAGGTGCAGATGCACCAATGAAAAGAGCAGGGGAAACTTATGAAATAGCACCATTATTTGTGTATTTAGCAAGTAAAGATTCATCATATGTAACAGGTCAAGTAATGCATATTAATGGTGGATTATATAAGGGATAAAAAGATCGACGCTGTCAATCTTTTTTTATTTGTCTTAAATTTAATAAAATTAGTAAAAATATTTTTCAAAATAAATTAGATATGTTATAATTAGATAGGTACTGCCCAGTAGCCAAGCGGTAAGGCATCGGACTCTGACTCCGACATGCGTAGGTTCGAATCCTTCCTGGGCAACCATTTTATTTTTATGAATGGACGTGATTTAATGACAAATAAAGATTTAGCAAATGTTATGTATCCTAATGTAACAAAGACGATTGAGGATTATGAAAAAATATATCCAGAAAGAAATTTAAAAGAAGGGGCCATTGTATCTAGATTTGCACCAAGCCCTACAGGCTTTGTACACATGGGTAGTTTACTTACCGCATTTATTGAAAGTAAGATGCCAAAAGATACAGACGGGGTTTTCTTCTTAAGAATTGAAGATACCGATCAAAAACGTAGTGTTGAAAACGGGATACAAGGGATTATTGATGATCTTCGTAATTTTGATATCACAATAGATGAAGGTGCAATATCCGAAACTGAAGAAAAAGGTTCTTACGGTCCATATATTCAATCTAAGCGAATAGATATTTATAATACTTTTGCTAAATTCTTGGTTGAAAATGATTATGCATATCCTTGTTTTTGCAGCAGTGAAGATATTGAAGAAATAAGAGAAAGACAAGAAGCAAATAAAGAAAGAATTGGTTACTATGGTAAACATGCTAAATGTAGATTTTTAACAAATGAGGAAAGAATTGAAAAAATAAATAATGGAGAACCTTATGTTTTAAGAATTAAATCCACTGGAGATTTTAATAAAAAAGTAACTGTTAATGATTGTGTACGTGGTAAAATAGATTTTCCAGAAAACGATATAGATCACGTGTTGATTAAGAGTGATGGAATACCTGTATATCATTTTGCTCATGTGGTTGATGATCACCTAATGCGTACTACTCATGTTTTGCGTGGAGAAGAATGGATGCCCTCAACACCATTACACATAGAATTATTTAGAAAATTCGGTTTTAAAGCTCCTAGGTATGCTCATTTAGGACTTGTTATGAAAATTGATGAAACCGGTTCTAGAAGAAAACTAAGTAAAAGAAAAGATCCAGAAGCTGCAGTAAGTTATTATCATGAAAAAGGTATTCCAATAGAAGCTGTAAAGCTTTATTTAACTACTATCGCTAATTCTAATTTTGAATCTTGGTATGATGCTAATAAAGATAAAACAATTGATGATTTTAAATTAGATTTCAAAAAAATTAGTGCAAGTGGGACACTTTTTGACATTGATAAACTATTAAACATTTCTAAAAATTATATCAGCAGACTAAAAGCTACTAGTGTATATGAAAGTTCATTAAAATGGGCTAGTGAATTTGACCAAGAATTATATGATTTACTTACTAAATATAAAGACTATTGTATAAATATTTTTAATATTGAAAGAGAACAAAAGAAACCACGTAAAGATTATTCTTGCTATTCAGATATTAAAAAAGAAATTTGGTATATGTTTGATGAATTATTTGAAAAAGAACAATCTGTATATCAAAATATAGAAGTTAAAGATTATTATAATGTTGAAATCTTAAATGATTATATCAACAATTATTATGATGAAAATGATACTAAAGATGAATGGTATAATAAAATTAAATCTTTAGCAGGTAAATATGGTTTTGCAGAAGAAGTAAAACAATATAAAGAAAATCCAGAGCAATATTTAGGACACGTTGGAGATGTTTGTGAGTTTATTAGAGTAGCAACAACTTCTCTTACTATGACACCAGATCTTTATGAAATATTAAAATTATTAGGTGTTGAAAGAATAAGAAATAGATTTTCAAAGTTTAGCGGTTACATTAAATAATATATAAACAACTGATTAACATAAAGTACAATCGGTTGTTTTTTTGTGTTTTTTAAGAGTTCTAAAAAAGACGTTTTCAGCATAATTTGTGGTAGGTGAGAAGATGAGAAAAAATAATTTTTGGTTTAAACAAATTAGCAAAATTTGTATATCAATTATTATAATGTTATCAACGTTGATACTTTTAAAGGCCAAACCTGATATAAAGCAACAATTTTATCAAAAAGTTTATGAAAATAATATTTCTTTTGCAACAATTAACTCAATATATGAGAAATATGCAGGTTCACCACTTCCATTTAGTGATTTATTTGAAAAACAAACTACCACAGTATTTAATGAGGCATTGCAATATGAAGAACAACACAAATATTTAGATGGAGTAAAACTTGTGGTAACAGAAAATTATTTAGTTCCATCATTAGATAGTGGGTTAGTCGTGTTTATAGGAGAAAAAGAAAATTATGGTAATACTATTATAATTCAACAATCCAACGGAATAGATGTTTGGTATAGCAATATAGATAACTTAGCGGTAAATATGTATGATTATATAGAACAAGGACAACTATTGGGTGAAGTTATTTCAAATGAATTATATTTAGTGTTTAAGAAAGATGGGGAAATACTTGATCATAAGAAATATATTTAGATTAGTCAAATTTCATCCATTTTTTTATTTTGTAATCATTATTTCATTGTTGACAGGAAGAATAAAATCTTTTCTTGTTTTTATTTCTATTATTTTATTTCATGAATTAGGACATATATTGTTTGGAATATTATTTAAATGGAAAATAGAAAAGATAATGATTATGCCATTTGGTGGGTTAACTATTTTCAAGGAACGAATAAACCTACCTATAATAGAAGAAGTTATTGTTTGTATCGCAGGACCAATTTTTCAAATAATTTATTATGTTTTAATTTGTAAATATGTTGACATAAGAAGTATTCATTATAATTTATTGATATTTAATTTATTACCTATAGTTCCACTTGATGGTTCAAAATTATTAAATTTGTTTTTAAATAAAATATTTCCATTTAAGTTGGGACTATATTTAACTAATTATTTTTCTATTATTATTTCTTTTATATTTTTAATAATTATTTTTTATACTGAATGGAATCTTATTTTATTTCTAACAATGGTTTTATTAGTATTTAAAACGCTATGTGAAATAAAAAACATAAATTATCTATTTAATAAATTTTTATTAGAACGTTATATTGAAGATATAGGAATAAAAAAATTTAAATATATACATGGAATTAATTTTGGAAAAATGTATCGTGATTATAAACATATTTTTATAATAAATAAAAAACCTTATACAGAGCGTGAAATTATTAGAAAAAGGTTTGACTTAGAACGAAAAATATGGTAGAATCTTTAAGTGTGTAGAGCCTCACTCTACAACCGCACAGAAAAAGGTTTAAAGCGTAAGCACCTTAATGGCGAGTCTTAGAAATAAAGGAGGTAAATATGAAAGCTATTATTGAAACTGGAGGAAAACAATATTATGTTGAAGAAGGAACTGTTCTTTACGTAGAAAAAATTGATGCAGCTCCAGGTGAAAAAGTTAAGTTTGATAAAGTGTTAATGGCTAATGGAGTAACTGGTCATCCTTATTTAACTAAAGTTTTAGTTGAAGGAGAAGTAGTTAAACATGGAAAAGCGAAAAAAGTTAAAGTGTTTAAATACAACCAAAAGAAAAATTATCGTAGAACACAAGGACACCGTCAACCTTATACTAAAGTAGAAATTAAAACTATTAAGTAATTAATATGATAAAAATCAAAGTTAATTATGAAAATGATATTATTAAAAGTATAAATGTAACTGGTCATGCTGGTTATAGTGAAGCTGGTAGTGATATCGTGTGTGCATCAGTTTCTAGTATTTGTATTACTACAGTTAATGCGATTATTAGATTAGACAGTAATGCAATTTTGTATGAAGAATCTGATGGATTATTAAAGGTTGAAATAATAAGTCATAATGAGTTTATAGATATTTTAATTTTAAATATGATTGACTTATTAAGTGAACTTGCTAACGATTATAAAAACTATATTAAAATTATAAAATAAGGAGGTGCTCTTTATGTTAAAATTAATGCATTTAAATATTCAATTATTTGCTCATAAAAAAGGTCAAGGATCTACTAAAAACGGTCGTGATTCAATATCAAAACGTTTAGGAGCAAAAGCTGCTGATGGTGAATATGTATCAGGAGGATCAATTTTATATCGTCAACGTGGAACTAAAGTTTATCCAGGAAACAATGTAGGAATTGGGTCTGATGATACTTTATATGCTAAAGTAGCAGGATATGTAAAATTTGAAAGAGTCGGAAAAGATAAAAAACAAGTAAGTATTTACGAAGAAAAAGTTAGTGCATAAGAACGTTTTACCGTTCTTTTTTATTTACTATTATTGGTAGGAATGATAAAATAAAATTAGAAAGTAGTGATATTATGAAATATGACTTAATAGTAGTAGGGATGGGACCTAGTGCTGTTTTTCTAGCCTACGAATTAATTCAATTAAATAATTATAAAAATATATTATTGATAGATCAAGGAAAGTCGATAAAAAATAGAGTTTGTCCTATGGATAAAATGGATAAATGTGTAAAATGTAAACCCTATTGTAACATTACATGTGGATTTAGTGGGGCAGGTGCTTTTTCAGATGGAAAGTTA
Source organism: Bacillota bacterium (assembly GCA_015059365.1). Lineage (GTDB taxonomy): Bacteria > Bacillota_I > Bacilli_A > RF39 > UBA660 > SIG204. The sequence continues at coordinate 187,527 of SVAO01000001.1, read as the reverse complement.
AATTCATATCATTTATCGTCAAAAGACCAAGATGGTAATTTGTATTTAGGTGGTAATGATGGTGGCTATTTTAAAAAATATATGTCTCAAGAGGAAATTTATAATTTGCTTTCTTACACTGATCAAATATATTTAGATTTTGGTGCTGATTCAAAATTGCACGGTGTTGACCATGCTGAAGAAATTAAATCGTTACAAAAGAAAGCAATGAAAGAAAATGTTAATCTAGTATCTTTTCCAATAAGACATTTAGGGACAGAAAAAGCACATATATTATATTCCAAGATAGAAGACTACCTACAAAAACATAAAATTAATATGATGTTTGAAACTGAAGTTAAAGACTTGATTGTTAAAAATAATAAAATAGAGGGTGTAAAAATCCATAGAATAAAAGATGATATAGATGAAGAAGTATACAGCGATAAAGTAGTTTTAGCGGTAGGGAGAAAAGGTGCTGCTTGGTTAAGTAACATATGTGTTAAGCATAATATTAATACAAAAATTGGGAGTGTAGATATTGGAATTAGATATGAACTTCCTGATAAAATAATGGAAAAAATAAATGAGTATATGTATGAAGGTAAATTTATAGGTCGACCATTCCCATATCGTGATAAAGTAAGAACATTTTGTCAAAATCCTAGTGGATTTGTATCTGCTGAAGTTTATGATAATGGACTAACTCTAGTAAATGGACATTCATATAAGGATAAAAAAAGCACCAATACTAATTTAGCAATACTTGTTTCACACAATTTTACTTACCCTTTTGATAAGCCTATAGAATATGGAGAAAATGTAGCTCAAAATCTTAATAGATTAGGAGGAAATTCTATAATGGTTCAAAGACTAGGGGATATTTATCGTGGAAGACGTACTTGGGAAGAAGATTTAAAAAACAATTCAGTTAAACCTACATTAAAAGATGCTACCCCAGGGGATTTAACTTATGGTTTAGGATATAGAACGATGACTGATATATTACAATTTATTAAAGATATTGATAAAGTAGTAGAAGGGTTTGCACACCCAGATAATCTTTTATATGGACCAGAGATTAAATTTTATAGTAATGAAGTTATATTAGATAAAAATTTTATGACTAATATTAGTGGATTATATTCAATTGGTGATGGTGGTGGACTTACTACTGGTCTTATGATGGCTTCATGTGCGGGAGTAAAAATGGCTAGAATACTTAGTCAAGATAAATAAACATTCTTTTTAGTATCATTGATATTTTTAAAACTACTGTGATATAATTATTATGATGAAAGAAAGTGAAAAAATGAATAACAAGATTATAACTTATGAAGATTTAAGAAGTTTAGTGTCTAAATATATAAATGATGATAAAAAACTAAATTTAATTGAAAAAGCTTATGAGTTTTCTCTAAAACATTTTGAATCAGAAAAAAGACTTACTGGAGAGCCATATATATTTCATCCACTCACAGTTGCGATTATATTGGCTGAAATAAAAGCAGATTGTGAAACTATTTGTGGAGCTTTACTTCATGATATATTAGAACGTGATAAGAGTACTGTTCAAGAAATAAAAAAAGAGTTTAATGAAGAAATAGCCTCTTTAGTAGCAGGAGTTACTAAAATTAATAAATTGTCATTTACAGGCGATAATGAAGCTGTTTTAGCAAATCATCGCAAGATAATAGTAGGTCTTTCTGAAGATGTTCGAGTGATAATTATTAAATTGGCTGATCGTCTACATAATTTACAGACTTTATGGGTGCTTCCTGAAGCAACTCAAAAGGAAAAAGCTAAAGAAACTCTTGATATTTTAGTTCCTATCGCACATCGTTTAGGGATGAATAAAATTAAGGGAGAATTAGAAGATTTATCTTTACGTTATTATAAGCCTGATGTGTATTTTTCAATAATAGAGAAGCTAAATCAATCTAAAAGCGAACGTGATAATATTGTAATACAGATGCAAAATGCAGTTAGTGGTCTTTTAAATGATCATGGGATTAAACATGAGATTAAGGGTCGTGCTAAAAGTATCTTTAGTATTTATAAAAAATTAGATAAAGGGAAAAGATTTAGCGATATATATGATTTATTAGCACTTCGTGTTTTTGTTGATACGGAGCAAGATTGTTACCAAGCTTTAGGAATAATCCATTCCAAGTTCAAACCTATGCCAAAAAGGTTTAAGGATTATATAGCAATGCCAAAAACTAACATGTATCAGTCTCTTCATACTACAGTGTTTGGATTAGATAGTAATTTATTTGAAATTCAAATTCGTACCTATGAAATGGATCAGGTTGCAGAAAACGGTATTGCGTCTCATTGGTCATATAAAGAACATGGAAGTAATGTTAATGCTAATTTGCAAAATGATATGGAACAAAAACTTCAATTTTTTAAATCAATTATGGATTTAAAAAAAGAAAATATTAACGAAGAAGAATTTGTAAATTCTGCTCGAGAAGATTTATTTAAAAATACAATTTATGTATTTACTCCTAAGGGAGATGTTGTAGAATTACCAAGTGGTTCTACTCCTATAGATTTTGCATATCGTGTTCATAGTCGGGTAGGAGATACAATGGTTGGTGCAATTGTAAATAGTATAATTGTTCCTTTGGATTATGAATTAAAAGATAATGATATTATTAAAATTAATACAAATAAAAATTCTAGTGGCCCAAATAGGGAATGGATTAATATGGCTAAAACAAGCCAGGCTAAAAATAAGATAAAGGCGTTCTTTAATAGAATTGATAAAGATGACAATCAAAGAAAAGGTGAAGAAATACTTACTAAAGAGTTGCGAAAAAAGAAAATTTCGCAAAGTGATTTCTTTACTGATACAAATATAAATAAAATATTACAAGAAACAAAGTGCGGAGATATGAATGAATTATATATTGGTATTGGTTCTAATAAATTTACTCCAAATCAAATTATTAATATAATTATTGCTGATACTGATTCTAAAGAGGAAATAATATTAAAGAAGGTTTCTGATAAGGAAGTTAATTTAGACTCTATTAAAGCTGATATTATTGTAGAGGGTATAGATGATATTAAAGTAAATATTTCATCTTGTTGCAAGCCTATTCCTGGAGATAGAATAGTAGGATATATTACTAAAGGAAAAGGAATTTCAGTTCATAGAATGGTATGTCCTAATGTTAGTGAATTAGAAGAAAGAACTATTGATGTAAATTGGAATAAAAAGACTAGTAAGAAGTATCCAACAACTATATTAGTTCATGCAAGCGAAGAAAATAATGTTTTGGTCAATATTATTTCTAAAACTTCAAATAATAATATAACTGTAGAAAGCATAAAAAATATTAGTACTAATGAAAATCATTTATTTCATATTACTATATTAGTTGAAGATAAAGAAAAATTAATAAAATTTATGAATGATATTAATTCTATTCCTAATATATTAGATGTAGAAAGGCTAATAAAATAATGAAAGTAGTTGTACAAAGAAGTTTAGCTTCGCAAGTTTTAGTCGATAACAAAATAGTTGGAAGTATAGATAATGGGTTAGTTTTATTGGTAGGCTTTACTCAAGGTGATACTGATAATGATATAGATTATTTAGTAAAAAAAATAGTTAATTTACGCATTTTCGATGATGAAAATGGTATTATGAATAAATCTATTTTAGATGTTGGAGGTTCTATTTTAAGTATTTCACAGTTTACGCTGTATGCTAATACAGTTAAAGGAAATAGGCCTAGTTATATAGAAGCACTACCATCTAAAGAAGCAGAGCCATTATATAATTTATTTAATGAAAAATTGTTAGCTAACAACATTAAAGTGGAAACAGGAATATTTGGAGCAGATATGTTGGTTAATATTAATAATAATGGCCCAGTTACAATAATATTAGAAAGTAGGTAATGTTGTGTTAAAAAATAAATTAGATTTTAAATTAATAAATTTTGCAATAATAACTTTAATTATTTTTCTAATGTATCAAACCAGTGAAATATGGCTTGGTTTTGCTAGCATTATTTTGAAGATAATTACACCGTTATTTTTTGCATTTATTTTAGCTTATGTATTACATCCATATTTGAAATTCTTAATTGAGCGAAATATTCCAAAAGCTTTTGCGATTGTTATTGTTATTCTAACTGTATTAGTTGTTTTAGGATTAATACTGGGAATTGCAGTACCAATGTTATTTTCACAATTAGGAAGTTTGTTTAATGGAATTATTTCATTTATTAAAGAAATTTCATTACAATTTGATCTTAATTTTGGAAATTTACAAGAAAGTTTATCATTATCATTCAATCAAATTATTGAAAAAATTGGTGTCATTGTTTCCGATGGAGCAGCAAGTTTTATAGGAACATCGATTGGATATGTTACTTTAGCACTTATTTCCTTTTCAGCAGCGATCTATATTTTGATTGATATGGATAAAGTGAGAGATGAATTTGGTTCTTTTCTTCGTAAAAAATCAAAAAAAGTATATAGGTATGTAGCATTATTAGATGAAGAAATGAAAAATTATTTAGTTGGCTTCTTTAAAATAGTCTTGATTACGCTTTTTGAATATTCTATTGCGTTTTTAATAATTGGGCATCCAAATGCTTTATTACTTGGATTCCTAGCTGCATTAGCAAGTCTTATTCCTTATTTTGGAGGTATTATTACAAACTGTATTGCAGCTATTACTGCATTTGTAATTTCTCCAGCACTATTTGTTCGTACTATTATAACCTTCGTTATATTATCTACATTAGACGGTTATGTTATCAATCCTTTAGTATATGGTAAAACAAATAAAGTGCATCCATTAGTAGTAATATTATCTGTATTTGTTGGCGGGAGTTTATTTGGCATTCTTGGAATAGTATTATCTCTTCCAGTTGCTATTATAATTATAACTACTTACAAATATTTTAAAGAAGATATTAGTGATAAAATAGAGGATATCAAGTTAACTAAGAAAAAGACCACTAAATAAATTAAGTTATCGTTTAAAACGATAACTTTTTGTTTATGAATAAAAATGATATTGGCACCACTTATATAAGAAATGATTTCACTTATTTTAAGAGTTATCACTTAAGTATCTGTATAAAGTAGAAGAAAATAATTGATATTGAAGATATATTTTATTGACGAAATTATAAAAATACTATATACTATAATCATAAGTTAATTATTTGTTTGAAAGAGTATTATAAATATATTTATTAGAGAAAATGTGGGTGGTGCAAACATTTTAAATTATTTATAAGAAGACATCAGACGCTAAATAATCGTTATTCGCGTTAAGAATTAGAGCCTATAAAGTAAGGTGGTACCGCGATTATTCGCCCTTACATTATAGGCTTATTTTATTATAAGGAGGAATTTTTATGATACAGAAACCAAAAGGAACCTATGATGTATTTGGTGAATATGGGAAGAAAATTTTATATTTAGAAGATTTATTACAAGTTTTAATGGAGAAATATAATTATGAATTTGTTAGAACTCCTATTTTTGAATCTAGCGAATTATTTCACCGTGGAGTTGGAGAAACAAGTGATATTGTAACTAAAGAAACTTATGATTTTATTGATCGCGGAGAAAGAAACGTTACACTTAGACCAGAAGGAACTGCAGGTGTAGTACGTAGTTTTATTGAAAATAAAATGTATGGACGTGCTAGTCAACCGGTAAAAACTTGGTATTATGGTCCAATGTATCGTTATGAACGTCCACAATCAGGTCGTTTTCGTGAGTTTTATCAATTTGGTGTAGAGGTGTTTGGAACTGAAAATCCATTGATGGATGCAGAAGTGATTAGTATTCCTGTACGTTTTTATCAATTGTTGGGCTTAAAAAACATTAAAGTTAATATTAACAGTTTAGGTGACAGTGAATCACGAGAAAATTATCGTAAAGCTTTGATAGAATATTTTGAGCCACATATTAATGAATTGTGTGAAGACTGTAAAAATCGTTTTGAGAAAAATCCATTGCGTATTTTAGATTGTAAAATTGACGCTAAAAATCCTATAATGGAGAACGCTCCAAAAATGATTGATTATTTAAACGAAACAAGTAGAGAACATTTTAATAAAGTTCAAGAATATTTAAAAGCAATGAATATAGATTTTGTTGTAAATCCAAAAATAGTAAGAGGTTTAGATTATTATACTCACACAGTTTTTGAAGTAGAAGCAAGTGTTGAAGGATTTGGCAGTCAAAATGTATTAGGTGCTGGTGGAAGATATAATAATTTAGTTTCTAGTATTGGAGGGCCAGCTACTCCAGGAGTTGGATTTGCTTTAGGTTTAGAAAGGTTAATAACTGCGTTAGATTTTGAAAAAATCAATATTGTAGAAGAAAATAATCTTGATATATATATAATTCCTATGTCTATAAATGAGACTAATTACAGTATAAATTTGCTAGATACATTAAGAATGAATGGTTTTAATTGTGATATGGATTATTTAAATCGTAATTTAAAATCAAATTTTAAACAATCTGAAAGACTAGGTGCCAAATATATAATTATTATTGGTGAAGAAGAAATTAATACAGATGTATTGACAATAAAAAACAACATTACTAAGGAAGAACAAAAAATTCATAAAGAAGATTTAATTGAATTCTTTGACAAAAATATTTCTCATGAATAAACAATGTGATTTTAATAAATATGAAGATATATTAATTTCTCAACAATATGATGGTTTTATTGACCCGAATGGATATTTTTATAAAGTGAATTTACGAAATAGTAATAAAGAGATAGATCATAACGTGTGGGCTAATGAGTATATGATAAATAATGGTGACAAATATAGAAAATTAAATTTTACAGCTTCAGGATTATTTACGCTATCTCAAATTTCGTCTGTTGCTGAGGCTTTAGTTCATATTTATGGTTTTATATATTATAGTCATGATACATATACTAGACAACCAATTATAATACTTCCAAATCCATTGTATAATAATTGTAAAATGACTGAAGCACAAGATGAAATGTTATTTAATATAATGCTAATTAATAATGAAGACCCATTTAATTGTCCGATTTTTACAGAACATGATGTTTATCGTTATGATGGGAATTCAAAAGTGAAAAGAAGGTAAGTTATGGAAAAATATAAATATTATAATATTAAAAATGTTGGAGAAACAGTTTCTTTAAGTGGCTGGGTAAGCAAAGTAAGAAATTTAGGTGGATTAATTTTTATTGATTTAAGAAATAGAAGTGGAATAATGCAAGCAGTTGTTAGACCAGAAAATGATTTTTATGGTGTTGCTTGCGAATTAAAGAATGAATATGTAATTAAAATAACAGGGAAAATTGTTGAAAGAGAAAGCAAAAATCCTAAAATGTTAACTGGAGATATTGAGGTAGATGTAGCATCTTTAGAATTAATTAATACTTCAAAAGAGGTGCCTTTTGCAATAACTGATGAAACAACAGCATTGGAAGATACTAGATTAAAGTATCGCTATTTAGATTTAAGAAGAGATTCTTTGCAACAAAAATTCATTACTAGAAATAAGATTACTTATGCCACTAGAAAATTCTTTAACGAATTAGATTTTTTAGAAATAGAAACACCAATTCTTTGTAAATCCACTCCAGAAGGTGCTAGAGATTATTTAGTCCCTAGTCGAGTAAATAGAGGTAAATTTTATGCTTTACCACAGTCTCCTCAAATATTTAAACAATTATTAATGGTTTCTGGATTTGAAAGATATTTTCAAATTGCCAAATGTTTCAGAGATGAAGATTTAAGAGCAGACAGACAACCAGAATTTACTCAAATTGATGTTGAAATGTCGTTTGTGGATGAAGATGATGTGATATCTGTTGGAGAAGGGTTAGTAGCAAGTATTTTTAAAGAGGTAAAAGGAATTGATATCAAATTACCACTTATGAGAATGCCATATATTGAAGCTATGGAAAAGTATGGTTCAGATAAACCTGACTTAAGATTTGATATGGAAATAAATGATATTACTAAAATATTTATTAATACAAATTTTTCAATATTTAAAAACGTCATTGAAAATAATGGAATTATTAATGCTATTGTAGTTAAAAACTCTGCTGATAAATATTCGAGAAAAGATTTAGATAAGTTAACTGATTACGTAAAAACTTATAAAGCCTCTGGTTTAGCTTATTTAAAATATAATGAAGAAGTTAGTGGTTCCATTGTGAAAGTTTTAAGTGAAGAAGAAATAAATGACATAAAAAATAATTTAAACATTGAAGATAACGATTTAGTATTAATTGTATCTGGAGATTACAAGATAGTTAAAAATTCTTTAGGAGCACTTAGATGTAAATTAGCTCGTGATTTAAATTTAATTAATAAAGATGATTACAAACTACTTTGGGTTGTTGATTTTCCTTCATTTGAATGGAGTGAAGAAGAAAATAGATTTATGGCTTGCCATCATCCATTTACTGCACCAAAAGATGAAGATGTTAATAAATTATTAACTGATAAAGCTAATTGCTACTCAAAGGCATATGATATTGTTATTAACGGATATGAAACTGGTGGAGGTTCTATTCGTATTCATAATGAAAAAGTTCAAGAATTAATGTTTAAAGCTTTAGAACTTTCTGAAGAAGATATTAATAGTAAATTTGGATTCTTTGTAGATGCGTTAAAATATGGCTGTCCTCCACACGGTGGATTTGCACTAGGGTTGGATCGTATGACTATGTTATTAAGTGGGACTGATAATATTCGTGATGTTATTGCATTCCCTAAAACAGCTAGTGCCTCAGATTTAATGTGTGAGTGCCCTGGATTTGTTGATGAAAAACAACTACATGAATTAGGATTAAATTTAGAAAATAAATAATTTAAAATTTATGTCGTGAGGTTTGGGATAGATATGGAAAAAATAATCTCAAATTGCAATATCATTTGATATGTAAAAAAAGTATCAAAAACATTTCAAAAAAACAGCAAATATGATATAATTAAATTGCCTAGATAATATGGTTTGTCATTTTGAAAAACCTACTGATTAACGATATTGGGAATCTAATTTGCTAGTGGTGTTGAATGCTTGTTTAAAAACAAGAATCCTAAAACTAGTAATGTGATGCCCACCTGGGAGACTAGGTTTTTAATCGTTAAGACGCCGATTATTTGGGCTTTTTTTTATTACCTTTTTTTGATATAATAATCTTGGTGATAACGTGGAACAACTATCAAGATTAGAAATCATGATTGGCGATAAAATTAATGATATCAGAAGTGCTAAAGTTTTAGTATTAGGGCTTGGCGGAGTAGGAAGCTACGCTGTTGAAGCTTTAGTTAGAAGTGGAATTGGCAAATTAATTCTAGTTGATTATGATACAATAGATATAACTAATTTAAATAGGCAGCTAATGACTGAACAAAAAAACGTAGGAGAATTAAAAACCGAAGTTTTATATAAACGAATTAAGAGTATTAATCCCAGTTGTGATGTTGAATTAGTTTCTAAAAAAATAGATGTAAGTAATATTAACGAATTATATGAAAAAGATAGTGACTATATTATAGATGCTTGTGATTCTATAGATGTTAAGAAGAATTTAATCTTAAATTGCAAAAATAATAATATAAAGTTAATTTCTTGTATGGGCACTGGAAATAAATTTGATCCAACACGTTTTCAAATTTTAGATATACGAAAGACTAGTTATGATCCTATTGCTAAAATATTAAGAAAATTTGTAATTGATAATAAAATTAATTACAAAGTAATGGTAGTTTGTAGTGATGAACAACCATTAAAAATTTCTAAACCCATTGGTTCAAATGCATTTGTTCCTGGAACAGCTGGACTTATTTGTGCAAGTTATGTTATAAATGATATTATTAAAGAAAAGAAGTGAAAATATGACTTTGATTAGTGAATTAAAAAAAATATGTAAAGATATATCAGGAAATGTTTTAACTATTGGGTTAGAGTTTCCTACTGTGGAACAAGTTTTAGAAAAAAATACTAATATTAAAAATAGTTATAGTCTAGATTTTAATGGAAAAAAAAGAACACGCCAACAAACAACAAATGGCAAAGGCAAAACAATATTTATAAATAAAATTAGGAAAGTGTTTAAGAAAAAGAAAATAGATTTTATTATTTGTAATTTTGAAGATATTGGACGTTTTTTAAGAACTTTTATAAAGGACAGTGTGTATATAAATAAAAGTAAATTATATATCTATGGATATACAAAAGATATTGATTTAGAATTATTAGAAAAAAGATATAAACGTTATAATACTAAGATAGAGATACTAGAATTTGAAAATCAAATATTAATTACAATAGATAACAGTAATGCTAAAAATAATCCATTTAAAGATTTTGGATATTATATTTGTGATATAGGATATTCCTTAATAAATTTAATTGGAGATTTATTAATAAGTTAAAGAAGTTTTTTAACTTCTTTTTACATTGACATATAATTTATTTTCATACATAATTAGATAAGAATACAATATAAAGGAGGCAATTTATGTTTAAAATTTTAAAATATTTAAAAAAATCGTTTTTATCAGTATTAGTAATTATTGGTTTACTGATCTTACAAGCTTGTTTAGATTTAACCTTACCTGATTATACATCAAATATTGTAAATATTGGTGTTCAACAAAGTGGAATTACTGATGCTGCAATTAATCAAATTGGTGAAAATTCATTGAATAAAATTGTTTTATTTTTGGATGAAGCAGAGAAGGAATATGTTTTAAATAGTTTTTATGAAGATGGTTTTGTAAATGATTCTACAGAGTTAAAATATAGTCTAAAAAATGAAGTGAATAAGAAGGAACTATCAAACATTTTATCGAAAGCGATGACAGTAGTTACATATCTAAATACTGACTCTAATAATGGTCTTAACCTTATTGAAGTTCCAGATGATCAAGATGTATTTGTAATGCTAGCAAATATGAGTTTAGAAGAAAAAACAACGTTATTAAATCAAGTTAATACTAAAATCAATCAACTGCCGGAGACCATCATAAATAGTTCTGCTATTACATTTGTTAAAAACGAATATATTCGTCTTGGTATTGATGTTTCAAAACTACAAAATATATATATTATTAAATCTGGGTTAATAATGTTAGGAATATCACTTGCAACTATGTCAGTGGGAATACTTACTGTATTTGTTGGTTCAAAAATGGCTGCTAGACTTGGATATACATTACGCAAAAAAGTTTTTACCAAAGTAGTTGGTTTTTCTAAAAACGAAGTAAAAACTTTTGGTCAAGCATCTCTTATAACTCGTACAACTAATGATGTTCAACAAGTTCAATCTGTCATATTGTTTTTACTTAGGGTAGTTTTTTATGCTCCAATCATTGGAGTTGGTGGAGTTATTAAAGCATTAAATACTAATGCTTCAATGACTTATATTATTGGTATAGCTGTTTTATCTATAACGACATTAGTAATTGTATTGTTCGGAATGGCTACTCCAAAATTTAAAATTGTTCAAAAATTAGTTGATAAAGTTAATTTAGTAACACGTGAATTACTAACAGGACTACCTGTAATTAGAGCATTTGCAAATGAACGTCACGAAGAAAAAAGATTTGATATTGCCAATAAAGATTTAACTAATACAAATATATTTATTGGAAGAGTTATGAGTTTTATGATGCCTGCGATGATGTTTATTATGAATATTATTTCTTTAGTTATTGTTTATGTAGGTGCAAAGGGTGTAGATCTTGGTGCAATGCAGGTAGGACACATTATGGCCTATATTCAATACACTATGCAAATTATATCAGCTTTTCTAATGATTTCAATGATGTCTATTATGCTTCCACGTGCTAGTATATCTGCTAAGCGTGTAGTTGAGATAATAGAAACTAAAGACTCTATTAATAATGCTTTAAATCCTATAAAACTTGATAAAACAATTGATGGAGTAGTTGAATTTAAAAATGTATCATTTAGATATCCAGATGCAGATTATGATGTTATTACTGATATTAGTTTTAAAGCTGTTCCTGGTGAAACTACTGCTTTTATTGGTTCGACAGGAAGTGGTAAATCAACTTTAATTAATTTAATTCCTAGATTTTATGATGCAACTAGTGGAATGATTTTAATAGATGGAAAAGATATTAAAGATATTGATATTAAAGATTTAAGAAATCATATTGGCTTTGTTCCCCAAAAAGGCATTTTGTTTACTGGAGATATTGAAAGTAATGTTAATTATGGTAATGATAATGAAAATAAAAAACAAATCAAAGAAGCTATTAAAATATCTCAAGCAGAAGAATTTGTAAATAAATTAAAAGGAAAAACAAAATATAAAATTAGTCAGGGTGGTTCTAACGTTTCAGGTGGACAAAAGCAAAGATTATCTATCGCAAGAGCTATTGCTAAAAATCCGAAAATATATATATTTGATGACAGTTTTTCAGCACTCGATTTTAAAACAGACGCAAAACTTCGTTGTGAATTAAAGACAATTACAAAAGACAAAACCGTTTTAATTGTTGCTCAACGCATTAGTACTATTATGAATGCAGAACAAATTATAGTATTAGATGAGGGTAAAATAGTTGGAAAAGGTACCCATAAAGAATTAATGAAAAAGTGTCAAATCTATAAAGAAATTGCTTTATCACAACTTAGCAAGGAGGAATTAGCCAATGAATAATAAAAAGGGACTTATCAGAGGAACTATAGAGAAACCTAAAGATTTTAAAAAGACATTTAAGAAACTAATTTCTTACTTAAAAAAATATAAAATAAGTATTTTCTTTGTAATGTTTTTTGCTGTTTGTTCTACCATATTTAATATAGTTGGCCCTAAAATATTAGGAAATATGACTACAGAAATTTTTGTAGGTTTAATGCGAAAAATTACAAATACAGGAGGAATTGATTTTGTAAGAATTGGTCAAATCTGCTTTATATTGGTAATATTATATATTTTAAGTTTGCTTTTCTCATTTATTCAAGGATTAATCATGAATAAGGTATCTAACAAAATTTCTTACCAATTAAGAAAAGAAATGAGTGAAAAATTAAACAGATTACCAATGAAATATTTTGATAAACAAACACATGGTGAAATACTTTCTAGAATGACTAACGATATTGACACATTGTCACAAAGTCTAAACCAATGTATTACTCAAATAATATCAAGTGTTGCTACAATTGTGGGAGTATTAATTATGATGATATCAATAAATATTCCTATGACAATTGTTTCTATTTTGATATTACCTTTCTGTTTAATAATTGTTGGTCAAGTAGTAAAAAGAAGTCAAAAATTCTTTGATCAGCAACAAGAATCTATTGGACATATAAACGGACATATAGAGGAAATCTATGGCGGACATGATGTTGTTAAAGCATTTAATGGCGAAGAAAAAGCAATTACTGTATTTAATGAAATGAATAAAAATTTATATGATAGTGCTTGGAAAAGTCAATTTTTATCAACAATGATGCATCCAATTATGGGCTTTATTGGCAATTTAGGATATGTTATTATTGTGGTTTTTGGTGGTTATTTAACTGCTCAAAACAAGATTCAAGTTGGAGATATTTTAACGTTTGCTCAATATGTAAAAAATTTAACTAATCAAATTAATCAATTAGCTCAAGTAACTAATTTGGTTCAAGCTGCGGTGGCCGCAAGTGAAAGAGTATTTGACTTTTTAGATGAAGAAGAGGAAAAAGAAGATCAAGCGTTAAATATTAATTTGGAAGAGATTAAAGGAAATATTGAATTTAAAGATGTTAAGTTTGGTTATAATGAAAACAAAATAATAATTAATAACTTTAATGCCAAAGTCAAAAAAGGCCAAAAAATAGCAATTGTAGGTCCAACTGGAGCAGGTAAAAGTACGATAATTAAATTATTAATGAGATTTTATGATATTAATAGTGGCAGTATTAGGATTGATGGTTACAATATAAAAGACTTTAGCAGAAATCAACTTAGAAGTTTATTTGGAATGGTTTTACAAGATACTTGGCTGTTTAATGGAACCATTAAAGAAAATATCCGTTATGGAAATTTAGATGCTAGTGATAATGATATCGTTGAAGCCTGTAAAACAGCCAGTGTAGATCACTTTATTAAAACATTGCCAGATAATTATGATATGGTTTTAAATGAAGAAGCCGATAATATTTCAGGTGGCCAAAAACAACTGCTTACCATTGCCCGTGTTATTCTAGCAAATCCCAAAATTTTGATATTAGATGAAGCAACCAGCAGCGTTGATACTCGTACAGAAGTATTAATTCAAAAGGCTATGGATAATCTTATGGTAGGGAGAACTAGTTTCATTATAGCACATCGCCTATCTACTATTAAAAACGCTGATTTAATATTAGTTATGAACGAAGGAGATATAATAGAGCAAGGAACTCATAAAGATTTGTTAAGTAAAAATGGGTTCTATGCAAAACTATACAATTCTCAGTTTGAACAAATGTAAAAATAGGTATAATATTACCTATTTTTTTGATATAATGGAATATAGAATGTGGTGGTTGTTATGTTGTATTTATTATATGGACTAGAAAAATACTTAATAAATAAGGAAATTAAAAGTATTTTAGAAAAGCATAAAATTGAAAGGATAAATGTTAGTAATTATAATCTAGAAGAGAGTAATTTCAAAGATATAATTGATGATGCACAAACTATTTCTATGTTTGGTGATAAAAAAGCAATTATAGTTGATAATAGTTACATTTTTACTGGAAAAAACATCAAAAGTGATTCTAATCCAGATGACTTTTTAGAATATTTTAAGAACATTAACCCAGATACAATTTTGATTTTTAATATTATTTATGAAAAATTAGATGAACGAAAAAAAATTGTAAAGGAAATTAAAAAACTAGGGGTTATTAAAGATTTTAATAAAAGTGGGAATTTAAATTCAATAGTTAAAGAAATGTTTGATAATTATGAGATTAGTTTTTCAGACATTAATTTATTAATAGATAGAGTAGGGAATAATTTAGAAATAATATCTCAAGAAGTTGATAAAATAAAATGTTATAAAGACAATAATAAAAACATTACTAAAGAAGATATAATTAATTTAACATCTAGAAATATAGACATAGATATTTTTGCTTTTATAGATATGTTAATTAATAAAAACAAAGAAAAAACAATTGAAACTTATTATGAAATGTTGAAAAATGGCGAAGAACCAATTAAAGTGTTAATCATGTTGGCCAATCAGTTTAGGATTATGTACCAAGCTAAAGAATTATATAAAAAAGGGTACACAGGTAATGATATAGCAACTAAATTAGGAATTCATCCTTATCGTATTAAATTAGCATTAGAGAAAGTTACAAATTATGATTCTAATATGCTTTTAAATTATATATCTAAACTAGCAGATTTAGATTATGACATTAAGTCTGGTAATATAGATGCTGCTTTAGGATTAGAGTTGTTTATACTAGGTGAGATAAAATAAAAATTGAGTTAAATTAATAACTCAATTTTTTTGTTTTAGCTTCTTTAATCTCTTCATCAATAATATTTGTTATATCTTCCGGTAAGCATCCATAACCTAACAAGTTTTTTACTTCAGCTCTCAATTTTTGTAACATTAATTTTTGTTGTTTTTTTAATTCCTTGTCAAAATACTTTTTTCTAATATCTTTTATATCAATAAATTCTGCCTCAAAGTTATCATTTAAACGATAACAACAGTGAACAAATTCATTATTCCATAATTCGTAACCAATCTTATATTTAGTATTTTCACTAGTAAAGTAATAATACATGCTTGTTTTATCAGAAACAATTGTCTTAGGATTGGCACCTTCTTTATAAAATTCATTTACTGCACTGAATAATAAATATAGTCTTGAAACCGCAAAATAGTCATCTCTATCAATTGAACAATTTTCAAAATCTGCTGCATCAAACAATAATTTGCCAAACATTGCATCATTAAAGTAGGGATACTTATTAGAAAAAATACTTAACCATTTGTGATAGGTATCGTGATCAATAAAATTTCTTTTTATTATTTCGCTATATTTAGACATAATTCTTGCTCTCCCTCTTTTAACTAGGTCATCATAATTTGTTTTTCTTTTATCAATATTTATCTCCATATTTGTTTTCCTCAATTATTATTTATTTTATCGTAAACTGATTTTAGTGATTGTTCGTATTTACTTGTTAGTTTTGGATGATAATATTTTTTATCTTTAATATTATCAGGTAGGTATTGCTGTTTAACCCATGAATTGGGATAATTATGGGGATACAAATAATCTTGAGAATTTGTTTTAATATGATTTGGGACATTACCTGTATTACCACTTCGAATGTCATTTAAAGCCGCATCTATAGCACTTTCTGCACTGTTAGATTTAGGAGACAAAGCCATTTCAATTACTGTCGCAGCGAGCGGAATTCTAGCTTCTGGTAAACCTAATCTTTCACATGCATTAATACAAGCATCTACTTTTGGCCCAATACTAGGATTAGCAAGTCCTATATCTTCATAAGCAATTACACTCATTCTTCGATATATTATATCTAAATCTTCTGCTTCTATTAATCTAGCTAAATAGTGCAGTGCAGCATTAACATCGCTTCCTCTAATGCTCTTTTGAAAAGCACTAATAACATCATAATGCCCATCCTCATTTTTATCATGGAAAAATACTGGTTTAGAGTTTACAGTTTTGACTATATCTGTAGTAATATGTGAATCAGATGCTGAATAATATGATACTTCTAATAAATTATAAGCAAATCTTAAATCGCCTCCAGATAGAGTTGCGATATATTCTAATGCTTCATCATCAGTTTTTATATCTGGTAAAAGTTTAGAATCAACTGCTTTCTTTAGTGCATGAGACACATTTTCTATTGATAATTCGTTTAATTCAAAAATCTGGCATCTACTTCTAATGGCTGGATTAATTTTATGATAGGGATTAGAAGTAGTCATTCCTATTAAAGTAATTAAGCCATTTTCTAAATATGGTAATAATAAATCTTGTTTATCTTTATTCAAACGATGGATTTCATCCATAATAACAACAATATTGCCATACATTTTTGCTTCTTCAACAACAGTATCAAAGTCTTTTTTATTATTAATAACTGCATTTAACATGCGATATCTAAGACCTAATTCTTCCACAATAGCACTTGCGATTGTGGTTTTTCCAATTCCTGGTTTTCCGTATAAAATCATTGAAAATAATCTTTTATTTTTAACCATATTATATATTACTTTGTTTTCTCCAACTAAATGTTGTTGTCCAACTATATCTTTTAAACATTTTGGGCGAAGTTTAATTGCTAATGGTTCATTCATGTTATCACCAAATATATTGTATCATAATTATAAGGGTTATCAAACAAATTTTGGATTATATTATGTTTAATAAAATTTCAAAAAATGTTATAATTATGATGGTGGTAATATGAAATCATATGATGATATATTAAATGATTTTTGTAATTATTTAAAGATAGATAAAAAATACAGTAATCTCACTATTGAATCTTATAAAAATGAAATATTAAAATATATAAATTTTTTTAAAAATAAAAATCAAAATTTAAATAATATTAAACATGATGATATAAGAAATTATTTAAATTATCTTAAACAAGAAGATATTAGTGATAGAACATTGGCTCACAATGTTTCTGTTATCAAATCTTTTTATAAATTTTTATTAATTGAAAAGTATATTGATATTAATCCATCGGAGTTTTTAGAATTACCTAAACTTAAAAAACAATTGCCAACGACGTTATCAAAAGAAGAAGTTGAAACATTATTAGATATTGACTTAAAAGATAATTATAGTTATAGAAACAAAGCAATGCTGGAATTAATGTATGCTACAGGACTTAGAGTAAGTGAACTTGTTAATTTAAGAATAAATGACATTGATTTCGATAATTGTTTTGTTAGAACAATGGGGAAGGGGAGTAAAGAACGTATAATTCCTATCAACGATTATTCTATATACTATATCAAAAAATATATATTAGAATTTCGTAATCAAATGATGAAAACAGATTATCACGATTATATTTTTGTAAATAACCATGGAAAGGTAATGACTAGACAAGGATTTTTTAAGATTATTAAGGCATTAGCAAAACAAAAACAAATACAAACTCCACTTTCACCTCATACTCTAAGGCATTCATTTGCAACTCATTTGCTTGATTATGGTGCAGATCTTAGAAGTATACAAGAAATGCTTGGGCATTCTAATTTATCTACAACACAAATTTATACGCATGTTTCTAGTCAACATTTAAAAGAAAATTATAACAATTCTCATCCACATGGAGACAATTAAGTTGTTACTAATAAAAGTAACTTCTTTTTTATTGTTTTAATTTATATAATTTAGTGGTGATTAATATGAATATAACTTTATATAGTTTTTTGTTGACATTCATTGCTGGTTTTTCTACAATGATAGGAACACTTTTAATTTTCATTAAAACTAAAACCACTAAAATTATTATAGGTTCATTATCTTTTGCTGCTGGTGTAATGTTTTCTGTATCTATATTAGACTTAATTCCTGAAGCAATATCTTTATTAAAATATAAAAGTTATTTAGAAATACCATTAATTGCGATTTTTATGGCTATAGGGATGTTATTTTCTATCAGTATAGATAAATATATACCTAAAGAGCAAAACGCCAATCATAGTGGCTTATTTAGAGTAGGATTAATATCTATGTTTGCAATTATAATGCATAACATTCCTGAAGGTATTGCTACATTTATGGCTACTAACACTAATATAAGTTTGGGAATTTCACTGACTGTTGCAATTGCATTACACAACATTCCTGAAGGTATAAGTATAGCAGTTCCTATTTATTATTCTACGAAGAGTAGGGGAAAAGCACTACTTTATACATTTATATCTGGAATGTCAGAACCTTTAGGGGCATTACTTGCATTTTTATTCTTAAAACCTTTTATGAATGATTTTATAATGGGAATATTAATGTCTATAATTGCAGGAATAATGATACATATAGCACTTTATGAATTATTACCAGAGTCTTTAAAATATAATATTAAAAAGTTAACATATATATTTTTCATAATAGGTAGTATATTTATGATTATCAATCATTTTGCATTTTAAAATTAAAAAGAAGCTAAATTGCTTCTTTTTTTGGGCAAAAACTATTCAAAATCATAAGAACGAGCATTTGAGTTAGAATTTGTTTCTAATGACTTGTTTGTTTTTTGAGCAGAGTTTTTGCTAGCACTATTATTGTTGTTATTATTACAACTATAATTTGTTTTAGCAGAATTTTTCATATCTGTTTTATTACTCTTTTTCATTTTATCACCCAATATTATTATGAACAAGACTAAAAAATTTATAATACACTTTTAAAAAAATATAGAAGTTAACATAATATTCATTATTCGAAAATAAATTAAGTGTTTAAAATTTGTTTTTTTAAATAATTTTAAATCTTAAATCATATATTTATAAATTAACTTCATAATAATATTATAATGATATAAATTTTTTATATACATAATTGTTATTTTGGGTTTAATGACTTTATTATTTTAATTCTAATTGATTTATGAATCTCTTATATATTTAAATATATTGTTTTTTTATTTATTCAGATAATATTATGATTTATTTTAAGAAAGTTTAGTGTATAATTATCCATCTTTAGAATAATAAAACGCTCAAAATTAATCATATTTCTCTCCCCTTTTTAACTATAAAAATAATAGGGGAAGTGGACACTAAAAAAATAGGTTTAATCCTATTTTTAACTTCCAACTTTTCTAGATTGAATTTCAGCTATTTTTTCTAATACTTCTGAAGCGTTTTGTTCGTTAATTTGAGAATAATTTAATTCTTTTAATGCTTGAACTTTAAGTGTGTTTAATTCTAAAGTACGACTAATTTTTTCTTCCATTTTATGTTCAATTTGAGCCTCGAAGCGACGATGTGATTCAACCAACTTAGATTTAGAAGCTCCTCCCCCATTGTATAACGTCATTGCAGAGAATAAGATACTTTCAAAAACAAATTGTTCATCTTCATTAAAAGCAAATTCTGTGGCTTTTTCAAATCCAGTTGCTTTTGCTACATAGGCTAAAATGTACTTTAATTCACGAGAAGAATCTAAAGATTGTAAATAATTATACAAATATTTCATTGTATAAAAAGCCTCTACATCTTTATCATCATCTAATCTTTCTTTTATAACATCAATAATATTACCTAATAATTCTTTTTGATTTTTTCCTAACCCTTCAAAAACAGAATTATCATCATTTGCCGGTGCTTTATTATCAATTAAACTATTAATTCTAGTTTCAACACTCATAATATAATCAGTATCAACTTTAATTGAATCTAACTCGTTTGAAGATTTAATCCCTAAAAGATTTAATAGTAAAACTTTTTTATCTTTTGGCCATTTATTTATACTATCTAGTTCTAAATAATTATAAATCATTTGTCTAGATACCCCTAAAAATTTTGCTAATTTTACTTTAGATATGCCTAATTCATGTAATATTTCATTTAATCTTGTCATTTCCATATCTTAAAACCTCCTATTATCATTTTAACACTTTTGTGTCAAATGTCAAGTGTAAAGTAAAGGACAAGTTAAATATTGTTGTTTTTAAAACTCTTAATAATTCCTCCACCTAAACATTCATCATCTTTATATAAGGCACATACTTGTCCTGGTGTAACCGATTTTACTTCGTTTGAATAATTTAATATAATATTTCCGTTTTCTAAATATTTAATATTTACTGGTTGTTCTGTTTGTCGATATCTAAATTTTGCATTGCATACCTCAGGTCTTTCATCACTAATCCAATTAACATTTTCAATTTCCGCTTCGCTACTATATAAATAACCATCAGAATCACTAGCAACATATAAAATGTTGTTATCTAAATCCTTGTTAATTACAAACAATCTATCTTTGTTTCCACCTAGGTTTAGTCCTTTTCTTTGCCCAATTGTATAGTACATTAAACCATCATGAATTCCAATCTCTTCATTAGTTTTTATATTTATGATAGAGCCTTTGTTTGGTTTTAGATAGTTTTGCATATATTCTTTAAAGCTAGAAGTAATAAAACAAACATCATATGAATCTTTTTTTGAAGCGTTTGTTAATCCGTATTCGCTTGCAATTGTTCTAACTTCACCCTTATCCATATTGTCTAAAGGGAAAATTAGTTTACTTATTTCTTCTTTTAATAATTGAGATAAAAAGTAAGTTTGATCTTTATTAATGTTTTCACTTTTATACAATTTCCCGTCAATAACTCTTGCATAATGACCGGTTGCTATAAAATCAGCATTAAATTCCTTCATTGCGTCAATAAGATATTTTATTTTTATTTTTTTATTACACAAAACACATGGATTAGGAGTTAGTCCTGATTTGTAGTCATCTAAAAATTTATTTATAATTTCTTCTTTAAATTCTTTTCGATAATCTTTTATATAATGCTTGATATTTAACTTTCTACAAACTTCTTGTGCTTCAGAAACATCAAAATTATCTGTAAATATAAACGTGACTCCAATTACTTCATATCCTTGTTTTTGTAAGAGAATGGCAGCTACACTACTATCTACTCCCCCACTCATCCCAATAACAACTTTTTTCATATTACCACCAAAATCATTATACCATATTTAACTTGAGGAATGATAGAAATATACTAATAATTTTAGGTGTAATATATACTTCAAATAATATTGTTAATATAAAGATTCCTAAACAAATTAATAATATTAAAAAATAATTATGCATAATTGCTTTAAAATCTAATTTTTCTTTTTTTAAAATACTATATAAGATTTTCCCTGATACTTTTAACGCGAGTAAAGTTAGTAACGTATATACTATAATATTTATTATTTGATGAGGAAAAATGTATGAAAAACTAATTAAACAACCTTTAAACCCATAATTAGATATTATTGCAGAAATTGAAAAACCTAATACAAATATTTTACTAAAGTACATGAATAAAATAACAGGAATTCCTATTACAGACATACCTAATAACCATGTAATTATTGCAGAGGAAAAAGATGTAGAAAAACCGTTATATAACGCACTGACATAATCTAGGTTTCCATTAGATATATTACTGACAAAATTATTAATATAATCCATTGTTATTTTTTTATCTGCACTATTTAACATTATTGTAAATATGGAACCTGCTATTATAGCAATAATTCCCAATGTAACTAAAAATATTATTATTTTTTTATTATATTTAATACTCAATTTAATCTTGTCCACTATTTTTTTCATGTTCCACCTCTAATTAAAATTATGATAATAAGATTATTTTATTCCAAAAAAAATTAAAATGTATTATAATATAATCATGAGGTGATATCGTGAATAAAAAAGTTCAAAAAGTAGCTATTTATATTATGTTGTTTGTAATGATTGCATCATT
Source organism: Bacillota bacterium (assembly GCA_015059365.1). Lineage (GTDB taxonomy): Bacteria > Bacillota_I > Bacilli_A > RF39 > UBA660 > SIG204. Next base: position 165,014 of record SVAO01000001.1, on the reverse strand, counting down.
TGTTGCATCTATCATTTTTATTTAATTATTGTTTATCAATAATTTTTTTATATCATATCTTTAAAATAATTTAAATAAGTTAGGTGATTATATGGCTAAAATATCAAAGAAAAAAGGCAATAAAATTAAAAAGTTTTTTTTAATAGTTTTTTTGATATTAACATTAGTTTTATCGGTTATTCTATTAAATGGTTATAATATGTGTAAAGAAGCAACCACAAAGGTTTCAATAGATGATAAAATTAAGGAAATAAGAAACAACGCTAATTTTATTAATATTGATAAAGTATCGAGGTATTATTTAGATGCCACAATCGCAGTAGAGGATCACCGTTTTTATAAACACTTTGGAGTTGATCCTATAGCAACAATTAACGCTTTATTTGATAATATTTTAAGCGGAGAGTTTGTCGGTCGTGGAGGCAGTTCTATTACTCAACAACTAGCTAAAAACATGTATTTTAGTCAAGAAAAGAAATTTAGTAGAAAAGTAGCAGAATTATTTGTTGCTTTCCAACTTGAACAGAAACTGACCAAACAAGAAATTCTGGAATTATATATTAATATTATTTATTTTGGGAATGGTTATTATGGCATTAGACAAGCAAGTTTAGGCTATTATGATAAAACTCCTTTAGAATTAACTTTTGATGAAGCATTATTAATTGCAGGTCTACCTTCAGCACCATCTGTATACTCACCTACTGTTAACGAAAAACTTTCTAAAGAAAGAAAGGAACAAGTTCGAAAAGCTATGATTAAACATGGATATATTGAAAAAAGTAATGATTAAACATTACTTTTTTTAAATTTATCTTTAAAACTACATCTTTTACAGAGGTTTTCACAAGGCTTATTTTCATTAAAACCCTTAATAATATTTTTAACTCTTTGACTATCTAAAATATCATTTAAATCTGTTTTAAAAATATTACCTAGATTTATTATTCCTTTGCTATCTAAGCAACACGGAACCACTGTTCCATCAACAAGTATTCCAATATGTTTTTTTAGGCCATAGCAATGCCCTAATTCGTTATAATATTTACTTTCTAAATTTGGCCATTCAAATACATCATCTTTATTTAAATATAAATTATTTAATAATTTGATGTTTTTAAGAGTATAAATTTGTTTGATTGTTTCTTCTGACAGATTAAAATAATTAATAATTTCTTTTATAATTTTATTTTCTAATGATGTAAATTCATTTCTTTTTAATGCCCAAAATCTAAATACTAATTGAATCTGTGAATTATTTAAAAGATATTTAACACTATCTAATATATCAATTAAATATTTTTCATCAGTTAAACTCTGCATAGAAATATTTATTTGCCTTACAATATTGCTTTCAACGATATCTGTAAGTTTATTAATTAATAATGTTCCATTGGTTGTAATATTAACTTGTTTATTATACTTTTTACATAGTTTTAAAATTTCACTAAATTTAGAATGGATTAATGGTTCTCCCTTAACATGAAGATATATATAATCAGTATAATCATTTATTTTATTTAAAACTATTTCAAAATCTTCTAAACTCATTTCTTTTTTCGTGTTATTATCAATAGAACAGAAACTACAATTTAAATTACATTTATTAGTTATTTCAATATATATTTTTTTAAAACGCATTAAACTTCACCAAAAAAAATTATAACATTTTTATAAAAAGAAAACTAGTCTAACTAGTTTTCTGCTTCTTCTAACATATTAGTAATTAATATCCCATAACCTTTAGTTGTATCATCAACTACTACATGAGTTACTGCCCCAACAATATAATCTCCTTGAATAATAGGAGATCCACTCATTCCTTGAACAATACCTCCGGTTTTTTCTAATAAAACTTTATCATTAATTTCAAATACTATATTCTTAGTTTTAGAACTATCATTTATTTTTAAAATGTTTATAGTAAATTCTTCTATTTTTTCACCACTAATAACAGTCCTAATAATAGCTTCTCCTTTTTTTATATTTGAAATATTAGCAACTTTATAAAGTTTCTGGTTATCTATATTTAAATTATAATTACCAAAAATCCCTTGAGTAGTATTTTCAAAAATATCACCAATTACTTCGTTTCCATTAAGTTTTGCATTCTTTTCACCAGGAATACCATTTACACTTGGTTCAATATTAATAACATCTGACGTGTATATTTTACCATCTTTTATTTCTAATATTTTACCTGTATTCTTTTCAATAATTTCATGTCCCAAGGCTCCAAATAATTTAGTATTAGGATCAATGTATGTTAGTGTACCAATACCAGTAATTGAATCTTTTACATAAAGACCTGTTTTGAAAATTCCATTATCATTATATAATTTTAAATCAGTATAATTAGTTATGTCATTTCTAATATAGCCAATTTTAATTGAGTCACTAAGTCTGGTATTTATTCGGCTGGTTAATTCATTAATATTACTTACAGTTTCGTTATTGATGCTGGTAATTATATCGCCAACTTTTATTCCTGCATCTTTAGCCGGATAATTATTTCCTACTTTATAAACACCAACAACCATTATTCCTTTAGTGTTTAATGCAATTCCTATATTCTGTCCGCCTGCAATGATATAGTCTGAATAAGCAAGGATACTTGATGGTATAATAAATAATGAAAGAAGAAAGCAAAGACATGTTTTTTTTAAAAATTTTAAAAACATAAAACATCTCCTTCTCAAAACACAGACTACACTATTATTATGAATATTATTGTATATATTAGACATAACAAAAAATGCCAAAAAGGCATTTATAAGTATTTTTTTCCATATTTATCTTTGCCTAAAATGTAGGCATCTCCCATTTGAGAATGGGCACATACTGAATTTGTGTGGTCAGATAAGTATAGTTTTGAATCTTCAAATAAGAGTTTTAATAATTTTAATTCTGAAATTGAAAATTTATCTAAATCATTACATAAAAATTCTAATTCTTCAAAACTAGTAGGACGAATACCATCGCAAAAATGAAACTTAATTCTATTGATATATTCTTCCATTAAACTACTATCAACTCTTTTAACCGGTTTAACTATTATTTTTCTTTCTTCATCTAACCAAGATTGTTTAATGATTGGTTTAGACAGTGCAAAAACACTTGTAGTCCCATTTGAAAATATTTGTTTTTGCTCATTCTCTTCACAATATAATGGTTCTACATATATTTTTTTATCATTATTAAAACTTGTTGTATAAAGATATTCTAAAAGTACATCTTTTAATTGATGAGAATCTTTTTGTTTTTCCTTTAGAAATTGTATCACTTCACGATACCCATAAGTCTCTGCTAATTGTATAAGTGTTGTTTTATCTATTTCTTTCATATATTTTCATTACCTCCCTGTATTATTATATTATACTACTCTATATCAAAGTCTTTAACTTCACCATTATCTAAAACAATTTTACTAACTTGTTTTTCAATGTTTTTTAGTTGTTCATCACATTCTTTAACCAGTTTCATAGCTTCTGTATATTTATTAATTGAATCTTCTAAGTCAATATTCCCATTTTCAAGTTCAGTAATTATTGACTCCAAATCTTTAATTTTTTCCTCAAATTTTTTAGTATTATTCGCCATCTTTTACCTCCATAATATTTGTTATTTTAGATTCTATAATTCCATTATTTAAACGAGTTATAATAGTGTCATTTAGTTTTAGATTTTCTATATTTTTAATAATATTGTTATCTTGATAAGTTAAAGTAAATCCTCGTTTTAAAGTATTTAATGGATTTATTAAATTTAATTTATCTATAATAAACTCTAAATTTTTAACTTCTGCTTTATATATTTCATGAGGATTATTTAAAATGTAGTGATTTTTTAAAACTTTAAATTCATTTTTAGATTCATCTAATTTTTTAGATATTAAACTTTTTATTTTTTCAATAATTAAATCCAATTTTTGTTGTTTATTCTCATATATTATTATGGGATTTTTAATTATAAATGAATTTTTGAAAGACTCAAGCAATAATTTATTATAACTAATTTTTTTCGATATATTTTCATTGCCTCTGATTTTTAACTGTTCAATATGTTTTTTTACATCTACTATATTAGGAACTGCCAGTTCTGCAGCACCAGTAGGTGTTGGAGCTCTAAGATCAGCAACAAAATCAGCAATTGTGAAATCAACCTCATGACCTACTGCACTAATTATAGGAACTTTCGAATCATAAATTGCCCTAGCAACAATTTCCTCATTGAATGGCCATAAATCTTCAATTGAACCGCCACCTCGGCCAACAATTAGTACATCTATATCATAAGTATTGGCGATTTTTATTTTGTTAACAATATCACTCGCCGCATTTTCTCCTTGTACTAAGGCAGGAAAAAGAATTGTTTCACATAATGGAAAACGTCTTCTAATTGTTGAAATAATATCTTTAATTGCCGCTCCTGTTGGAGCAGTAACTATTCCTACTTTAGTCGGAATCTTAGGAATACTCTTCTTTTTATTTTCATCAAACAAACCTTCTTTAGCAAGGTCATTTTTTAATTTTTCAAAAGCAATATAAAGATTTCCTACACCATCTTCTAACATTTCATCTACATATATTTGATAATTGCCAGTTGCCTCATATACACTAATTCGCCCAGCTACTAAAACTTTATCTCCTTCTTTAGGATTAAATAATATTTTTTTTGCATTGGCACTAAACATAATTGCGTTTATTTTGCTAGTTTCGTCTTTCAGAGAAAAATAAAAATGCCCTGTTGAATGTGCTTTGAAGTTTGAAATTTCCCCTTTAAGAAAAACGCATTTTAAATGTTCGTCAGAATCAAGTTTATATTTTAAATATTTAGTAATCGCTGTTATACTTAAATATTTGTCATCTTTCATACTAATCCTTCTTACTATGATATATTTTATCCATTACCCCGTTAATCATTTTACGTACATCGTCATCACTATACAATTTCGCAAGTTCTATTGCCTCGTTGATAGCTACTACTTCTGGAGTATCTGTATAAACTAATTCATATACTCCCATACGCAAGATTGATTGATCGGTATTACCTAAACGGTCTATTGTCCAATCATTTAAATGAGTATTAGCTAACTTGTCTATTTCTTTTTTGTATGTAATTACACCATAAACGATGTCTTTAACAAATTCATTATCTATTTCACATACTTCTTTTATAATATCTTCAACATTATATTCTATTTTGTTTTTGTCATAAACATTGATTTGATATAGTATTGTCATTATCTTTTTTCGTAATTCACTTCTATTCATTTGTTCCATCAAAATCACCTATATTAATTTTATCATAAAAAAACTATAAATTAAAGACTAATTTATAGTTCATGACAATTAAATATTAGAATTTGATTACACTATATATTTTTCAGCGTTGCCTTTATATAATGCAACTAAAATGTATATTTCTAGATATAGTAGCCCTGCAACAATACATGCCCATCCTAAAACTGGTATGATTGCTGCAATTATCCATATATATGGACTTAAGTATAATTCCTTTCCCGGAACTTCTAATCTAGCTGCAGTAAGACATAATATTTGGACAGTAAATACTGTTGTCATAATTGCTGCTGGGAAAAGGAAACATATAGCCCCAATAACCCAGTATTTCCAATTGGCATACCAAGCATCCTTTTTATATACATCTAATAATGCTCCTAAAACAAATACACTGCTTCCTTGTGAAAACAAAGTCAATAATAACCAAACCCACCAATTTTCTCTTTTTAATATTTTCATATATCCTCCTTATTTATTTTTTTATTTCTTCTTTTAATTTATATAAAATGTTTAATGCCTCCAATGGAGTAACATTTAGCGGATCAATATTTTTTAATTGTTGTTCAACTTTAGATTCCTTGATTTCTAATATTTCATCTAAGGGGAGAGACTCTTGTACTTTAATATCTCTTTTTTTCTCAGTTGATTCATAAACTTTTAATATGTTTCCTGCACGTTTTATAAGTTCATCTGGTAAATTTGCAAGTTTTGCAACGTGTATACCATAGCTTTTATCTACACTACCCTCTTTTATTTTGTGCAAAAATGTAATATTTCCATCTTCTTCATGAGCACTTACATGAATGTTTTTTAAATGGGCCAAATTATTCTCTAAGTCAGTAAGTTCATGATAATGAGTTGAAAATAATGTCTTAGCTCCAATTTTATCATGAATGTATTCAATTATTGCTTGAGCAAGTGCCATACCATCAAATGTTGCTGTTCCACGTCCTAATTCATCAAATAAAATCAGACTGTTTTCAGTTGCATTTTCTATTGCATAATTGGCTTCTGTCATTTCAACCATAAAAGTAGATTCTCCACTTACCAAATCATCACTTGCACCAATTCGGGTAAAGATAGCATCAAAAACAGGTAATTTAGCACTTAATGCCGGCACAAAACATCCTATTTGAGCCATAATTACTGTTATAGCTAATTGTCTCATATAAGTTGATTTCCCAGCCATATTTGGGCCTGTTATTAATAATATATTAGTATCTTTTGTAAACAATACATCATTTGGAACATAAACTCCTTCGTTAAGAACTTTTTCAACCACTGGATGTCTTCCTTCTACTATTTCAAGAGAATGGTCTGTTGTCAAAATTGGTCTAATATAATTATTTTCTTCAGTTACTGTTGCAAACGATTGTAATACGTCAATTTCACTTATAATTTTAGCGATATCCTGTAATTTTGGAATAAATTCTTTTACTTTATCACGAATAGAAATAAATATATTATATTCTAATTCGATAATTCTTTCTTCAGCATTTAAAATTAATGCTTCTTTTTCTTTTAAAATTGGACTAATAAAACGTTCACAATTAGAAAGTGTTTGTCTTCGTTCATATCCATATTCTTCTTTAATTAAATTTACATTACCCTTACTAATTTCAATATAGTATCCAAAAACTCTGTTATATCCAACTTTAAGATTTTTAATGCCTGTTCTTTCTCTTTCCTCAGCTTCAAAACGAGCAACAAAATCTTTTCCACCTTTACGCAAATCTTTTAATTCATCTAATTCGCTATTAAATCCTTCCTTAATTAAATATCCTTCTTTGATAGATAATGGCGGGTTTTCATGTATACTACTTTCTAATAGATTATATAATTCGGGTAGAGTTTCTAGACAATAATCAAAGTTTAGTTTTTTCAATATTTCTTTAATGTTTGGTAATACTTGAATTGAATTTTTTAACTGTAGCAAATCTCTTGCATTAGCATTCCCGAAAGCAACTCGGCCACTCAAACGCTCTAAATCATAGACCTGAAATAAATAATTTTGTAAATCACTTTTTAAAATAAATTCTTTTAATAGTGTTTCTACACAGTTATATCTTTTTTCAATTTTATTTTTTTCAATAAGAGGGTTTTCTATATAGTACTTAAGCATACGAGACCCCATAGCAGTTTTTGTCTTATCTAAAAGCCAAATAAGAGAATAATTACGTTGTTTTAATCTCAAAGTTTCAGTTAATTCTAAATTCCTTTTAGTATGCATATCCATCTTTAAGGACTGATTAACTTGTCGAACTATTGCTTTCTGCATATGCGATAAATTTCTTTTTTGAGTATTAGTTATATACGAAAGTAAATGCTTGATTGTAGTTATATATCTAATATCATCTAATTCATCATATATATATTTATATTCTAAAATATCATCGATATTGTTATCAATATTAACATTAATTTTAAATTGATTTCTAAATAAAGAAGCAATTGAAGGGTCTAACTTGTCTGTAGTAATAATTTCCTTAATCCCAGTACTTACAACTTCACTTACAATCTTTGTAATATTATGTTCAATTAACTCTACGTATATTACTCCAGTAGAAATATCTGAAAAACACAATCCATAAGCATGTTCAAAATCTACAACACTACCAATATAATTATTTTCTTTTTCATTTAAGGTATCTGCATCAATCAAAGTTCCTTTACTTATAATTTGAACTATATCTCGTTTTACTATTCCCTTAGTAACACCTTTAGGATCCTCTAATTGTTCACATATTCCTATTTTATAACCTTTTTCAACTAATTTATCTATATATATATTAGCCGCATGATGTGGTACTCCACACATCGGGATTCTTTCTTCTAGTCCTGCATTTTTACCTGTTAAGGTTAATTCTAATTCTCTAGAAACTTGTATTGCATCATCAAAAAACATTTCATAGAAATCACCCAAACGAAAGAAAATAATGACATCCATATTTTGCTTTTTTATTTCAATATACTGACGCATCATTGGAGTTACTTTTTCCATATTTACATCATTAATTTTCATACTACCACCTATCAGTTATTATAACACAAAAAAACAACTGGTTAAACAGTTATTTTTTGACGATTTGTTTCTATTGCTACTCTTTGAACTAATGTAAGAGCAACTATAAACGAAATTGTAAATGATCCTCCATAGCTTAAAAATGGAAGAGGGACTCCAGTTAAAGGAATAATCCCCAAAATTCCTCCTAAATTAAGAAATATATGCATAAATAAGTAAACAGAAACCCCTAAACAAATGTATTTTCCACGAATCGTATTAGCCTTTGCTGATAATTTTAAAATACGATATAAAATAAATATATAGGCAATAAATACAAGAGAACTTCTAAAAAAGCCTAATTCCTCACCTATTATGGCGAATATTGAATCTGTATGAGGCTCTGATATGTATGAATATTTTTGTTTACTTTTACCTATTCCAAGTCCAAATAAACCGCCATCGTTTAAAGCTATAAAACCATTACAAACTTGATATCCTCCAGTTTCATATCTGGTACAAGGATTGAAAAAATTAAAACGAGCTAATTGAGCATCAGTTAATATATATCCCTTTATTGCATACATTCCCAACATTGCTACTGAAGCAACTATTACCAGCATGCCGATAGTTTTAATCTTTTCAATTTTTAAGATTGGGCTCGCTAGAAACATAACTCCAAATATCGCAACAATAATCATCATTGTACCCAAATCTTTTTCTAAAAATATAATAGCCGCTGAAAAAAGTCCAACAACTAAAATCATTCCAATCATATCCCAATGCTTAATTTTAGTATCTCTTAACTTTTTATAAAATTGATCAAACAATAATGAAAGACAAACAATAATAACCGGTTTAGCAAATTCACTTGGTTGAAATGAACCAAATCCTGGAATATATAGCCAGTTTTGTGCACCCTTATGGGCAGCTCCATAAATCCATAAATATAGTAATAATAGATTTATTACAATAAAGCCAATCAAGGCATAAGGTTTATATTTTTTAGTACTTATATTAATAATAAAGAAAGATAAAACAAATCCTGCTCCTATCATCATTAATTGACGAAAAAAATAATGATATAAGGTAGAACCATAACGAACTACAGCTTCACGACTCGAAGCAGATACGATGCTAAGTAAACCAAAAATAAACATCGCTACTGTAGACCATAATAGTGCCTTATCCATATCTCTATAAGTTTTTCTTACATGTTTTACTAAATCCTTCATCGTCCCACCTACTATACAATATAATAACACATTATTAATAATTTTTGAATAGATAATTTATTAAAAAAATAGGTCATATATATAAGCAAAATTATCATAATTTAATAAACTATATTAGAAGAAAAGGAGGTATATTATGTATTATTATGGCGGATACCAAGGATATGGTAGCGGTTGCGGTTGTGGACAACAAAACTATGGTTGTGGCGGAGGATACGGCTATGGTAGTGGATATGGAGCAGCTATTATCTTAGTATTATTTATACTTTTAGTAATTGTAATAGGTTCTCGTGCTTTTAATCAATGTCCAAACAATAGATAAGGAAGTTTTTGCTTCCTTTTTTTCTGTTTTGTGGTAAAATAGTTATACGGAGTTGATGTTATGTTTAAAAAATTAGATATAGTTGATGAAAAAAATCCTGTTTTAAGAAAAACTAGTGAAGAAGCAACTTTCCCACTTTCTAATGATGAAAAAAAATTAATCCAACAAATGATTGATCACTTAACATATAGTCAAATAGAAGAATATGAAAAAAAATATGATTTAAGACCTGGAATGGGACTTGCATTTCCTCAGTTAGGTATTAATAAAAGAATTATAGTAATTGTACACGAAATTGCAGAAAATACATTTGATAACTATGTAGTTATAAACCCTACAATCGTTAGTCACTCTGAAGAGATTATTGCTGCAGAAGCTGGTGAAGGATGTTTGAGTGTTAATAGAGATGTTGATGGCCACGTACCTAGATTTGCCCGTGTTACTATTGAAGGATATGATGAAGACGGAAACAAAATTAGAATTCGTGCTAGAGAAGAACTTTCTATTGCCTTCCAACATGAAATAGACCACTTAAACGGAATTTTATTCTTTGATCATATTAACAAAAACAAACCTTTTTACGGAGAAGATGAAATTAGATTAATTTAAAAGATATCAATCAGTGATATCTTTTTTCTTTGAATATTTGCACCCACAATAGTCTTGACGATATAAGTTATAGATTTTAGATAATTCAATAGAGCGTTTATATCCTTCCTTTTTTTTGAAATCCGAATATAAATAAGAAATACCATATATATCAGATAGTTCTTCTCCTATTTTATTTAAAACATCACTACTTTTGTATGGACTAACACTTAATGATGTTCCAAAATAATCAAAATCATTTAACTTAGCAATTCTTGCGGTTTCTTCTAAGCGTAGGCGATAACATTTTAAACAACGGGCCCCTCTTTCAGGTTCTTCTTCTAGTCCTTGGGATAATTCTTCAAACTTGTTATTATCATAATTACATTCTAATAAATAAACAGGATTGGTTAGTTTTAATTCATTTATTAACCTCTTTTGCTCGTTTAATCTTTTATAATATTCTTCTTCGGGTGAAATGTTTGGATTATAATAAAGAATTGTGATTTCAAAATAATTACTTAGGTATTCTAATACGTAACTACTGCAAGGAGCACAACAAGTGTGCAATAATAATTTAGGAATATTGCCTTTTTCTTTATTTATAATTTCTTCTAATTTTAATTGATAATTAACCTTCATACCTCACCTCTTCGTGATTATTTTAGCACATTTATTATAAAAGAAAAAGAGTAAAATTTACTCTGTTCTAAGTGCTATAACAGGATCTTTTTTAGATGCCACTTTAGCAGGAATAGATCCTCCTATTATAGTTAAGGTTACACTAATAATAATTAATATTAGAGCGTGTAATGGATTTAATTTAGCAACATCTGGGAGTTCAGTTAAATTTTCAATAATAATATTTGTTGGAATTACTAGAATTCTTGCGATTAAAATTCCAATTAACCCTGAAGTTAAACCAATAATAAAGGTTTCTGCATTAAATACACGAGTGATATCTTTTTTACGTGCTCCGAGTGCTCTTAATACACCAATTTCTTTTGTACGTTCTAGTACTGAAATATAAGTAATAATTCCAATCATTATAACTGATACAACTAGTGATATAGCAGAAAAAGCAATTAACACTATTGTTATAGCATCCATAATGCTTCCGGATAAACTCGATATTAAATTAGCCATATCAGTGTATATGATTTTATCATCATCTTTCTTATTATCGTTATATTTATCTAAATATTCAATTATCTCATCTTTCGCATCAAAATTTCTTGGATAAATAGAAATCATTACTGGTACACTATCACTACCTAAATATGATAAAATTGTTTCTTTTTCCTTGATACCATCTTCACTATCCAAATCAAAACTTTGACCAGTTAATATGTTAAAGTCAGCTTCCATTTGATCTAAAACAATTTTAGATTTGGAATTTTGTTCTACAACATATTCAACAAGACTTTCAGTATGTGCAAGACCAGAACTTGCAGCAACTAGTTTTTTATCCTCTTTTCCTCTTAAAATACCTGTTATTTTTAGAGTTATTGCCTTATCATTGTTATAAAGTGATGCAAAGTCTAAGTTATAAGTATATCCATGGCCAATTTTCTGATAAAATTGATCATTTAATATTACTTTAATTTCTTTCCCTATTAACTCACTAAAATTAATAGTTTCTTTAGTAATGTCATAACCTAAAGCTTGTAAAATCATAGCATTTACTCTATTTCTAGAGTCAATAATTAATACAATATCCTCTTTGCTTTTAGGAAGTGTCCCTTCTAATATATCATAATTATCTTCTAAAACACCATTTTGACTTTCGTCTAATGATTTAGGAATTGAAGTAAAAAATGACTGATTAAAAATTGTATATTTATCATTATTTTTTACTAACATATTTAAGGCTGTTGCTCGTGTATATGATATACCTGAAACCGAATTTGGATTTATTTTTTCAATATAATCTATAAATTCATCAGTTAATTGATTCGTATGTGTTACAGTTTCATCCATTATTTCTTGGACATAAACATAATCAACATCTGGATAGTTTTTGTATTCTTTTCCAGTAATATTAGATTCCATCTTTTGCATAGTCTCTTCATCTAAGTTCATTGATTGCTCTGTTATCATTATTGGTAATGACGAAAGAGCATCAGATTGGAATTTTTCAATTTGGATATTGAATCCATTAGATAAAGAAAGTATTAAAGCAATTCCTATAATACCAATGCTACTTGCAAAAGCTGTTAAAAGAGTTCTTCCTTTTTTAGTCTTTATATTATTAAAAGATAATTTCAATGCCGTTAAATAGCTCATAGCTGTCTTTTTTAAATTATAACTTCCTTTTTCTTTTTCACTTTCGTTAATCGGATTGCTATCACTAATTAACTCTCCATCCTTTAACTCAATTATTCTTGATGCATATTCATTAGCAAGTTCTGGATTATGTGTTACCATAATAACTAATTTATCATGAGAAATTTCTTTAATTAAATCCATTATTTGAATACTTGTTTTAGAATCTAGAGCCCCAGTTGGTTCATCCGCCAAAATAATATCTGGATTATTTACCAAAGCACGAGCAATCGCAACCCTTTGCATCTGTCCACCTGATAATTGATTTGGTCTTTTATGGATGTGTTCAATTAAACCTACTCTTTCCAAAGCTTCTTTTGCCATTTTATGACGACGTTTACTAGATACTCCACTAAGAGTTAAAGCCATCTCAACATTCGCTAAAACTGAAATATGGCCAATTAAATTATAACTTTGAAAAATAAAACCAACAGAATTATTGCGATATGCATCCCAATCGTTATCCTTAAATTTTTTAGTTGATTTATTATTGATAATTAAATCCCCTGATGTATAACGATCTAATCCCCCAATAATATTAAGTAGTGTTGTTTTCCCACTGCCACTAGGACCTAAAATACTAACAAATTCGCATTTCCTAAATTTTAAACTAACACCTTTTAAAGCATCTTGAATAAAATCACCAGTTTTGTAACTTTTTTTGATATTTTTTATTTCCAGCATATTTTCTCCTTTACAATCTGTTCTCAATTATAATAATATTTAACAATATAGTCAAATATTCAATAGTTAAATTATAACATCTATTTATGATAATTTTTTGTTTTTTTATGTAAAACAATTAAAAAAACTGCAATTTATGCAGTTTTCTTTCCACATTGTTTACAAAATTTAGAATCTTTATCAATAGATTGGGTATTAGGTAAATTTGATATAATAAAAAAGACAATTTTTCGTTTGTCCCTTTTAATTCTTATAGAAATGATGATGCCCGGTCGAGATGAGTGCTCATATATAAATATGTTTACTGGCATTGCCAACACATCTTTAATCTTTCATAAGTATCCCATCTACATACAAGACCAAAATATTTTAAAGCATCAAAAAACCCTTGAAAAACAAGAGTTAATTACATCATGGTAGCGACGGAGGGGATCGAACCCACGACCTTCCGGGTATGAACCGGACGCTCTAGCCAGCTGAGCTACATCGCCATAAACAAAGCACTATAAATATACCACAAAAAAAATATTTTTACAATACTTTTTTTAAAATTTGTTACCATTTAAATATTTGATATAATTTTGCCCCTATTTTTTGAAATAAAGGAGCACTATAAATGAATTTTGGTTTTGGTTTAATTATTGCTTTATATATTTTATTTGTAATTGAATCAAGTTTTTTATATTCAAATGTTTCCCAAAATAATTCTTCTATGAATTTTATTTCTTTTTCTTTATTTTTAAATATAGAATCATTGGATATTGGGTACTTATTTTCAAGCATTATTTGATTAAACCCAGTATGATACATTCCGGGCAATATAAGTGAAATATGAATATTTTTGGTCACTAGTTTTAATTCTTTTCTCAAGCACTGTGTTAGTTTAATAATACTAGCTTTAGTAGCACAATAAAAGCCTAGGAATCTTAGGGGCATAATTCCTGCGAATGAAGAAATCATAATGATTTTTCCATTATCTTTTTTTAGCATGTTTTGAAGCACTATTTGTACTATAGCAAAATTTGAAAAAACATTTGTTTCAAAGTTATCTTTTAATTTAGATATACTAGTATCAACTATGGAACCACCATATCCTATGGCGGCATTCGAAACAAAAATGTCAATATCTAAATCTTTAAGTTTATCTCTATCATTTTTGCTATTAACGTCTAGTTTGAAACATTCAACATTATTAAAATTTTCATATTTTTTTCTAATTTTCTTAAGTTGCTCTAGTGTATGAACAGTGACATAAATATAATATTCATCATGTAATAATTTTTCAATAACAGATGCTGCTATACCGCTTCTAGCACCCGTAAATAGTATTTTTTTCATAAAAAATCACCAGTAATATTATTTACTGGTGTTCATTTTTTTATAACATTCATTAACATTTTTTAATAACATTGCAACTGTCATTGGCCCTACTCCACCTGGAACTGGAGTAATGTGAGAAGCTTTTTTCTTAACATTGTCAAAATCAACATCTCCATATAGATTTCCGTCTTCACGATTAATTCCAACGTCAATAACAACCGCATCATCTTTAACCATATCTTCTGTAATAAAATGTTTTTTTCCTACTGCTACTACTAGTATATCAGCTTGTGTAGTATGGTTTTGTAAGTCTTTTGTTTTAGAGTGACAAATGGTTACTGTTGCGTTTCTGTTTAAAAATAGACTAATCAAAGGTTTACCAACTAAATTGCTGCGTCCAACAATAACAACATTCTTTCCTTCAAGTTCAATATTGTAATGATTTAATAATTCCATAATTCCTTGTGGAGTGCATGACACTAAACATTTTTTGTTATTTATAAGTTTTCCTACATTTATATCAGTAAGACCGTCAACATCTTTATTACGAGCGATATAATTAATTATTCTTTCTGTATTATATTTTTCTGGAATAGGAAGTTGCAATAAAATGCCATTTACATATTCATCATTATTTAATTCAACAATTTTATTTATAACTTCTTTTTCTTTAACATCATCTGCGTATTTTATATGCTTAAAATAAATTCCAACTTCATTACAAGCTTTTTCTTTTGCTTTAATATAAACATTACTAGCGGGATCATCTCCTATTTGAATAACAGCCAAACAAGGTTTAATCATATATGTTTTTACATCATTTTTGATTTGTGTTTTAACCTGTCCACTAAGTTCCTTTCCATCTAATACCATCAAATTACCTCCTAAATATTCTTTGTTAATTCTAAAACTTGTTCTTTTAATTCTATCAAATTACTTTTCTTGCTTAATGCTTTAAAGATAATTTCTCCAACTTTCAAGAATTCTGTTTCCTTAAATCCACGAGTAGTCATTGCGGGTGTTCCAATTCTAATTCCACTTGTTACCATTGGTGATTCTTTATCATAAGGAATTGTGTTTTTATTTACCGTAATATTGATTGAATCGAGAATAGTTTCAGCTTCTTTACCCGTTAAATTAAATGTGTTTTTTACATCAATCAACATAAGATGATTATCTGTATCACCTGTAATAATTTTAACACCTTGTTTTTTTAAAGATTCACAAAGAACCTTACTATTTTTTAATACTTGAGTCTGATATTCCTTAAACTGCGGTTGTAAAGCCTCATAAAAGCATTGTGCTTTAGCCGCAATAACATGCATCAAAGGTCCACCTTGAATTCCTGGAAATATAGTTTTATTTATTTTTTTTATAATTTCCTCATGGTTAGTTAAAATAATGCCACCGCGAGGTCCTCTTAATGTTTTATGAGTTGTAGAAGTTACAACATCTGCATATTCAATCGGATTTTCATGTAATCCAGTTGCAACCAACCCAGCAATGTGAGCCATGTCTACCATTAAATAAGCATCACACATATCGGCAATTTCTCTAAATTTTTTAAAATCTATAAATCTAGAATAAGCACTTGCTCCTGCAATAATCATTTTAGGTCTTTCTTTTAGAGCAATTTCCCTAACAATTTCATAATCAATCATATGGGTTTCTTCGTTTACGGGATAAAAAATAACTTCATAATCAATTCCACTAAAATTAATCTTATGTCCATGGGTCAAATGTCCACCTTGATCTAGATTTAACGCTAATACTTTGTCTCCATGATTAAGTAGAGAACGATATACTGCCATATTTGCACTACTACCACTATGTGGTTGTACATTTGCATATTTAGCACCAAACAACTGGCAGGCATACATTATAGCAATGTTTTCAATTTCATCAACATTTTCGCAACCACCATAATATCTTCTTCCAGGGTATCCTTCCGCATACTTATTTGTAAATATACTCCCTTGAAGCTCTAATATACTTTCTGAAACATAATTTTCTGAGGCAATTAATTCAATATTATTTTTCTGACGTAATTTTTCTTTTTCTAAAGCCTCTTTAATCCTAATATCCATGTAATCACCTCTATCTACTTACATTATATCAAAAAAAACTATAAATTTTAATTTTTTTATAGTTTCTTTACACTTATTAATAATTTTCTTTTCTTAATTCAAAATAACTTTGAGGATGTGAACATACTGGACATAATTTTGGAGCAGATTCTCCATAATGCACATGACCACAATTACGACAAATCCACATAACTGGTTCATCTTTTTCAAAAACTACGTTTCCTTTAATGTTTTCTAGTAATTTTCTATAGCGTTCCTCGTGTTCTTTCTCAATTTTAGCTACACCTTCAAAAAGATAAGCAATGTGATCAAATCCTTCTTCTTTTGCCACTTTAGCAAATCCTGCATACATGTCTGTCCATTCATAGTTTTCACCATTAGCTGCATCTTCTAGATTAACTAAAGTTTCAGGAACAGCACCATCATGTAATAATTTAAACCACATTTTAGCATGTTCTTTTTCATTGTTAGCTGTTTCTTCAAATATAGCTGCAATTTGTTCATAACCATCTTTTTTTGCACGTGATGCATAATATGAATATTTATTTCTAGCTTGGCTTTCTCCTGCGAAAGCAGCCATTAAATTTTGTTCTGTTTTACTTCCTTTTAATTCCATGTTAATTCCCTCTTTCTTTAAAATGTAGTGTATTCATTTATTAATATCTACAAATTTATTATATTATTTGCCATATTAAATGTCAATTATTCTTATATGTATAATTTATTTTTCTCTTTTAAATAAAGAAATAATTTTTGAAAACATAAATAATATATTATTTCCTTTTGCAATAGCAACACCTTTTCCTAGTGCCTTACCACCAATAGTCAAAGCTGCAATTAAAGCTGTTACTGTTAAAGATACCCAAAAAGGATGTAAATTTAACTTCATAGAAATATTGGTTGCAATCATTACACCTGCAGAACCTGAAATAATTCCACAAATATCACCAATAACATCATTGCAAAAAGAAGCAACCTTCTCAGCATTTTTCTTAAAACCTACCGCTGTCTTAGCACCTTTAACTTTTCTTGCACTCATTGAGTGAAATTGTTTTTCATCGGACGATGTAACAGCAACTCCAACCATATCAAAGATAACACCTAAAATTATAAATACAAATACTAATATAATTCCTAGTACTAATGGTGTGTTGGGTAATATTGTTTCAGAAATGCCTGAAAAAAGAAATGATATTAGAAATGCTATTAATGTAATTTTTGCAATCCAAACATAATTTGTATTTTTCTTTTTGTTTTTATTCTTTTTCATTTCATCTACCTCAAATATATTTTATAATTTTTAAAATTAAAAATCAATAAAAAAACAACTTAAACTAAAGCTGTTTTAATTTCTACTACATTTTTAGCTTGTAAGCCTTTGTCAGTTTTAACCAATTCAAACTCAACATATTGTCCTTCAACTAAGGTTTTAAATCCTTCTGAAAGAATAGCAGAATAGTGTACGAAAATATCTTCTGTTCCACTTCCATTTTCGATGAATCCATATCCTTTATCATTGTTGAACCATTTTACTTTGCTTCTCATCTTAAATCTCCCTTCTATTTACTGCCTATTATTACTATATCATTTCAGATATTTTGCTTCAATCTTTTTGAATCGTCTTATTTCGACAAAATTTGACTTTTCTAAATTTAGGCATAAAAAAAGGGATGATTCCCAAAATATTTTTAATGGCTATTAATATAGTTAACTTTGCGTCTTAGGTCAAGTTGGATTTCCCTGTAATCTACTTTCCGTTACCAGAATAGCGGTTTCCCTTTAAAGATAACAATATAGTGTCACCTACTATACGACTTGATTGCCACTTAGTACGCACTGCAATCCCATATTAATAATGCACTCTAGGAGATTTCCTCAACAATCACTTATTATTAGTTCTTTTTTGCAAGAGTAGTTTCAAATCGCGATACTAAATAATCCTAGCTATAAACTACTTAGTTTGTTCAATTATCCCCTACAACTCACTCAAGACAAGCTACGCTACTCGCAAGTTTCCCCACATAGTAGGTTTAATCCTAGTTCATATAAAGTCCCTCAACTTAACGTGTATAGGCTCTATACAAATATAGGTCTCCAAGAATACTGGGTCGTTATCGTATGCCATTACGAGCGCCCAATATTCAATCTTCCAGCATCCACCCCAGACTGGGCGTAAGAAGCAAACACCAGAAGCTTCATCGATATGCTCTTTGACGGATTTTTAGCCCCGCCTTCATAATAAGTTAAACCGACTAGAATAATGTGCCATTTCAAAACACAAATTAATTGTATCATGAATTTAACAAACTGTCAAATTCATGAATATTACTATATTATATGTATATGATTAATAAAAATGTAAAAAAAAGAAAGTTTATACTTTCATTTTTTATATTTCTAATTTTGGTAACTATCTTTGTAACAACCAGATTTAATATCATCAATCCATTCTTGATTGTTTAAATACCAATCAACAGTTTCTTTGATTCCCTCTTCAAAAGTATAAGTTCTATCCCAATTTAATTCCTTTTCAACTTTGGAAGAATCAATTGCATATCTTAAATCATGTCCCGGTCTATCAGTAACATATGTAATCAATGATTCAGGTTTATTCATTTGATTTAATATGATTCTTACAACTTCTAAATTTGTCCTTTCAGAATGGCCTCCCAAATTATAAACTTCACCATTTTTACCATTTCTAACAATCAAATCCACTCCGATATTATGATCTTTGACATGAATCCAATCTCTTACATTCTCACCTTTTCCATAAACTGGAATACTTTCATTATTTAAAGCCTTACTAATAACAACTGGTATAAGTTTTTCTGGAAATTGATATGGTCCATAATTATTAGAACAACGGGAAATTGTGGCAGGCAAACCATAAGTTCTGTGGTAAGCCATTACTAACAAATCAGCCCCAGCTTTACTTGAAGAATAAGGACTAGAAGTATGTAATGGAGTATCCTCTGTAAATAACAGATCTTTTCTATCAAGCGGTAAATCACCATATACCTCATCTGTAGAAACTTGGTGATATCTTTTGATACCATATTTTCTAGCAACATCAAGTAAAACTCTGGTACCTTGAATATTTGTTTCTATAAATATTCCTGGATTTTTAATGGAATTATCTACGTGACTTTCAGCCGCAAAATTAATAACAACATCAAATTTTTCTTTTTTAAATAAACTGTCAACTAGTGATTCATCGCAAATATTACCTTTTACAAATTTAAAATTGTCTTTAGATACTAAAGATTTTATATTATTATAATTTCCTGCATATGTTAATGCATCTAAACATACAAAAGAATCTTTTGGATATTTATTAACAACGTAGTGTAAATAATTACTTCCAATAAATCCTGCTCCTCCTGTAATTAAAAACTTCATTTATTTTTCCTCCTTTAATAAGGAAAGAATATACTTCCCATAATCAGTCATTTTTAATTCTTCGCCTAGTTTTTTTAAATCATCGTCTGAAATAAATCCTCTACGCCAAGCTATTTCCTCAATACAAGACACATACTGCCCCTGGTTGTTTTGCACAGACTCAACAAATTCTGATGCTTTTAACATATTTGCAACAGTACCAGTATCTAACCACGCTATTCCTCTGCTAAAAAGTTGAACTTTTAATTTGTTTCTTTTTAAATATTCATTATTAACCGATGTAATTTCTAATTCTCCCCTAGCAGAAGGTGTAATATTTTTTGCAATCTCTATAACAGAATTATCATAGAAATATAAACCAGGTACGGCATAATCAGACTTAGGAATTTTTGGTTTTTCTTCTAAAGACAATACATTACCTTCTTCATCAAATTCAACAATACCAAAATCAGAAGGATTTTTTACTGGGCAACCAAATATATAAGCACCAGTCAAATTATTTTTTGCTTCGTTTAATAAAGTAGTAAAATTAGCCCCGTAGAAAACGTTATCACCTAAAACTAAACACACATCATCGTTACCAATAAATTCTTCTCCTAATATAAAAGCCTCTGCAAGTCCATTGGGATGTGTTTGTTCTTTATAACAAATATTCATACCTATTTTGCTTCCATCACCAAGTAACTCTTTATATAATGGTAAATCTTTAGGAGTAGAAATAATTAATACATCTTTAATAGAAGCAAGCATTAAAGTAGATAAAGGATAATAAATCATTGGTTTGTCAAAAATAGGTAATAATTGTTTTGAAATAACTTTTGTCATAGGATAAAGCCTTGTTCCTTTACCCCCTGCTAAAATAATTCCCTTCATAAAACTACCTCCCTAAAATAATATTACAAATATGATCCACATCTTCTAATGACAAATCTGCATATAGTGGTAATGTTAAAACATTTTCAGCTATGTTTTTTGCCACTGGAGTATCATTTGAATTATAATCATTTTTATAACAATCAAAATCATTAACCAATGGATAAAAGTATTTACGTGCAAATATATTATTATCTGCTAATAAAGATGTAACTTCATCTCTATTCTTTCCAAATTTCTCTTTATCAATAACAATTGGAAAATATGCATAATTTTGTTTTACACTAGAATCAATGTTTTGAAATTTGATTCCTGGTATATCTTTCAAATTTTGTATGTATCTTTCAAAAACGCGTTTTCTTTTTGCGATTTCTTCTTCAATATGCTTTAAATTACATAACCCCATTGCTGCTGCAAATTCATTCATTTTGGCATTTATGCCAACTTCTTCTACCGTTTCTGGAGAAGTAAGTCCAAAATTTTTAAATGAATTCATACGATCAGTTAAGTTTGAATCATTGTAAACTACCGCTCCACCCTCAATTGTGTTAAATACTTTTGTAGCATGAAAACTAAACATTGATGCGTTCCCATAATTTCCAATAGTTTTACCATTTACCTCTACACCAAATGCATGTGCAGCATCATAAATAACTTTCAAATTGTATTTTTTTGCAATAGCATCTATTTTGTCTACATCACATGGAGCACCATACACATGAACAGGAACGATTGCACATGTTTTTGGAGTTATTAAATTTTCAATTTTGTTTACATCAATTGTATAATCTTTTGGATTAATGTCACAAAAAATAGGTTTTAACCCAGCTTGTACAATCGCATGTGTAGTAGAAGCAAAAGTAAATGGTGTTGTAATAACTTCGCCACTTAAATTTAAACTTTTAAGGACAGTTAATAGAGCTAAATGCCCATTACAAAATAAAGTGGTATTATTAACATCTAAAAACTTACACAATTCTTTTTCTAATTGTTGATGTTTAAATCCATTATTAGTAAGCCATTTACTATCCCATATATCTTTAATTTCTTCTATATATTCATCTACACTAGGCATAGAAGACTGTGTAACCATTATTTTATTCATATAATCCCTCTTTTTTTAAAGAAAATTCATCTTTTAAAATAGACATGACAATCATATCCAAATATTCACCATTTTTAAAACACGCATCTCTTAAAATTCCATCTTGCTTAAATCCGACTTTTTCATAAACATGTATTGCTCTTTTATTAGTACAAAGTACTTGTAATTCTACTTTGTGTAAATTTAAGTTATTAAATGCATGGTTTAATATTTCCTGAATAGCAAACTGCCCTATTCCTTTTTCTCTATTTGCCATATTTCCAATCATAATATGAAGTTCAGCTGAACTATTAATATAGTCTATATTAGTTAAACTGATCAATCCAATGATTGTATCTGATTCATCAACAATTGAGCATCTAACAGTTCTATTGCGTTCCTTTAAGTAATTATCAAACCACGCTACGTCTATTTCTAAATCAATATATCTATAATTAGCTCCTAAATATGAAATTAAATCCTTGTCATTTCTCCATGAATTTATAATATTTAAATCTTTTCTTGCAAGTTCTCTTAGTTTAAATTTCATAAAACACCTTATTTTAAATAAAATATAATAAACCTCCGTGTATTTCTATTTTATCTACCTTTCTTATTTATTAACATTTAATGTTTTTGAACATATTTAAAAATCAAATCAGAAATATACTCCATATCTTTTTCATCATATCTCTGATCGATTGGAAGTGGTAATATTTTTTGGAAACACTTCTCAACATTATTCAACTCTATGCCTTGCGGAATATTATTCCATAAGCAAGGAACATATATTTTATTTTCAATCATATATTTTCTTAAATCCAACAAATTATCTTCTACCATAAGTGGATACATAAAAGTGGAAGTATTCTTAATTTTTAATTTTTGAATTTCTTTTAATTTTTTATCTAATAAATTATAATTGCTTTTTCTTTTAAATAAAACATCATCATAATCAATTACTTTCATAATATTATGAGTAAATGAGGACATTTGTTTTATTTCCATCAAATCAAACTTTTTATCATTATTACTAAACTCATTATAATAAGAGGAGGCGTTTTCTTCCATTCTTCCCAACAAATGACCAACCATATCCTTAACTGTTTGAATTTCTAATGTAGAAGAAATTTTTATATCAGTACTCAAATACGCACCATCAGGAACACCAAAATACTTTCTACAATTGTAAATTGTATCAATTCCTTCAACTGGTGGTTGGAAAAAGGCATGAGTATTATCAACAATTACGTTGTTATAAATATTTTTATATTTTAATAATTCTTCATTTGAAATCAACCCATAGTAATTAACAATATATACATATCCATTAACGTTATTTAAGTTAGGTGAAAAATCTTCGTTTATATGATAAAATTCAATTTCTATTTGTTCTTTTAAACAAGCATTATAAACAACATCACACAAGAAAATAGGTAAATATATTTTTTTTATTTTCTTGGTTTGAATTAAAAATCTTAAGCAATTTCTTGAACTATTAAATCTTAAAAGCTTATCATAAAATTCCTTACCATTTAAATTTTCAAAACTTAAATAGCCACCTATTTCTTTATTCATAAACTTCACCTCGCTCATTACAACCTATTTTAAAATTATATGTAACCATTCATTTGACTTAGACATAATCTCATCTAATTCTTCTCTAGAGTCAAATCTAAAGAACATATCACCTAATGACATATTAGCTCCAGTAAATGGATGAACCACATCACCAGGTTTAGCTGATAAGTCAACCACTTTTAAATATTTTTCTTCAATTTCCTTATCAACATAAATTTTTTCTAATATTCCACTTTCTCCAGGTCTTGCATGAATGACCATTTCACACCAAACACCATCACATTCAGTTTGTTTAACTTCGTTTAGTGGTAAACCTACGGCCTTTCTAATTTCTGCTTCTATTAAATCTATCCCAAATGCCATTCTCTGCAATTCAGCGATTTTACATCCTCCACCTCTTGGAGAAACTTCCATTAAGTATGGTTTACCATTCGCAACACAGGTTTCAATATTATAAATACCTGTTTTCATATTTAACAAAGTCATTAAACGTTGTGTTTCTTCATTTAGAATATTTTTATTTTTATCTGCCATAGTAGATGGCCAAATAATATACGCCGGTGTATATGGGTTATCAGCTTCTGGATCAAACAATTGATCAGAATAAGTTACAAATTCTAACTTTCCATCAACTGTAAAAGGATCCGCACTAGAATGAGCTCCTTCAAATGTTAAAAAATCCTCAATTATAAATGCACCATTATGTGAACCCTGTAAAGCTATTTCAATCGCTTCTTTTAAATCCTCAGGGCGTTCTACTTTTGTAACCCCTTTACTTCCTGCAGAATCAACTGGTTTAATGATAACTGGCCAATTAAAATAATCTACATCATTTATAGGTTCATTTATATCTGTATAACGTTTTGCATTTGGAACATTAAATCCATTTTCCTTTAAAAATTTTCTAAATAAACCCTTATCTTGTAGAATAGAAACTGATTCATATGATCCTTGGAAAGGCAAATTCATTTTCTCTGCTACATAAGCGGCTGTTACAACCCCTGGATCACAGGCAAAAGACATAATCCCATCTATTTTAAGTTCTTGAGCTTTTGCTAAAACATCATCTTTATTTATGATACTTATATTACAGTATAAATCAGCATATTTATGTGCATCATTATCTGGTAAATAATCACAAGTTATAACATATAATCCTAATTCATGAGCTTTTTCTATAATAGGTATAATATATCTTGAACCACCTAATAACATTAATTTTTTTTGTTCATTCATTTTTCTTACCTCTTTCTATAATAAAATCCTGATTTCCTTATTGATTTTATAAAATTTATTTTTTTCTTTTATTTATTTTTGACTTTAAAATTCCCCTTAAGTATACAAAACCTGATAACTTAAATATACTAGATAAAGCTATATATACCAATACTCCAATTATACATTGGATACAAAGAATAGTCAAACTTCCAAGATTTAAATATGATATTAAATATACTATAATTCCCATAACAATTGAAACAATAGCGATTGGAAGTATATCTTTCATTTGTTCAATAAATCCATAATTAAGTAACTTTTTATTTGGATATGAATTAATAAATGATGAAATCAAACTTATTATAATTTGTCCAAACACCATTGCATATATGCCAAACGGAATTGTAATTAACAAAATTAATAATGCACATATCTTTTTAAGTATTTCTAATTTTAAATATATGTCACTTCGACCAAGAGAATTTATCGCTTGTAAATTCATAGTATGAATAGGCATTAAAGAATGGCTTATACACAAAAGTTGTAATATTGGAACACAAGGCAACCATTTATCTGTTAATAAAACAGATACTAAAGGTTTAGCAACAACTAATAAACCTATCATCATAGGAAACATAATTGTGGAAGAAACTACAATTGATTTTTTTAAAAGTTCTTTCATTCTTTCTTTTTCGTCTTGAATTTTTGATAAAACTGTCAACATAACAGAAGAAACAGAAGAATTTATATTTTCTACAATAATCGCAGGAAACTGCTTACCTTTTGAATAATATGCCAAAGATGTTTCATTAAACTTTTTACCAATTATTAATTCATAAACATTATTGTAAATAGCTTCAATCAAGCCAGAGCACAACAACTTCCAGCCAAAAGAAAATAAATATTTAACTCTCTTGAAATTTAATATTAACCTTGGTTTCCATTCTATTACAAAAAATAAAATAACCGTTGATAAGCAAGAATACAATAATTGTTGAATAACAAGTGCCCAAACGCCAAAATCACATAACGCTAACGTGATAGATACACTACCAGAAATTACAGCAGAAACTAAATTGCTTAAAAATAAACTTTTGTATTTTAAATACCTCACTAAATAAGCACATTGCACACTATTTAATGAACCTAATATTAATGTTATTGACACCACTCTAAAAGTATTAGTCAAAACTGGCATATTGTAAAATTGAGCAATATGAGGAGACGCAAAATAAAATATAATATATAGTATAACTGATAAAATAAGACCGACAGTAAACACTGAAGAATAATCCTCATCTGTCACATCTTTCCTCTGAACAAGTGACATATTAAACCCATTTTGTATAAATACATTACTTATAGATATAAATACCATTATGATTGATATTACTCCATAATCTTCTGGGAAAAGAATCCTTGCTAATATGATTTGAACAACAAACTGAATAATTTGATAACTGAATCTCTCAAAATATTTCCAAACAAATGCTTTAATAACATTTACCTTATTTTTTTCTTGCATTTTTTACCTTCTTTAAAAACAAAAATAATGTTGAGAAATTTCTAATAAGAAATAATTTTAATTTAAATTTAAAATTTGAGTTCTTATATAAAACTTTGAATTTTTCATTTTTAAGATATTCAAATCTTTTCAAACATAATGCTAAATCAAAATCATTCTTTAATAAATACATTTGGACTTCTTTGTCATATTTTTTATTACTATACTCGTTAAAGTTTTTCATTAAACTATTAAATCCATCTTGAGTTTTTATAATTTGTTCTTCAGTTTGATTATTTATTTTCATTGTCCATGAACCTGGGGTGTTAACTCTATATACACCCATAACTTTATTAATATAATAACATTTTCCCTGCAAACCCAAATACAATGTTAGTGGTAAATCCCCAACAGAAGATTCATAAAAGAAATCAGGCAAAGGTTCTACACATTGCTTTTTAAAAAACATCGAACAAGTAGGAAGGCCACCTCCAACTCCGTGCTTTAAAATAAAATCTTCAACGCTACAATCACATGATTTTTTATATGAACTATTTCTTTTTTTATATACTTTTTTATCTTCATAATATAATTTTGCATCGTGACAAACCAAACTATAATCAACATTTTTTTTCATAAAATCATACTGGATTTGTAATTTGTTTTCATCACACCAATAATCATCACCTTCACATAGTGCTATATATTTACCTTTACATTGTTTAAATACCATCGGTTCCATCTTAATCCCTTGAGAATACAAATTTTTTTCTTCATATATTACCTTTATAATATTTGGATATTTTTGTTCATATTCCTTTAATATATCTATCGTTCCATCATTAGAACAATCATCATGTATAACAACTTCATAATTAAAATTTGTATTTTGGTTTATAAAACTATCTATAGCTTGTCTTATATAATTTTTGTGATTATATGTTAAACAACAAACACTAACTTCTATATCTTCTTTCAACACAGTATTACCTCCTAACAATAACATTAAATACATGTATAAAATAATTATCTAAAAAAATAAAAAGTATATGGTAAAGCATCATGCGGGTTATTATGACTAATATTAATTATCATAAAAATCAATGTTAATATTATTATTAAAACTTTAAAAATTTTTCTCCATTTATCATTAAATATTTTTAATACATCAGGAATTAAAAATATTACAAATGGTATATAAAATAATGCAATTCTACAAAACAGTTCATTAACAGTATTTACTACTGACATAATAGATAAAATAAACGCAAAATTAATTTTGAATTCTAATTTTTCTTCTTCAATTAGTTGTTTTGATAATAACTTCTTTTTGAAAAGTAGATAAAATACAAACATACCACCACATAATAAAATTGGCAAAATTCCTCCTCTAATTGCATAAATATCATATCCAGTAATTGTATACTTAGCATAATATGATGGTAATATATGTTTTACAATTAAAATAAAAATTTCAGTAATATTAGTTATTTTCAAAATCAGAAAAGCAAGCACAAATAAAATAACCTTGATAGTATCTTTATATTTCAAATTTAAAAGAAAATATAGTATTATGGTATTTAATGCCGTTATATGAAATAAACTTGCCGCCAATACACAAATAAGATATTTATAAAAATTTTTTTCTCTTATAAATTTTAATGAATTCATTAATATTGCTATTGCAATCCACTGCCTAATACCATTAAAACTACTACAATAAAAAATTAAAGTTATAAATAAATATAGTATTAAATCATAATCATCTTTTTCATTCAAAATGGCTTTATATATTAATAATAGAATTATAAAAGATGTAATTATAAAAAGCCATTGACTATTATTAGTAAATAATTTTATTAATAGTATTAAAACATCAAAACCAAAACTAGAAATATGAATATCTTTTAAAGTATTAATTTGAAAAAACCAGCTTGCATAATTATCAAAATCAGTTCCAACACAATATCTAAATCCTGAAACAATAAACAAAATACTAAAAGATATAATTATAAGCATTTTTTTGGTCTTTAGGTTATTCATTCTCTTTGAAAAATGCAATAACAGTATAGTTAATATCGCAACAAATATATATATTAACATTTTATACCTCCTATTTTAACTTGCTATATATTTTAGTACACAAATATATAACTCTTGTAGATTTACAAGAAAATATTATTGTCCATAATAGCATTGTTAATCCACAATCTAATAAAACAATACTTTTGTGTTTTTTACTTTTATCTTTGATAAAGTCTAATTTTTCTTTTTTATTATAGGGGCAATCTAACTTATGCAAATCACAAAAAACAGAAAAAATGTTTTTATAAACTAAATAATTAATTAGTTTTCCTAAATTCAACTTTAACAACACATTATAAATTTCTTTATTTGCAGCCATTAACGTTTCATACTTTTTTACTTGAAACTTTTTTGTTATAGATTCAACATCATTATAACAATAATTATAGAACTTTAAATTTGATTCATAAATAGAATCGCATTTTTCTAAATATTGTAAATTAAACAATAAATCTTCAGCTAAATTTATTTTTTCATTAAATTTTATCTTATTTTCAATAATAATATCTTTTTTATATATTTTTGTACACGGTGAATTAATTTTTTCACTTATGATTAGTTTTTTTATTTTCTTTACATCTGAAGCCTTAAATTTACATTCATCTATAGCATCTGTTTTATCTACACTCTCATTATTTTTTTCAATTTGATAATCAAACATATAATAATCACACGTTTGCCTATTAAATACATTCAATACTTCAGCAAATTTATTATTTACATAGTCGTCACTATCAACAAACATAATATAACTGCTTTTAGACATACTGATACCATAATTTCTGGCACTTGAAGGGCCGGCATTTTTTTGACTAAAAACCTTTATTTTTTTGTATTTTTGAGAATATGAATTACAAATTTTTAAACTGTTGTCTATTGAACCATCATCAACTAAAATTATTTCATTTACATTTTTATACTGAACAATACTTTCAATACATCTTTTTATATATTTTTCCGCATTGTATACCGGAATAATTATAGAAAGAGTTTTCATTAATTATCACCTCTTCTACTCGATATTATATAATTCATATATTTTTTTTACATTATTCTTAATATTATAATTACTTTTTTCGAATTTTGTTAATATCTTATTATAATCAATTGGTTGTTGATCATTATTTTTTAGAATATTAGCCCATTTTTTTAAATCTTTTCTTTCAATACCTAAAAATTCTATCAAACCAAGTTTTAAATCTATTTCTCTTGTAATTTTATTAGAAACAATAGTTTTTACCCCAGCAGCTTGTGATTCGATTGCAACAACAGGTAATCCCTCATATAAAGATGGTAAAATAAAATAATCGAACGCTTGCATCAATTTAGGAATATCGTTTGATAACCCATAAAATAAAAAGTTATCTTGTAATTTGTTTTTAATTACCATTTCCTTATATTTTTCTATATTTTCACCAGTACCAACTAATATAAAATAATAATTTTTTATAAGTTTTTTTTCTTTTAAATATAAAGCTAAATCTATTATAAACTTATGATTTTTGACCTCACCATCAAATCTTCCAATGTGTCCTACTATGGTTTTATTTAATGGTAATTTTTCACTTTTACGTACACTTTTTTGTGTATTATGGTAAGCCGTAAATTTTTCTATATCAATAGCGTTATTTATGATTTTTACCCTATTATTTTTTAACATTTTTTTTCCATATAAGAATTCACCAGCAAGTTTACCACAAGCACAAAAATCAGTTGCAAAAATTAAATTTATTTTTTTCATAATTCTTGTTATTAAATTATAAATAAAATTATTAGGCTTTTCTGTAGAAGTAGTATGAGCATGTGAAATTCTTATCTTTGCTCCACCTAACCAAGCCCCAAATAAAACAAAACAATTATTAATACTTATATGTGAATGTACAATTTGATATTTATTATTTTTCACTAATTTTCGTATATTATTAATATATTTAAAAACACCAATACGTCTTATTGGTAAAATTTGGTGAACTTTTCCTCCAAGTGCATTTATTTCATCATAATAACCACTGAAATCATCAATGTGATTTGTGAAATCAAATTGAATCTTTTTTCTATCCACATGTCGATATATATTCATAAGCATAGTTTCAACACCACCAATTTGTGGACCACTAATAACTTGTAAAATGCGTTTGGGTTCTTGAAGAAATATATCACAATCATCTTCATAGATCTTCACTATATCTTTTATAATTTTATCTAATAAAAATTCTTTTATCAATTTTTCATTACACTGTTTTATGTTATAAAATTCTTTATCTTTTGATTTCGAACAATATAGTATTTTTTTACAAAATTCTTCTTTATCATTTATACCAACAATAAACCCATTCTTGCCATTTTCAATTAAATCTCTATTGCCACGACATGCGGTAGCTACAATTGGTAAACCACAATATATGCCCTCCATTATATTTACAGGTAGTCCTTCTTGTTTTGATGTTGATATAGACAAGTCT
Source organism: Bacillota bacterium (assembly GCA_015059365.1). Taxonomy (GTDB): domain Bacteria; phylum Bacillota_I; class Bacilli_A; order RF39; family UBA660; genus SIG204. Next base: position 133,943 of record SVAO01000001.1, on the reverse strand, counting down.
GACATCATAATTAATTGTGGTACATCTTTTCTAAATCCTAAAAATTTAATTTGATTTTCTAAATTTAGTTTTTTAACTAATTCTTGACACTTTCCATTCATAGAATCTTTACCAGGAAGTAAAACTTTAAAGTTTTTATTATTGTCTAGTAAAGGTTTTAATGTATTAATTAACCATTTTTGCCTTTTGCGAGGTAAAATTTCAGCCGGATATATCATAACAAAATCATCTTTATTTAGTCCCAATGATTTTCTTAGTCTATTTCTTTCTTTATCCGTAAATTTAAAATCAAATTTTGCCGGATCCAAACCTATCCCTTTTACATAATACACATTTGTCTTAAATTTTGCTTTTGCTATTTCGTAATCTTCTAAATTAATTGTAATTAATGCATCTGTATATTTTGCTAAATATCTTTCTGCAGAATAAAACAACAACCAATTTAATAGGGATGCTCCTTTGTAAAAATGAAATCCATGTGCCATATAAACCATCTTAGTATTCTTTATTTTACAAGCCTTAAACGCTAACCTAGTTATGGCACCACCGAATGGTGTATGACAACTTACTATATCATAGTGCTCATTTTTAAATATTTCCTTCATTTGTTTGTAAGATTCAATATTTTGTTTCAAATTAAATCCTCTAGCAAAATTAACATCAAACTTTTTATCACAATACGGAATATTAATATTCTCACTCTTTGAAGCAACATGAACTTCATAACCCATTTCTTTAAAACACTTTAATTGTGGGATTAAAAACTTTGTGAAAAAGGAATCCAAATTTGCTGCAAATAATATTTTTTTCATTCAATCACCTAATTCATAAATTCTTTTATTTTTTCTCTTGCTTGATTAACAGACTTTTCGTTTTGTTGCATCACATACAAATTCATGCCTGGATATGAGTATGTTTCAGTAGTATATAAATCAAAGCCAGTTAAATTTTGACTATCTATTGTCCAACCTTTCATATCATTTAATTGTTTTCTAACAAGACTTGATATACTTTCATAATCTAAATTAGTATTAAAATTATTACTAACTGAATCTAATATTTCTGCATAATTAGTAATAATACTAGTTGACCCAGTTATTTTTTTTATAACAGCAGTCAAAACCTTTTGTTGATTTTTAACGCGTTGAACATCACCCGTAGCAAAAGTTTTTCTTTCTCTAGCATACATTAAGGCCCTATATCCATCTAAATGTATATTACCTGCTCCAAAACAAACATCAGGAGATTCTACCATACAGAACGAAAATTCATTATATACAGTAATTCCACCAATTGCATTAACTACTTCTTCAACAGTCGAAAAATTAACTTTCGCATAATAGTTTACTTCAATATCTAATAAATCTTCTATCGCTTTAACAGATGTTTGCGTTCCATAATAACCTGCATGAGTGATTTTGTCCATACCACCTAAGTTAGGAAGATTAACATAGTAATCCCTAGGTACAGACGTTAGAAGCAGTTTATTATTCACCGGATCAACCGTAATAACCATATTAACATCCGTATTAGTTATTTTATCTATACTTCCATACCTATCTGAACCGGCTATATAAATATTAAATGGGGTGTTAGTCACATCTACATATTTTACTAAATCAACATGTTCTACTAAAATTGAAATTGTATCAATCTTTTTAATAGAAATGTTTAGGTAACTTAAATCAGATTCAATTATTGAACTTATTGAATCGTTTATTAAAACAGCACTTACAACACCATTATTTAAATCAGTTAGCATTAATTTCAAATCATTATATTCTACTTTTTCAAAAGAAATTTTGTTCTTCAACAATTTAAGTGCTTTATCCAAGTTTCCTAATCCTAAATTAGAATTATACACGCCTACCACACTATTATCTAGTTGTTCAATATTGCTTTTCTCACTTTCATTTAAAACAACCAGATAATAGTTTTCTTTTTGGACAACAGAATTACCTATTTTATCTATGAAATCAATTGCTTTATCTATATAAATAAAACTAAATAAAAACAAAATCAAAGATATAACAAACATAAAAACTGTAGCAGTTATCTTAAAACCTATTTTAATATTTTTCGGAATGACGAGTAATAAAAAAAGAGAATATAATATTGCAATTCCTACAAAAAGAATTATCAAATACTTTATAGGTAACATTTTTAAGTTAATTACATAAATAAAGAAAATTACAGTAAGTATTAAAGAAATAATATTTACCGCCTTACAAATGTTGTTAATCATTATTCTTTTTTTTTCCATAATAGGCCTTCTTTCTTAAAATAATAAATTTATCCTTATTTAAGTATATCAAAAACAGTATTATTTTTCTATATAATATAACATTTTTATAGTTTAATTTAAAAAAATAGACACAAAAGTGTCTATAAATAAAACATATTATCATCTTTTTCTTTATTTTTTTGTTTTTTATCTCTTTTTTTATTCTGTTTTTCAATTTTTGCTTCTAACTTTTTCTTTTCTTTTTCTGCTTTTTTTAGTTCTTTTTCTTGCTGTTTTTTTAATTTTTCTAAATTTTTATCTTTCTTTGCTTCTTTTTTTATTTTATTAATATCAATATTCATAGTTTTTTCTATTTCACTTTTTTTATTTTTTAGTTTAACCTTTTTAACAATCTTAGATATTATTAAACATATCAATATCAGTAAAATTAATGAACCCAATCCTACTATCATATAAGAATAAAGTTGTATTTTTTCATTCAATTTATCATATGCATCATTATTAAATTTTTGGATAGTTAAATCCGTATTTTCGTAAGCATAAAAGTTTTCTTCACCAGTTATAATACTTTTTCCATAAATTAGCGTTATCCCTAATTCGTAATTTTTATAACAAGTAATAACTTTTTTATTTAATGTTATTGAATCTTTTTCAAATCCTTTTGGAAGTTTTGACTCATCAACCTCTAATATTATTAAGTTCATTTTATTAAATTCTAATGAAGTATAAGATGAATATGTTTTTTTAGTGGCATTGTAAGAATATAATTCGACTGAACCAGTAACATCTTTTAAACCAATAAGATAATAACCAGTTCTTTCATTATAAAATCCAGGAACATAATCTTCTCCAATTTTAATAGTTGTATCATTATAATATTCTGGTTTTATTAATTCTTCTTTTTTTCTTACAACTGTAAAATCACGATTCCCTAAAGTTACATTTATAGGAGCATATTCTTTTACAACTGCAGTAATTGTATAAGTTTTTTTAGCACCATTTTCGGCAGTAACAACTACATTTATTTCATTACTACCTTCCTTAACAGATATTTTTCCAGTTCCACTAACTGATGCATATTTGTTAGCTTTTGTTGCATCTACATTAATTGAAGTAGTGCCTGGTTCTAAATCAACTATATAACCAGTAGTATCTTTATCAAAAGAAGGAACTAATTCAACTCCATCAACGCTTAAACTAGATAGATAATTATCGCTAGATAATGCACGAGGAATATATGATTTTAAAATAATAGTTTTGCTTGAAAGATTTACAATTTGACCACTGGAATTGGCTGTTCCTTTAGCTGGAGCAACAGTAATAGTTACACTTCCAGCAGTCTTAGCAGTAAATTTAAATGAAACTGTATCATTTTCAATCCATTTGTACCCGCCACCTGAAAATATACTATTATTTGAAGAAGATACATCTACTCTACCCGTTAAATCGCTTCCCTTAACATAAACAGTTACAGTACTTCCAACTGGCACATTATAACTACTAGCACTCACCGAAAAAGAAGCTGCTTTAATTGATAATGGCAAGAATAAAAGACCTATACAAAATATAAACAACATACTAATTTTTTTCATAGTTCCTCCTAATTATTCATAATATAATTTTTTATCAACACATAATCTCCAGCATCTATCTGAAGATTTGCATTCATATCTGTAGCCTCTTTTTGAATATCAGATAGTGTTGTAACTTCCATAATATGGTTTTTTACCAACACATAATCTGCTGCAAAAATATTTCCATCACCATCTACATCGCCATTTATAACAATGGCTTTACTGTATGTTTCTACACCATCATTCAAAGTTAAAATGTTTCCAGTACCAATTAAATTGTCATCAGATAATTCTACATTTTCCGCATTTAAAATAGAAACTGTTAGACCAGTTATTTGTGTTTTAACATCTGATACTTTAGTACCAATCTTTATATCTTTTATGTAATTTCCGTTAATTTTATAACCTGCATTGGTGATAAAACTTTCAAAATCTGTAGCAGGTTTTTCTTCTGGAAGTTCTTCAGGAATTTCTGGAATAGTTATTTCATCTATAAATTCAAACACATCAGGACTACCACCACTAGCCCAAACGAGACCTCCGCGAGCAGTAAATTGACCGGTCGCTCCGATATTATAAAAATTATATAATGAAGAATATTTCAAACCATACCATTCAAAACTTTCTCCTCTTGTTTGCATAGATCCATTTATGCCAACCTCTTGAAGTGAGAGACTAGCTAGATATACTGGATTAACATTATTATCTTTTCCAGCATTTAGAAAAATAGTAGCATAATTCATATTATCTATCTCTGATTTTCCAGCCATAAATGTTCCATTTAAAATTCTTTGAACCATACTTTCAGTAACATTAGAGTGAGACGATAAATCTTCAAACATAAATATAGACTCTTTGTCTAGAAAGTTTCTAGGATCCATAAAATATTTTACTGCATCACTGCTTGCCATAGCCCAATTTGAACTTTCGTTGCCACATCCTTCGTTAGTTGCGTGCCCACTGCTTACTTCGATACAACTTTTAGGTATTTCAGCTTTTATAGCAGAACTCCACTCTATCCCTGTATTTAAAGCAACAAACTTCCAATTTGGATAATTATAATATAAGTTTCTTAAATATTTTTTATAACTTTCAGAAAAACCTTGATTATCCATTTCTGTTTCAAATGTTTCTGCAGATATTTCTGTATCTTTTAAAGCCTCAACTAACTCTTCTTTGGTCATTGTTTTTCCCTTGTTAGTCATTCCCGATAAAAGTGTTTCTTCTGGCATATTTTCAAATACTGGAATTGTAAATGTAAAGGCAATATCACTTAAAACTTGACTATAAGCTTTATAACTAGTTCTAGCCTCTACCCAAGGGGCCCTAATATTTGTCATATATTGATGTGAATAAAGATTAGCGTTGGCATTAGGATTAACTTGAAACTTTTTTAAATAAGAAGTAAATTGTCCTTTAGAAATATAACTTTCTGCGATAAGTTTAGCTCCTCCTATAATTGCTTTTGCAGGAGTAGTCCAAGGTCTACCATATGACCCCTCTGTAAATTCACTAGACTTTTTAATAGTTTGATAATAAACCCAACCTTCTTTATTATCCTCACCATAAATTATTTTATAAAAATCCCCTTCTTGACCAATCACTCTAAAACTTATATAAGGAGGTATTTCTTCAACATAATTAAAATCACCTAATGCAGGCGTACTATGAACTGTTAATGAGCCGCTAATTACAGTATAACCTGACCAAGTTTCTTCTGAGGTTGCCAAAACTAAATCTAGCGGAATATAAAAATGCGAAAAGATCAAAATTAATATTAAAAATATATTTAAACTTTTTTTCATCTTTTCACCTCACTACTATACTACATAATTATAACAAAAAACCACTATAATGTATAGTGGAATAATTTAGTAAATTTTATTATTTACGTTTTTATTTTTTATTCTATTTAATTTCCTCTAACTTAACACTAACAAGTTTACTAACTCCAGATTCTTGCATTGTAATCCCATATAAAGTTTCCGCATATTCCATAGTTCTTTTTTTATGTGTAATCAGAATAAATTGTGTTTTTGTTTTTAAGTTAACTAGATACTTTCCAAAACTATCAACATTAACTTCATCTAGTGCTGCTTCAACCTCATCCAGTATACAGAAAGGAACACTTCGCGATTTTAAAATAGCAAACAACAAACTGATGGCTGTAAAAGTTTTTTCTCCTCCTGACAAAAGTGAAATTGTTGTTAACTTCTTCCCTGGAGGGGACGCGATAATTTCAACTCCAGTTTCTAACAAATTAGATGGGTCTGTTAATTTTAATGATGCATTACCACCTTTAAACAGTTCTTTAAAGGTTTGGGTAAAGTGCTCATTTACTATTTCAAAAGTAGTTTTAAAGTCATTGGCCATGACACTATCCATTTCAGAAATTATTTCAAGTAATGTGTTTTCTGCACTTACCAAATCATCTCGTTGTTTAATCAAAAACTCATATCTAACACTAACACGATCATATTCTTCAGGAGCTGCCAAGTTAACTACACCTAAATCTTTAATTATCTTTTTCAATGTTTGAACTTTATTTCTAGCAACATCTATATCCATCTCTAATTTATATAAACTGTCTGCTTTTTCATAGGTAATATTATAAGTTTCACTTAAAACATTTAATAAATTATCAAGTTTTACATCTGCTCTATTCAATTCGATTTCCAAATCTTTTAATTCTTTGTTTTTACTATTATATAATGCATTATCTTTTCTAATAGTAATTTCAAGTTCATTAATTTCTTCTTTTAATTCTGTTTCTTTTCCTTGCAATGACGATATTTTTAAAGCAATACTTTCTTTTTCTTTACTAGCATTATAATAAGCATTTAATACCTCTTCTTCTTCTTTTGATAAATTATTATCAATAATATTATTAGTGCCACTTATTTGATTTTCTAAATTAACATTAGTTTCTTTTAATGCATTTAATTGATTATGATAAGTATTTATTGTTTCACTTACGTTCACTTTATCTTTTGTAATCAAATAAAGTTTATCTTCCAATGATTTTATCTTAGAGTCACTATCATTGATTTCAATTTCCATTTTCTTTATATCACGTTCTATATTTTTAAGAGAATTAATATATTGTTCCAACTCATGACGTTCTAATATGCTTGTACGTACCTTAGAAGTTCCACCACCGGTAATAGAACCACCTACATGTAAAATCTCTCCATCTAAAGTAACAATTCTATAACTGTGGTTAATTTTTTTACTAATAATATTAGCTCCGTCCAAATTGTTAGCAACAATAACATTTCCTAATTGGTTTTGAATTATATTATGAAACTTAGAATCATATTTAACTAAATTAGCAGCAATTCCTATAAAATTAGGATCATTTTGAATACTATTTAAAACATCTTCATAAATACCTTTTGGTTTAATTACATTCAAAGGAAAGAATGTAGCACGGCCTAAATTATTATTTTTTAAATAAGTAATTGCTTCTTTAGCAGATAATTCATTATCAACTATAATATTAGAACTGTTTGCCCCTAATGCTATCGAAATAGCTAAAGAATATTTTTCTAAAGCATCTATAACATTTCCTATCGTGTTATGGATGCCACCTAATTTAGGATTATTAAGCACTGCTTTTACTGCATATGGCAATAAATCATTGTTTTCGATTGAATTTTGTAAACTTTCAATTTTAGCTTTAACAATATTTTCATTACGCACATAATCGGAAAGTTTTGTTTGAAAACCTCCTTTAACATTTCGCTCTTTATCTATATCTTTTTGTAAATTAGTAATTTTTTCGTTAATATCTAATAAACGTTTATTTTCTTGTTCTAATTTTACTTGGTATGCCTCAATATCGTTTTTTACCTGATAGTTTTGTTCTGTTAACAACAATACTTGGGCATGTAATTTAGAATCTTCTACAGCATAATTTTTTCTTTCTGTAATAATGTTTTTACGACTGTTTAATTTTTCAACTTCTTCAGTTTTAGATAGAAGTGTTTGCTGACTAATGGAAATTTCTCCGGTTAATTTTTCTAGTTCTAATTTCTTTGAAACTAGTTCTGCCTCGCCTGTTGAATTGTTTGACCCCATTCCTAAAATTTCATTTTCAATTTCTTTAATTCTTGCTTTCTTTTCCTGATAATCATAATTAATGTGTGTTATATCATGAGCAATTAATGCAACCTCAATATTTTCTAGTTCTTCTTTAGCTTCAATATATTTTAATGCCTGTTCTTTTTGTTCTTTTAATGGTGAAACCTGTACTTCTAATTCATTAATTATATCATTAACACGACTCATATTTTCATGAGTTCGTTCTAATTTTCTTAGTGCATCTTCTTTACGACGTTTATATTTTAAGACACCTGCTGCCTCTTCTAAAATTACACGACGTTCACTAGGTTTACTAGCAATTATTTCTTCAATTTTTCCTTGAGAAATAATATTGAAACTTTCTTTAGCGATACCACTATCTAATAAAATATCAGTAATATCTTTTAAACGACATTTTTCACCATTTAAGTAATATTCATTAGTTCCATCTCTATATACTCTTCTTTTAATAGATACTTCAGAAAACGAAACAGGAAAATAATTATCTGTATTGTCAAATATCAGTGTTACTGAAGCTGTGTTAGCGCCATTTCTTGATTTACTACCAGAAAATATTACGTCAGTCATATTCCCATCTCCACGTAATTGTCTTACTGATTGTTCTCCCAATACCCAACGTACTGCATCTACCACATTACTTTTACCACTACCGTTTGGTCCTACTATTCCAGTTATCCCTTCATTTAGGTCAAATATGATTTTATCTGCGAACGATTTAAATCCGTGCGCAATTATTTTTTTTAAGTACATACTATTCACATCCTAATTATTATCTATCAATTATTTTACCAACAATCATAAGAAAAAGCAAGGAAATTCCTTGCTTGTAGACGAATACAAATTAATATTGAATACCCCAAACTACTAAATGTTTTGCTTCTTTACCACACACTATACATTTATCGTCAATTGCTTTTTCATTTTCTAAAATACAACGAGATTTTGTTCCACGAATTTCTTTCATTTTTAATTCGCAAGCCTCATCTCCACACCACATGGCTCTAATAAATCCTGGCTTACTATTCATAATTTTTTCTACTTCTTCTAATTTATAACATTCATATGTTAATTCGTCACGACGAAGTTTTGCTTGTTCATACAAATTATTTTGTATTTTATCCATTAAATTGTTTACTATATTTACAATATCTTCGTCTTTATTTATTTTTATTTTTTCTTTTGTATCACGGCGAGCAATTGTAATTTCATTATTTTCTAAATCTCTTACACCAATTTCAATTCTAACCGGTATACCATTTACTTCAGCTTCAGCAAATTTAAATCCAGGAGATTTTTCACTATTATCTATATCAACTTTAATACTGTTTGCTTTTAATTTGTCATAAATATTATTGCTTAAATTTTTAACTTCATCATTATCTCCAATCGGAATAATTATAACTTGAGTTGGTGCAATACGTGGAGGAAGTACTAATCCATCATCATCACTATGAACCATAATTAAAGCCCCAATCATACGTGTTGTAACCCCCCATGAAGTTTGGTATGCATACTCTAATTCATTATTACGATTTGAAAACTTAATGTCATACGCTTTTGAAAATTTTTGACCAAAATAATGGCTGGTTCCAGATTGAAGTGATACTCCATTATACATTAAAGACTCTATTGTCAAACTATATTCCGCTCCGGCAAATTTTTCTTTTTCTGTTTTCTTTCCAGTTATTACTGGAATGGCTAAATACTCTTCAAAGAATGTTTTATATACATTTAACATATCTTTTGTTTCTTTTTCAGCCTCAGCACTACTTTCATGAACAGTATGCCCTTCTTGCCATAAGAATTCACGACTTCTTAAAAATGGTCTTGTTTCTTTTTCCCAACGCATAACATTACACCATTGATTATATTTTAATGGTAAATCACGATATGATTTAACCTTACTAGAATAATAGTCACTAAATAAAGTTTCGCTAGTAGGTCTAATGCACATACGTTCTTCTAATTCTTTACTTCCGCCCATAGTTACCCATGCTACTTCAGGAGCAAAACCTTCTATTAATTCTCCCTCTTTTTTCATTAGGTTTTCTGGAATAAGAACTGGCATATAAACATTTTTATGCCCTGTATCTTTAAACATTTTATCTAAAACTTCTTGCATTCTTTCCCAAATAGCATATCCATTTGGTTCAAAAACAGTACACCCTTTTACATTTGAATAATCAGCCAAATGTGCAGCTTTAACTACATCTGTGTACCATTTAGCAAAATCAACATCTCTACTAGTAATAGCTTTATTAGCCATAAAATCAACTCCTAACTTTAATTATATCAAAAATCTTAAGAAAATAAATCATATTTCTTTATTTTCTATACTATTTTATCAAATCCACTTCTTTTAAATAACTTTTCTAAATCATAATTTGAATAAAAAATTGTTGTGGGTCTACCATGAGGACAATTAAATGGATTATCACATTTTCTTAAATCATTTATCAATTGTTCCTGCTCTTCTAATGTTATATTTTCGTTTGCTTTAATTGCAAGTTTACAACTAAGTGTTATAGCTAATTTTTCATTAAACTTAACAATAGAAAAATTTGAACCTGTATTTAAAATTATTTCAATAATTTTTCTAGTAGATACTTCTTCATATCCCACTGGTAACCACGCTGGATGACTCTTAATAATTACCGAGTTTACACCAAATTCCTCTACATCAAATTTTAAACTTCTAAGAACATCCAACTTTTCTTTAACAATTATAAATTCATTATTAGTAAGTTCTATTACAAAAGGAAACAAGAGTGAAATTGAATCATTCTTTGGATTACCTAATTTTTCTTTATAATATTCATAATTAATTCTTTCTTTGGCCGCATGTTGATCTATTAAATACATCCCTAGTTCGTTTTGACCTATAATATAAGTTCCGTGAACCAATCCAACAGGATATATTTCTGGCATTCGCTCTCCTTTTTCTTCAATATCTTCATCAACTTGTGTATCTATTAAACTGGTATTGATTTCAATGGGATTATAGTAAACCTCAGGCTCACTTACTCTTTCTAAATCTAAAGTTATTTCTTCATATTTTGGCTTTTCTATTACAACTTCATCTTTAACCTCAATTTTAGGTATCAAATTTTTTTTACCAATTTTACTCTTTACCATATTTGAAATAAGTTCAATTAAGCCATCAAATTTAGAAAACTTTATATCCATTTTAGTTGGATGAATATTAACATCTATTAAACTTGGGTCTACTTCTATATTTAATACCACTATCGGATAACGATTATCTGGTTTATAGGAATGATATCCATCATTAATAATTCTATTCAACTCTTGATTACGAACAATTCTTCCATTTACTAAAGTCACAATATGATTGCGACTAGAACGGTTAATGAAAGGGGCACTTATGTAACCAGAAACTTCATAATCATCATTTTCACAAGTAACCTCAAACATATTTCTACTAACTTCTGTCCCATAAATTGCATTAATTGTCTTAAGCAAATTCCCTGTTCCATCAGTATTTAAAACTACTACCTCATTGTTTGTTAGTGTAAATTTTATATTTGGATGAGAAAGTGCTAATTTATTAATATAATCTGTTATATTAGCCAACTCACTTTGTAAACTTTTTAAATGTTTTAAACGTGCCGGAGTATTAAAAAATAAATCACGAACCGAAATAATAGTACCCTTTCTTGCATCACCATTAGTAATGCTTTCCACTATTCCACCATTAATATTTACAATAGTACCTAACTCTCCAGTAGAAGTTTTTAATGTTACCTTACTTACACTGGCAATAGACGCTAAAGCCTCACCCCTAAAACCTAGTGTATTAATACGGTATAAATCACTTTCATCTTTTATTTTACTTGTAGCATGACGAAAAAATGCTAATTCCGCATCTTCACGAACCATCCCGATTCCATTATCCGTTACTTTTATTTCTTTAATCCCAGAATCTATTAAATCTATTTTTATAATTGTTGACTCTGCGTCAATACTGTTTTCGACTAATTCTTTTACAACAGATGCACATTTTTCAACTACTTCTCCTGCCGCAATCTTATTAGCTAACAATTCATCCATAACTTTTATTTTAGACATACTACCACCAACAATATTTTAACATGTTTATACAATAAAAAAAAGAATATGTTTTTAATATTCTTTCAAAAAATCTTTTAAATTAGTCGCTATATTTTTGGGAAGTATCTTACATAGTTCATCAATAGAAGCTTCTTTAATTTTGTTAATTGTTTTATATTTTTTTAATAGTTCATCCCTTCTTTTTGAACCAATGCCAGAAACATTCAACAAAATACTTTCAAGGGCTCCCTTACTTCTTAATTGTTTATGATAATTAATAGTAAAATTATGAACCTCATCTTGCATTCTTTCTAAATAGTAGAAAACATCACTCCTGTGTTCAATTCTAATTTCCCTAACAGGATCTGTCATAACAATTGAGTTTGTACGATGGTTATTATCTTTTTTTAAACCTATTACTGGAATATCTAAACCAAGAGAATCTATGACTTCTTTAGCAACGTTAACTTGTCCTAGTCCACCATCAACAATAATTAGGTTAGGTTTTACTAAATTATCTCTTAACACTCTAAAATAACGTCTATAAATAACCTCTTTCATTGTTCCATAATCATCATTTTTATCTAATGTAATTTTAAATTTACGATACTCATTTTTATCTGGTTTCCCATTAGAAAATACAACCATTCCGGAAACATTAAAATTACCAAAAAGATTGGAATTATCAAATATTTCAATTCTATCAAGCGGTTTAATATTTAATAAGTCACTTAATGCTTCATTAGCACCAACAGTTTTTTGTTCATCTCTTTTTATTAGTTCAAATTCATTTTCTAAACTAATTCTGGCGTTTTCGTTTGCCATTTCCACTATTTTTAACTTTAATCCTTTTTGCGGAGTTTTGACTTTAATACCTAATATATTTTCTAAAACATCTGTATCTATACCACAAGGTAGTAATATTTCCTTCGGTTTGATTACATCTCTATCATAAAATCCTAAAATATAACGACTTAATTCATCTGAAATCTCATCTATGATAGAAAATATTTTAGAGTGTCTTCCCAATATTTTGCCACCTCTAATAAATAAAACTTGAATACTTAACATTCCCTTTTCTTCATAGAATCCAAATACATCTCTATCTACGATGTCTTCAATCTCAACTTTTTGTTTATTTAAAGTTATAGTTATATAATCATATAGTTCTTTTAATTCTTTCGCCTTTTCATAATTTAGTTGTTCACTTTCTTTTATCATTTCCTCTTTTATTTTATTAGAAACTAAACTATGATCACCTCTTAAAAACTTTATAATTTCTTCTTCCATAATTTTAAGTTTTTCTTTATCAATTTCATTAGTACAATAGCCTAAGCATTGATTAATGTGGTAATAAAGACAAGGCTTTTTATTATATGTACTACATTTTCTTAATGGATATATTCTATTAAGTAAATTTACTGTATTTCTTGCAGCTGTAACATTAGGATAAGGTCCAAAAAGTCTATTTCTATTGTTTTTTTTGCGATTTAAATTTCTAACTATTAATAGTCTCGGAACTTTTTCGTTAGTAAATTCAATATACGGATAACTTTTGTCATCCCTGAGTAAAATATTATATTTAGGATTATATTTTTTTATTAAATTTTGTTCTAAAATTAATGATTCGGTTTCACTACTAACAACAATATATTCAAAATCAACTATTTCACTTACTAATTTCAATGTTTTTCCATAGTGAGTTCCATGAAAATATGAACTTAATCTATTTTTTAACTTTTTAGCTTTACCTACATAAATAATTATATTATCTTTGTTTTTCATTAGATAACATCCTGGTTCATTCGGAACTAACGAAAGTTTTTCTTTAATCATGTCTCTCACCTCTTAAATTATTATATCAAAAAAACCAAAAGTTGGTTTATGTAAATGTTTTTAGTTTATTTAAAGCATCTTGAAAATTTTTAACTTCTATTAATTCAAGATTATATCCATTTTTCTCAACTATTCTTTTTGCTTCTTCATAATTTTCACCAAATGGAACTAAAAATATATCAGCATTCTCTTTCACTGCACCTTTTATTTTATATTCTATACCACCAATTGATCCTATATTTCCATTTACATCAATAGTACCAGTACCAACTATTTTTTTACCCCCGGTAATATCTTCTTCTACTAACGCATCATATATAGAAAGTGCCATCATGAATCCTCCAGAAGGACCAGATTCAGAAGATTTGAATTTAAAACTAATTTTGGGTTCAGTAATAATATCACTAGTTTTTGAAAGAGACACTCCAATTATTTTTTTACCCTCTACCTCTTTCAATATGCCAAAACATTCTATTTCTTTGTTATCTCTTTTAACTACCAGTTGAATTTTATCACCAATATCATGCGATAAAACAATATCATCAATTTGGTCTTTACTAGTAATTCTAGTATTCTCTACTTCTAATATTTCATCCCCTATTTTGAGGTCAGTATTTGCAGTTTCTGAAACATAAATAATATATAAATGTTCATTATAAAGTTCTATTTTTTTATTTGCAGCTTTATAAGCTACTATTACCGCATTATTATTAGCTTCTTTTAAAAGCAAATGACTACGATATGCTTCGTCCAACTCTGTTTCATTATTATATAAAACTTTTGATTTTTTCAAAATATCCCAATCTTTATTAAATTTTGCATATATAAGTGTTGGGAGTGTCGCTTTAATTTGAGATACATAGGCCAAGTTAAGAGTACCAGACGAGTATGTCTTTTCTTCTATTTCAATTCTTTCATCAATATTAATTACCCCGCCTGGTGCTTCAATATAATATGGTAATTCGATTGTAAAAACAAACATAGCAAGTACAAAAAATACAATTATTTTATAATTTTCTTTGATAGTTTGGATTATTTTATCATATATTTTATTAATCATATTAGTATTCCTTTCTGTTATATTTTACACTTATTAAGGAGTTTTTATGAAGAAAAATATTATTAGTGTTTTAATAATGTCTTGTTTAATATTTGTTACTGTCCAGATACTATTGTCATCAGAAAAAATATTTGAAATAGTGAGTTTTTCTTTTGATATTTGGAAAAAAAACATATTTCCTTCTCTGTTTCCTTTTTTTGTACTGTCTGACATATTAATAAACTATGGTTTTGTTGAATTTATTGGTGAATTATTTAAACCTTTGATGCAAAAAATATTTAAAACAAATGGTAATGCCGCATATGTCTTCATTATGGGAATGATTTCAGGGTTCCCTTCTAGTGCTAAATATACAAGCCAATTATATGATCAAAAACTAATAGATGAAAAATGTGGAACTAAAATTTTAATGTTTACTCATTTTTCCAATCCACTATTTATACTTGGAACTATTTCAATTGCTTTTTTAAACGCAAAAAATGTAGGATTGTTAATTTTATTATGTCATTATTTTTCTAACATTATTATTGGTTTTTTATTTCGAAACTATTATCCTAGTAAAAATGAGAATACTAAATTCTCATTTAAAAATCCCATTAATAAAATGACTCAATATAGAGTAAAAAATAAAAAAAGTATCGGGCAAATAATAAATGACTCTATTATAGCAAGTGTTAACACATTACTGCTTATTTTAGGAACAATTACTGTATTTTTAATTATAACCACTATCATAAGTAATATTATTAATTTAAATCCTTATTGCCAAGCAATTTTAAATGGCTTAATCGAAATGACTCAAGGTCTAAAATATACGAGTAATTTAGATCTCTCATTAAAATTTAAAACAATAGTTTCAACAATGCTCATTTCTTTTGGAGGACTTAGTGTTCATATGCAGACAATGAGTTTCATAAATAAAACAAAAATTAAGTATTTTCCATTTTTTATAGCACGTATAATTCATGCAATTATATCAGGATTATTAGTTTTCTTATTCTTCGATTTATGGATAAAAATATTTTAACAATCCAAAGAAAGTGGTAAGTATAACTGGGTGTTATCACTATCATATACATAAAATATGTTTAATCCAAAATCTTTATCAGAAAACAAAGAATTATAAAGTGGTAATTTTATACTTACATAAGAATTAGGAACTGAAGTACCAAAACTACCATAACAAATTTTAACCCCATCTAATTTATTGTCATCATCTTCCAAAGACAAACTATAATCAAAATTAGTATTATTTATTAAATTAACAACGTAATCACCATACCTTAAAGAACCGTAAGAAGTATCCCATTCTAATTTCTTAACATCCCCATTAGAATAGGAAAATATTATACAATTATCACCACAAACATCAATATAGTCAACTTCGTTTGACATAATATCTGTATATATATAATCTGTCATTAAATTTTGCCTATTAAGTAGTTCCGTTTGGGTAACAGACTTTTCATATAATTCTTTCATATAAACAATTATTTCAAATAAAATTATTACAATTATCATCGTAAGACTAAAAGAAACAATGAGTTCTACAATCGAAAAACCTTTACTATTTTTCATAAAACCTCCTATTACAATCTAATCGAAGCATACGTATCATCGTTAAACTCAACAATAATACGATAAGCATTTTGAACGTCTGATGAAGTTATTGTATTAATATAATCAACAACTTTATCAGAGATTTTTTCACCCTTAATTTTTTTTAAACTATTAATGTCATCTTTGGCAATTATTAAAGTTTTTATATTATTCATGCCAAACATATTATTCCAATCAGCTCTATCTTCATCCACTAATACATATCCAGTTAATTCAACCTGTTGTTTTAATTCATCATAATCTTGAATTTTTATAATTTTTTTTAATTCATTTGCAATGTAAATTCCCGGAATCGTATTATATGAAAAACTTTTATTAAACCCATTTACAATAGTTCTAATTTGAATAAACATAAAAACCAAAACACCAAGTACAATTGTTGAAACTACAAAAGCTTCTACCAGCATAAAACCTTTTTGATTGTTTTTTTTCATAATTTTGACTCCTTTAGGTTGATAATATTATAAAAATATTATATAATATTTTTAGGATAAATACTAGTCCTAAATAAAGAATAAAGAGAATATAAAGGGGTTGAACATTAATGCTAAAAGTGTTTGATTTTGAAAAGAAACCCGTTGTTGAAATCGTTAATGAAATATTAGTCGATTCCAGTAAACGTGGAGCAAGTGATATTCACTTTGATCCATACGAAGAATTTTTGAAAATAAGAATCCGTATTGATGGTCAATTAATTGATTATGCAGAAATTCCTAATACAATCAAGAAAAATTTAATAACACGTATTAAAATAATTTCAGGAATGAATATTACAGAATCAAGACTACCACAAGATGGTTCAATTAAAGCTACTTTGCAAGATGTTAATTTAGATTTACGTGTATCTAGTCTTCCTACCAGTGAAGGTGAAAAAGTTGTTATTCGTATTTTAGATTATTCTATGAGTTTATCTGGTATCGAACAATTAGGTTTCAGCGAAGAAAACTATAAAAAAATATTACAAATGATAAATGTACCTAATGGAATTATATTGGTTACCGGAGCTACTGGTAGTGGTAAATCTACTACCGTTTACTCTATTCTTCAAAGATTAAACCGCGAAGAAACAAATATCATTACCGTTGAAGATCCGATAGAAATGGAAATCGAAGGGATAAACCAGGTTCAAACTAATAGTGAAATAGGATTGGATTTTGCTACGGCTCTTCGTTCTATATTGCGTCAAGACCCTAACATAATTATGATTGGAGAGATTCGTGATACAGAAACTGCAAAAATTGCCGTTCGTGCATCTATTACAGGACATTTGGTTTTATCAACACTCCACACGAACAATTCATTAAATACTATTGAGCGTTTGTTAGATATGGATGTTGAGCGTTATCTTTTAGCAAGTGCTTTGACTGGAGTAGTAGCTCAAAAATTAGCTCGTCGTTTATGTCCACATTGTCGTGAAAAAAGAATTGCTAACGAATATGAAAAAGAATTATTTAAAAAAGTCTTAAAAAAAGATATAAACGAAGTTTATACAACTGTCGGATGTGAAGAATGTGGAAATGGCTATAAAGGACGTATCGCCATACACGAAGTATTAATGATTAATGAAGAAATTAGAGATGCATTAAGTACTAATATAGGGCGTGACAAACTTCGTGATTTAGTTTATAAATCTGATGTAATAACCTTACTTCAAGACGGACTAGAAAAAGTTGCAAACGGTTTAACTACATTTGAAGAATTGTTAAAAATTATTGAATTAGATGATGATGATAAAATTGCTGGAGATTACAATCTTCAAACTGCATTAAGATACACTACTATAAATCAAAATGGGCCTGTTCAATCACAACAAGCAAATTCAGAATTAAATAATATTGAAGAACCCATTATTATAGATGATAATTTTTCATTAGATGAGATTGTATTTGACGAAACAAATTAAAAAATATACCCAATTTAACTGAGTATATTTTTTTATTTAATTAAAATATTTATTAGAGAATTAAAATCAAATTTTGTTAACATAAGAATAATTGCTCCTACACTTAAAAAAGGGCCAAATGGTATTACATGATCTTTCTTTTTTAACAAAACAATTAAAGATATAGGCAAACCTACTATCGAACCTAATAGTATTGAAAAAACAGCTAGAGGCCAACCTAATACTAAACCGAATACAAATAGTAGTTTTATATCTCCACCACCCATTGATTCTCGTTTAAAAATAAGATCTCCAAACAATTTAAGTGCAAAGATGGCCGCCATCGCAATACATCCATCTACTAAACTAGCAAATAACGATTCCCAACCATAAATAAATATTATCTCAACGCATAATGTTGCCCCAAAGAAAATTAAAACCTCATCTGGAATAATCATATAATGATAATCACTTACCATTATAATAATTAGCATTGAAATAAAAGTTAAAACGATAACTAATTCTAAAGTCCAACCATATACCAAATAAGCCAATGTAAATAATAATCCACATCCTGCTTCAAAAAATGGATAAAACCATGAAATCTTTTGATTACAACTAGTGCACTTCCCTTTTTGTAAAAAAAACGATAAAACCGGAATTAGTTCCCAAAATTTCAGTTGGTGATTACATTTAGGACAATGCGAGGGAGGAGAAACAATGGATTGCCCATTTGGTAATCTCCATCCCACTACATTGAAAAACGAACCTAAAATTGTTCCTAAAATAAACAAACAAATTGAATAATAAACTGTCATAAATCCCCCTACTATATTAACCATAACTTTGTACAGATTCATAAAGACCAAACATCGGTATTACAATTGCCAATACAATAACTCCAACTATAGCAGTTAAGAATAATATCAAAATCGGTTCTATAAATGTTTTTATTCTTGTAACAGCATTCCGATGTAATTCTTGATAATATTCAGAAACCTTAAGCATCATTTCTGGCAACTGTCCTGTTCGTTCTCCAGTTACCAGCATTTCGTATGCTGGAACTGGAAATGCCCAGTGATCTTTAAAAGATTCAGAAATTTTTTCACCTCTTGCAAGATTAGTTATTGTATCCAAAATCAACATTTTATATATTTCGTTATTAGTTACCTTATTTAAGATATCCATACTATCAGTAATAAATACATTATGTGCCAATAACGATGCAAAAGTTTTAGTAAAAATTGTTACCTCATTATATATTACTACATTACCTAAAACAGGCACATGCATTAATATCCACTGCATAATAGTTCTAAAAGCTTTAACATTTCTATACAAATAAATTAATACAAGAACAAACAAAACAACACCAATTAGCAAATATATTACGTTGTGTTTTAAAAATTCACTTGCAGCAAGCACAGTCAAAGTAAATTGTGGAATTTTACCAGCATCCATTGTTTCATAAATACTTACAAATCTAGGTATAACAAACAACAATATAAAAATAATTACAACTACTGAAACTACTAATATGATAATAGGATATAACAAGGCTGTAACCATTTGCTTTCGAGTTTTATCTATTTCAGTAAAATAACTCGACATATCATCTAATACTTCTGGTAATTCCCCTGTCATTTCTGAGGCTTTTATCATGTTTATCAAAATTCTAGGAAATGCATCCCCTTGTTTGCTTAATGCCGAACTAAAACTCTCTCCCATTGTCAAATCATAAATAATCATTCTGAATAACTTTTGATATTTTTTTTGTTTATTATATTGTCTTGCTAAAATTTTTAGTGATTCTACTAATGGAATTCCGGATTTGATATAAGTAGATAATTGATTTAAAAAGAAAATTAAATCCTTGTTTTTTATTTTTTCTTTTGAAATAGAAGAACTACCATGAACAAATTGAATCCATTTATTAGTTTTAATATTATAAACTTCATAACCCTCGCTAAGTAAAAACGAATGAACCTCTACCTTTGAAAAAGCTTCAAAATAATCTGTTACAATCTTTCCATCAGGGTCTTTAGCAATATATTGATAAACTAACTTAACATCACTTTTTTCTGCGTCTTCACCCTCAAAATCAATTAATAATGCTTTACGGCTTATATCACGCTTGTTTCTAGAGTGTTTAACGAAAACAGAATTTTTATAAGTTTTTTTTATTTTAGTAATTATTATGCTTGGAAAAGAAAATATCTTGTTTAATAAGTCATTCATTTTTTGACCAAACGTTTTCTTTTCTATTTTAACATTCTCATTAATATACTCTTCTGATTCTTTTTCTCTTCGTTGTTTTTTTTCAAGAGTTAAACGGAGTTTTTCCTCTTGTTTCTTTTGATATGCTAATTGTTTTTTAAACTTCGCTTCTTGGCGCTTTATCTTCAGTTGTTCTTTATACTCGCCACTTCTACCACTACGTCTTTCTATGATATTAATTATCATTTTGGGAGTTAAAAATGAATATAACAAATATTTAACTATTTTATATAATAAAAATGAAGCATAAACAAACAAATTTTTAAAAATTATAAATATAGTTGCTAGTCCAAATAAAATATATTTAACAATTTTATAAATTGGAAAGGATAAAAGCATCAATAAATGCATAAAATAATTAGGGTGTTTTTTTTGTTTCTTTACTTTAATATTATGTTCTAGTTTTTTTTCTTCTTTTGTTTCCACAGCATCTTTTTTGTGTATAGTAGTGTTGTTTATCGAACTTTGTTCTAGCATCTCAGCGATATTAATAATAGGTTCAATCACACTACCATCATTATAAATAGAATTATTATCTGATTGAATTACATTTTGTTCAACTTTTTTTTCTTGTCCTTTATAATGAAAAAAATTATAAATCATAAGAGGAAAAGTAAAAAATAAAATAAAATATTTTAAAATTTTATATAAACAAAATGAAAAAAATATAACTGTATTCAAAATTGTGTTAATAAAAAAATAGCAAACATTATAAAAACCCACGCAAAAATATTTTATAATGTTGATTGGTAACAAAAATATAAACTGTATTATTTTAAAGACAAAATTGAAAAAATTGAATTTTCTTTTATCCATTAAAAAAACACCTTCCAATCTCTTCTATCCTTCTATCATAATTATTATAGCATATTTTTGATTTTTGTAAAACAAAATTATACAAAAACATATAATATTTTAGAAAGGAGTATTATATGAATTACTATATGCCATATTTTAATATATATCCGAATATGATTTCTGGCATTGCTCCTGCCACTCAAGTTTCCAAAGGTTTTTTTTCAAGATTATTAAAAGGTATTAACTTTAGTTCTATTTTAAATACTACGCAAAAAACTTTAAGTGTAGTAAACCAAGCTCTACCCGTAATAAAACAAGTAACTCCTGTTATGAAAAATGCTAAAACCATATTTAAGGTTATGAATGAATTTAAAAAAACAGATATTCCTACTAATGTAAGTCAAAACGAAAGTGTTATCTCAGAGATAAAATCAACAGATATTGTAGTGCCAAAAACTAATAATAATGCAAATTTTGATGGGTTACCTACATTTTTTCTAAATTAAAATGGCATCATCTAAGTGCCATTTCAATATACTTAATTATTTGTTCTATCGCGATTCTTCTTTCCAAATAATTTGCAGGTACAGCTAGTAATACATCGCGATAATGAGAAAGCATACTGCGTAAATACTGTGTAAATACATCAGTGTTTTGATGTAACAATTTAGGACCAAGTAACAATTCATAATCTGTATATTCTTTAAAGCCAGATTCGAATTTGATTATCACATAATATTTATTATCTTCAAAAACTATTTTTTCATCAGATATATAATAATTTTGATTCATCATGTTCTTTCTTAACAAAAACAAATTATCATTTGACTGAATAATCAGCCTATTTACAGGTTGATTTTTTATAATATCTAATATTGTACGAGTACCTAAACCAGACATTATAACCAACTCTTCTTTATCTACTTTAAAACCATTCAATCCATTATTTAAGACTACATCTATTTTATCTTGATAACCACTCTCATCAACGTTTTTTTGAGCAAACTTAACAATCTGATTTCTAACATCAATTGCAACACATTTGATACCTTTACTTGCAAGGTAAATATCTAAGTAAGCGTGATCACAACCAACATCATATATTTTTGAAACATCACCAACCAAATCAGCAATAGTTTGTAAACGTTTTGTCAATTTCATTTTATTCACTCATATAATCTTTTAATTTTCTTGAACGAGATGGGTGACGTAATTTTCTTAATGCTTTTGCCTCAATTTGGCGAATACGTTCGCGGGTAACTCCAAACATTTGACCAACTTCTTCCAATGTCCTAGATTTACCATCTTCAAGACCAAAACGTAATCTAATAACTTTTTCTTCTCTTTCTGTTAAAGTTAATAATACATCGGCGATTTCATCCTTTAGCATTTCATTAGTAGCATACTCTTCTGGGCTCATATTTCTTTCATCTTTAATAAAATCACCCAAATGAGAATCATCTTCCTCTCCTATCGGAGTTTCTAGACTAACTGGTTCTTGACTAATTTTATAAATATCTCTAATCTTATCAACTGACATATTCATTTTTTTTGCAAGCTCCTCTTCCGATGGTTCACGATTCAATTCCAAAGTCAATTGACGTTGAATACGAGCAAGTTTATTGATTGTTTCAACCATGTGAACAGGTACACGAATTGTACGAGCTTGATCTGCAATTGCACGAGTTATAGCTTGTCTAATCCACCAAGTAGCATAAGTAGAAAATTTATATCCTTTAGACACATCAAATTTTTCTACAGCTTTCATTAATCCAATATTTCCTTCTTGAATCAAATCAAGAAATAACATTCCTCGTCCTACATAACGTTTCGCTATACTAACAACCAAACGTAAATTTGCCTCCGCTAAAATAGATTTTGCTTGTTCATCACCTGCTAAAATACGATCAGCAAGTTCTAATTCCTCTTCCATTGTAAGCAATTTGATTTGTCCTATTTCTTTTAAATACATACGAACTGGATCATTTATTGTTAAATCCTTTGTTAAGGCATTATCATCTAATAAAATTTTATCCGCTGAACCATCTTTTCCATCGACATCATCTTCTGAAACAATAGCGATATTATTTTCATTAAATAAATTATATAAATCATCTAAAGAATCTGCATCTAAATCTAATCCCTTTAACGAATTTGCTAATTCTTCATATGTTATAAATCCCTTTTCTTTTCCTTTTTTTACTAATTCCATTTTTCTTTCATCAAAACTTTTTATTTCATTCATATACTATTCTCCTTTTAATATCTTCAATTCCACTATTCTTTGACCAATTTCTGCTTTTTTCATAATATCATCCGTTTTATTCATCAAATCTGACAAACGTTGATACTCGCTTTCAATATTATAATCTAAAATAACTTTAATATAATCATCAATTTCCTCTAATGTAAAATTTTCCTTCAAATTCATTTTTTTTATTTGTTTAACTGTTTCCATATAACTTTCATCTTTATCCATTAAATAAGTCATAAAATCTGCTTCATTAATATAACCAAATTCATTATAATAAGTGACTATTAATCTTTGCAAATCCCTATATTCCTTACTTGGCAAATTAGAAAGTTTTTTCATACAACGTTTTATTACTTCGGTATTTTTCATCATGTAATTAATCAAATATACTTCTGCTTTTTGATATTTACTTAGTATTTTCCGTTCATCTTTATTTTTTTCTTTTAGTTTAATATCTTTAATTGGCATTTCTAATTTATTTCTTAAAAAATCTATTTCCAAATTAGAATCTTTACTTAATTTAGTAAGAGTTATTTCTCTCAACACATCATCTTCAATATTATTCAAATGTTCTAAAACCTCATTAACATATTTTGCAATATCTGCAGAATTATTAAGATTCTTTTTTGTTTTTAAATATGACAATTTAAAATCCATTATATTAGTGGGATTTTTTAACTTTGTTAAAAATCTTTCCTCGCCATATTTTAATATATATTCATCAGGATCTAAATTTTCATCTAATCTAACGACCTTTGGAACAATACCAATTTTTTCTAATTCAGTAGCACAAGACATTGTTGCTTTTGCTCCCGCTTCATCACCATCAAATAAAAGTATTACCTCTTTAGCCATTCTTTTTATCAATAATGCTTGATTCTTTGTGACGGCCGTTCCCATGGTTGCAACAACGTTTTTAACTCCAATGCTGTAGGTTCTTATAACATCCATAAACCCTTCAACAATAATAACTTGTCCTAAAGTGCGGCACTCATCTTTTGCACGATGGTAATTATAAAGAAGTTCTCCTTTTTTAAATATTTCAGTTTCTTTTGTATTTATATATTTTGAGGTATCATTAGTATTATATATTCGTCCACTATACCCCACTACAGAACCATTTAAATCGTATAATGGGAACATAATTCTATTATAATAAATATCATTAAGTCCATATTCACTTTTTATTATTAGTCCACTTTTAATTAAGTCTGTTTCATTAAAACTTTTTTTTAGAAGTAATCTAGTTAACAAATCACGTTTTTTAATAGCAAGTCCTATTTGAAAAACTTTAATCAATTCATCATCAATACTTCTTTGATACAAATATTCTTTAGCTATTATTCCATCATTTGTATTTAAATTATTTTGATAAAACTTTAAACTTAATTCATATATATCATATAAACTTTTATTTATAATACTTTTTTTATTAACGTTCACATCTATATTTAGAGGAATTCCTACTAAATCAGCAATCTTTTTGATAGCTTCAGGAAACGAAATATTATCATAATCCATTATAAATTTAAAAACATTTCCTGTTGCACCACACGAAAAGCATGTATAAATTTGTTTTTCTTGCGATACACTCATACTAGGTGAATGATCATCATGAAATGGGCAAACACCAAAAAAATTTTTCCCTTTTTGTGTTAGCGGTATATATTTTGAAACTATATCAACAATATCTACACTACTACGTATATCGTTAATCTGTTGAGTAGTTAACTTAGCCATATATATCACGCTCCTAATATTAATATACGACAAAAGTTGTCTATTTCCTTTTTTTTATAATGTTTTTTTATATTTTTATTAAAAATTCATATAATAACACTAGGTGAGCTTATATGAATTTAAAAAAAATTAAAATAATTGCAGTTTTTTGTTTATTTATCTTAATGAGTCTTTTTCATTTTGTCTATGATATTTTTCCCAATAACTTATTTGCTGTATTTTTTCCGGTCAACGAAAGTATTTTTGAACATTTAAAATTAATTTTTACTACATTTGTACTATATGGAATTATTGATTACATTTTATTGATTAAATTTAAACAGCCTAAAAATAATTTCTTTCTAAACATTTTAATTAGTGCATTATCTTGTATAGGAATATTCTTGCTTATATGGCTACCAATATATTATAAAATCGGAGAAAACATATTTATAACACTATTATTTTTATTTATTTCTATTATATTTTCTCAAATTGTCAGTTTTTACATTTTGACTAATAAAAATAATCAATTATTAAATTATATTTGTATTGGTATTATTATATCAATTATAGTTGTGTTTGCATATTTTACTTATTATCCTCTTTATAATGATTTTTTCTTTGATCCAATAAAAGAAAAATACGGAATAAATACTTATTTAATAAAATAATTTAGAAACATAAAAAAAGATTAGAAAACTAATCTTTTTTTGAAGCTGATGCTTCATCTATATATAAACGCTAAAACGTTAGCGTACTAAAAAACAATTGTTATTAAAATTATAATTTTGTTTTACCAATAATATTAAATATTTATATCCTTAATAATAATATACTCAAAATTCATAAATTGATGCATATAATAATTATTCTAATAACAAAAAAATGACATTACCATTTTTTGTTACCACCTATTCTATTTTCTCATTATCTAAAATTTTGTCAGTTCTTGTTCAAAATTATTAAATTCGCCACAATTAAAGATTACCTTCTCCACTTTAAATTTTTCTATCATATTAATCGCTTCACCCATATGGTCGTAGTCTCCAGGTGGTGACTATCGTTTATGCATACTAATGGAATCCCATTTATTTATAAAAAAAAAAGACTATTTCTAGTCTTTAGGATAATTTAATCTTCTCACTTTAATTATATTTTTTTCTTGATTATTAATTTTTGATAATAAGTTATGAAAGTCTGGGGATTGTGCTAACAAATCTGCTCTTTTTAATGAAAATAATAAACCAAGGTTTAATATTCCAATTGATATTATCATATTATTAATTTCTTCATCAGTCATTTTATCAATGTTAATATCATGATAAAAAATTAAATTAGTAATTAATATAATTTCTTCATTTGATAAGCAAAAACTTTCTTGATATTTTTTGAATATTTTGATTGATTCATTCCAATGATTATAAAAATGCCCCACTCCATTACTGTCTTCTGTATAAGAATTTGGTTTTCCAATATCATGAAATAATGCTGATAGTCTTAAATATATATTATTATCTACTCCTGATACAACATGTAAAGTATGTTCATAAACATCAAAAATATGCCATTTACTATTTTGTTCAAACCCTTTGCACATTTTTAATTCTGGAATAAGTTTAAATATTACTTGTTCATTTTGTTTCAATTGATCATACACATCATAAGATAACAACATTTCTAGTAATTTATTATAAGTCATACTATCACTTCCATTATTTATTATATCATACTAACTCGTATTCACGTGAAATTATCCTATCATCAGAACAATATTTTATTACATATTTCTTATCTTGTTTGCAAATTATTATTCCAATAGTCTTATCTTGATTAATCTTTCTTAAATTTTCATCTATGTAATTCATATAAATTTGTATTTGACCAATATGTTCTTTCTTCAATTCTGTTATTTTTAATTCAACTACTACGAAGCAATTATATTCATAATTAAATAAAAGTAAATCTATATAATTAAAGCTATTACCTACTCTAATTTTATATTCGCTTCCAATAAAACAAAATGAATTCCCTAATTCTTTCATAAAAGATTCTATATCTTCTAAAATTAATTTTTGTAAAATCTTCTCGGATATAATTTCATAGTTATTATTATTTT
Organism: Bacillota bacterium; assembly: GCA_015059365.1. Lineage (GTDB taxonomy): Bacteria > Bacillota_I > Bacilli_A > RF39 > UBA660 > SIG204. The sequence goes on along the minus strand of SVAO01000001.1, from coordinate 106,384 downwards.
TAATTATTATTGGACTTTTAACAAAATCTTCTACTGTCGATTTCTCTTTTGAAATTAATTTATTTTTTGAATCTTCCGGTAATCTTTCATATTCATTTATTTTTATTTTTTCTCTTAATTGCCTTACAGATAGATTTTGAATAATTGATATGTTTATATAATAATTAATTTTATTAATATCATCATTCCATATCAATTCACAATAATGAGAATATGACAATTTGTCCGACAGTGTCAGACATTTTGAAAATACATCATAAAATCTTCTAAAATATCTTAATCTTGATTGAGTATAACCTTTTCCTAACTCATTAGTTAATTTTTTAGAATACTCTTTTATTATTCCTTCACCATAATGTTTGCCAGCTTCACTTAACATTTTTCCAACATTGTAATAAGTATTTAAATCACTTTTATTAATTGAATAACTTTTTACTTTTCTATTTATTTCATTATTTATTAATTCGTTCTTTATCTCATTATAATAATTCATATTACTCCTTTCTATGATATACATGTTTCAATTTGTAATATATTATTTTTAATCTTAAACATAACACCTCCATCTTTATCTGTTCTATATATTTTTGATTCTTTTAAATTATCTAATACTTCTTTATTTGGATGACCATACCGATTATTCTTGCCGACTGATATTATCGAATACTTTGGATTAATCTCATTAATAAATTCTTTACCACTACTTGTCTTACTCCCATGATGTCCTACTTTTAATACATCTATATCTTGTAATTTATATTTTTCAATTAAATCTTCTTCGACTTCTATTCCAGCATCTCCCATAAATAGAAACTTATAATTATTAAGTTCAGTATAAATTACATTTGAATTATCATTTTCATTGTCATATAATTTATTGTTTAAAAAATATAATTTGTTATTATCAATATTTAATTCTTTAATACATGAATAGTATTTAATTTTCTTTTTATCTAATACTTTGATTAATTCTTTTTCTAAATCATTAAATTCTCCGCAATTAAATATTACTTTCTCTACTTTAAAATTATTTACTAGATTTATTGCTTCTCCCATGTGGTCGTAGTCACCATGTGTAACTATTAGATATTTTAGACTTTTAATTCCTAATGATTTTAAATATGGGATTATTGTATTATTACTAATATAATTACTACTTAATGTAAAAGTTCCACCTGTATCTATTAAAATATTACCTTTGTCATATGGCAACTCTAACAATAATGAATCACCTTGTCCTACATCTAAAAATGTAACATTGTAATTAAATTTAAATTTAGAAGCATTTGTATGAATTATCAATATTCCTAACAATATCACTAAATATTTTTTGTTTTTTAAAATAGTTATTATAACAATATAATAAAAAAGAATTATAATTAAGTGAGGCTTAGCAAACGTAAATTTTAAAATGTTTATATCGCCAAAAAATAAGCTTATTGATTCCATGATATTTATAAAAAATAAATGTACTGGTGTTAACGTTGGGAATATTAAAGTTAAAAAAGATAATGGAAATATTATAAAAGTTACTAATGGAACAAATAATAAATTTAAAAATGGACTTAAAAAATTAATTTCAAATGAATTATACATAGTGATAGGCATACCTGATAAAAAAGCAATTAATGATATTTTTAATACATTTAATATATAGTTTTTTGATTTCAATGTATCTTTATAATAAATTAGAAAACCAGTTATGATAAAACTATATAAAAAACCAGTATTATAAATATAATATGGATTATATATCAAAAACAAGCAAATCAATATAATGAACAAATCAAATGTTTTTATGTTTAAATTTAAAAACCTATTAACTAATATTAAAACTATCATTAAAATTGTTCTCATAACAGAAGGAGAAAAATTTACTAAAAAAGCCAAAAAAAATAAAATAGGAATTATAATTATATTTTTAGTTTTTTTATTGAATCTACGTAAAATAAAAAATAAAATACCTGATATAAAACTTACATGCATACCAGATACACTAAACAGGTGACTAATGCCGTTAGTTTGATACGATTTTTTTATTTTATCAGGTATTTGACTAGTATCACCTAATATAAAGGCTCGCAAATATGTTTTATTATCTAACTTTTCTATTTTTTCAATCAACATGTTTTTTAGGACATATATAAAATTGGTATTACTTTTAACCAAAGATACTTCTAATGCATCAACTTGATAATTTATTTTTTTACTAAGTAAATATTTTTTATAATTAAATAAATTAAAATTAGTATTATTGCTAGGGGTGTTTAATTTACCAATAACTAAAATTTTATCACCTAAATCATATTCAAATTTTTCTTCACCATCTAAATAATAATTTATTAATAGTTTTTCTTTTGATTTCAAAACAATTTGAACCTTATTATCTTTTTCTTTGATATCTTCTATAACACCTATAAACTTAGTATCAATAATATCAAATTTAGAAATAGGTTTCATGGTTAAATACACAAAACAATATAAAAAAGTTATTACTATTATTAATATTCTAAATGGTAATATCGTCTTTAATTTTATTAAAAACTGCATCTCCAATTCCCTTTACATTCTTAATTTCATCAATACTTTTAAAATTACCATTATTTTTTCTATACTCAATAATTAATTTTGCCTTAGACTCCCCTATTCCAGGTAAAGTTTGTAATTCTTCTATTGTGGCTTTATTAATAGAAATCTTTTTATTTGAAGTTGTGTTTTCTTCTTTATCATTAATCAAAATATCTGGATCAATACACGCACTATTTTCATATTCCGGACAATTACACTCATTCTCAATATATTGAATTACAACATTACCATTTTTTATTTTTTTAACTTCTGATTTAGTATATACGATAATTACATTCTCATCAGTTAATTTCCTGCTCAAATTAATAATACTTGTATCCGCATCTTCCGTTAAACCTCCTGCTAACTTTATCGCATCTTCTACTCTTGCGTCACTTCCAATCTCATATACTCCAGGATTTTTAATTGCTCCTTTAATATTTATTTTTATATTACCCGATACATTATCAGAAATTTCAATTTCTTTATCTACAAAATCAATCACTTCATTTGATTCATTTTTAAAAGAATTAAAAAAGATATATACTAACACTATTATTAAAAATGTAATTAATATAAATTTATACTTTCTTAAAAAATATATTAATATATTCATAATCCTCCTTTCATCATTAATATACTAACTTTTTTGATAAATTCCTTTTTATCATAAAAAAATAGTTAAGTATTTTTACTCAACTATTCCTAATTTCTCTTTTAAACGTTTTTCATATTCTCTTTGAATAACGTAAATATCTTTACTACTCATAAAAATTAAAACTGCATTTTCATACTGTAGCAAATCATTTACATTATCTAAACTCATATACTTACCATTATCAAGTTTATCTAAAATAACATGGTAATCAACATCATCATATCCTTCTTCAAATCTATCAACTCCAATATCAGTAACATATGAACAATCAGCTAAATTTAAAGCTTCTACAAAATCATCAGCCATTTCTTTGGTGCGTGACAAAGTATGAGTTTTTAAAAGGGCAACTATTTTTTTATTTGGATATTTTTGACGAGCCGCTTTTATAGTAACTTTTACTTCTGTTGGATGATGTGCATAATCATCAATTGTTACAATATCTCCGATGGTATTTTCTTTAAAACGTCTTTTAGCACCTTGGAATGTCTTTAAATATTTAGCAACATCCTTAGCTTCCATTCTTTCATAATAACAAACACCAATAACTGCCAAGGCATTTAATAGCATATGTTTACCATATAGCGGAAGATCAAAATGACCATAATAATTATCTTCTACAAATACATCAAAACTTGTTCCTTCATTTGTGTATTCAACATCTTTTGCAATTATATCATTGTCATCATTCAGTCCATAATAGAATATTGGCGGATTAACTTCCAAAGTATGTGTATATGGATCATCACCACAAGCTAAAACCATCTTTTCTGCTTTATTAGCATATTCTTGATAAGCAAGAATTACATCATCTATATCTTTGTAATAATCTATATGATCTAATTCAATGTTAGTTATAATAGCATAATAAGGAGAATATGCCAAAAAATGACGTTTATATTCACAAGCTTCTAAACAAAAGTATTTATTTTCTTTACTTGCGTAACCACTGCCATCACCAATCAAATAATTACATCCAACCGTATTTTTAAGTACGTGTGCCATCATCGAAGTAGTTGTTGTCTTTCCATGACATCCAGAAACTCCTATAGTCATAAACATTTCTGTAAGTCTGCCTACCATTTCTTGATATGTATATATTTTTAAATTTAATTCTAGTGCCCGAGCCACTTCAACATTATCATTTCTAAATGCATTACCTTGTACAATAACCATATTTTCTTTAATGTTGTTACTATCAAAAGATAATATTGGGATTCCTGCTTCTATCAACGCATCCTCAGTAAAAAAATGATCATCTTTATCACTTCCTTGCACTTCATATCCTAAAGATTTCATTATTTGAGCTAGTGCTCCCATTCCCGTTCCCTTTATTCCTATAAAATGATAAATCATTATTAATCATCTCCTACTATCATTATACAACATTATTTTTGTTTTTTATACATTTTATGAAAAAAACTATTAAAATTAATAGTTATTCCTTAAATTCAAATTCAAAATCTAATATTCTTACATTATCACCTGTTTGTGCACCCATTTCACGTAATTTAGAATCTATTCCCATACGTTTTAATTTATTTGAAAAACGCAAAACTGATTCATCAGAATTAAATTTTGTCATTCTAAGCATTTTTTCTGGTTGCTCACCCTTAATAACCCATGTATCATCTTCCTTTATAATACTAAAAGGTTCTTCTGCTTCAAATTTATATAATACATGACTTTCAAATTCTTGTTCTTCATATAAAGGTTCTTTTTTTATACCGTCCAACATATCAGCTAAAATATTTATAACGTGTTCTAAACCTTTTACAGTTAATGCAGAAACAGGATAAATAGGAACATCTACTTTCTTCTTAAATTCTTCTAAATTTTCTAAAGCACCGGGTAAATCTATTTTATTAGCTATTACAATTTGAGGTTTTTTTATTATTTTTTCATTAAAAGTTCTTAATTCATTATTTATAATCATATAGTCTTCATAAGGGTCTCGTCCTTCAAAACCACTGATATCAATTATATGTGCAATTACTCTAGTTCTTTCTATATGACGTAAAAATCTATCTCCTAAACCTTCTCCTAATGAAGCCCCTTCAATAAGCCCAGGTAAATCTGCAACAACAAACGACCTATCATTACTTGCTTTTACTACACCTAAATTAGGTTTTAAAGTTGTAAAGTGATATTCTGCAATCTTTGGTTTAGCTGCTGAAATTTTCGAAATCAAAGTAGATTTTCCTACACTAGGCATTCCAACTAAACCGACATCAGCTAAAAGTTTAAGTTCAACCTTAACCTTTTTTATTTCACCAGGTTCTCCATTTTCACAAAAACTTGGTGCAGGATTAGAGTGTGTTGCGAAAGCCATATTTCCACGACCTCCACGTCCACCTTTTGCAACAATAACTCGGTCTTTATGTTTTGTTAAATCCCCGATTACTAGACCTGTATCTACATCAGTAATAACAGTTCCTTGAGGAACTCTAACAACAATATCATTAGCATTCGCTCCATGCATTCCTTTACCTAAACCATTTTCTCCTTTATCTCCTTTTATACAACGTCTATAACGCAGATCTATTAATGTATTTAATCCTTCATCAACTTCAAATATTATATCAGCACCCTTTCCACCGTTACCACCATAAGGTCCTCCCATTTCAATATATTTTTCACGACGAAAAGCCATACAACCATTTCCACCATCACCAGCAAACAAATCTATTAATACCTCATCTATAAACATATTTACCCCTCCAATACAAACTAATTATACACTATTTTCACATAATTGCCTAGGGTATAAAAAAGAATATCTAAAGATATTCTAAAGTGTTTTTTGGACTATCCATTAATCCCTTTTATAATTTTTTCCTCAGGTTCATCGTCATCATCATCTTTTTTAATTAAATCTTTACCTATATTACCTTTAAATAACAATCCAAAAATTTGACAAGCAATAAATACAGAAGAATATGTCCCACTGACTAATCCAAATAATAAAGCAATGTTGAAATTATTAATTTCATGAGAGCCAAAAATGATTAAACATATTACTGGAATTAAAGTTGTTAAGGTTGTAACTAAACTTCTACCAACTGTATCTTTTAAACCAGAGTTAATTATATTATTCAATTCTTCTTCAGAATTAACTATGTTTTTATTATTTTTTATTTTTTCACGAATACGATCAAAAGTAACAATCGTATCATTTATAGAATATCCAATAATAGAAAGAATAGCAGCAATAAATATACTAGACACTTCTAAGCGAAATAAACTAAATAATGCGATTATAAAGAATACATCATGAACTAATGCGATAATACCACTTATTGCATAACTGAATTTAAATCTACAGGTGATATAAATAATTATACCTACAGAAGCTAAGATTACTGAAATAAACGCATTTTTAACCAAGTCTTTTTTAACTAAATTAGATACCACACCAATATCTGTGGATGCATCATATTTATCTTTAAAATGATTACTAACGCTTAACACTTCATCTTTATTCAGTGTGTTACTTATCTTTACAATACTTGTATTTTCATCTATCAATTCCTGACTATAAACACTATAATTCATTGATTCTAAATCTTCTTTTATTTTTTCTTCTGTTAATGAATTTTCATACTTAATTGTGATGGATGTCCCACCCTTAAAATCAATTCCTAAATTTAGACCCACGGTTATAAGCGAAATAACACCTACTATAAGAAGAATTATTGCACATGGAAAAGACCATTTGCGAGTTTTAACAAAATCAAGTTTAGAAAACGGTTCTGCTGTTTTATTTTTGTTAAATCCAACAAATAATTTTTCTTTGTCATCAAAATATTTAGTATTAACTACCATATTTATTAACCATCTAACTATAAATACCATTACAAACATTGTAACAAATATACTGATAATTAGCATAGTAGCAAATCCTTTAACACTACTTTCTCCAAATATAAATAAAATTATTGCAACTATCAATGTAGTAATATTAGCATCAAAAATAGACACAAATGAATTTTTATTACCGTTAGTAACTGCTTCTTTTAGTTTGGAACCAGATTTTAGTTCATCTTTAATTCGTGAAAAACTAATAACGCAAGAATCAACCGCCATGCCTATACCTATTACTGCTGCAGCAATACCAGGAAGCGTAAGAACTCCACCAACTAACCAAAATAATAAGAATGTAAAAGCCGAATAAATCATTAAACCAACACTCGCAACAAAGCCTGCAAACTTATAAATGATTATTATAACTAGCATAATTAAAGTTATTCCTATTACGCTTGCAGTAAATGTTTTATTTAAAGCATCTTCTCCTAATGAAGCATTAACCGTCTTAGAAGAAATCTCCTCTAATTTAGTTGGAAGACTACCAGAATTAATTAAATCCACTAATCCTTCTACTTCTTCCATTGTAAAATTCCCTTGAATAATTACATCGCTAGCAAAACCCTCTCCAACACTTGCTACACTTAAGCATTTTGAATTTGTTAAACTTCCACAATTATTTTCTTCAGTTTTAAAAGAATTATCTTCTTCATAATCTAACCATATAACTATTCTATTATCACTCATTTCACTAACTTGTTTAGTTATTTTATAAAAAGTATTCTTATCTTTAACACTTAGTGCAACTGCTGGTCGACCACTTGCATCACTACCTATTTTAGCTCCACTTATAACATCACTATTCATAAGCAAATTATCATTGGTATCTCGAAATGATAAACTAGCAACCTTACTTAATGTATTACGTGCCTCTTCACTATTTGTAACTCCGGCAAGTTCAACCCGAATTCGATCTTCTCCTTCAACTACAATATTAGGTTCAGATACTCCTAACGTATCAATTCTTTTACTGATAGTTTTATATGTTGCACTAATTTTGTCATGCGTCATAGGGCTTCCATCTAAAGAACTTACTTGATATAAAACCTCAAAACCACCACTCAGATCTAAACCAAAATTAGTATTGTTTAAAGTTGGAATTAAAATAGCAATTGAACCTAAAAACAAAATAATTAAAATAATAATTTTACCAACAATTTTTTTCATACTACACCTCGTTAAAATAAACTTTTCTATTTTTAGAATTTAACTTTTGTCTAACATAATCATCAATGATAATACTGTCAACATTTAAAATATCTCTTACCATTTCAAATAATAATAGATTTTTCGAATTACTCCATTTAATCTCTTTTAAATAATTCCATACATCATCTTCTTTAACGTATTTATATCCTTGCATATGCATTTCGTTAGCTTTAGCAGTTAAAGCAGGTTTTAATCTTTTATAAAGTTGTTCAAGACTAGTAAATTCCATATCCATGATATACCTCCATAATATTTTTTTAGTAACCATCATATATATTATATATGATAAACACTATTTTTTAAAGGAGAAACTATGAAAAAAAGTAAATTTATTAAGTCAACATTTATTTTACTTATTGGTGGTTTTTTTACTAAAATACTGGGTATGACAATAAAGATTGTAACAACCAGATTAGTGGGAACTGAAGGTATGGGTTTATACATGTTAATTATGCCTACTTTCTCACTTCTTATCGCTATTGCTCAAATGGGCATGCCTGTAGCTATATCAAAATTAGTTGCGGAAAATAAAAGAAATAATAAAAATCTTGTTTTTTCATCTCTACCTATTTCTCTTGGAATTAATATAATTATAATGATTATTTTAATATTTTCTTCTAAATTTATTGCTAACAACTTACTACATGATTCTAGATGTAGTTTTGCACTAACCTCAATAGGTTTCGTACTTCCTTTCATTTGCATTTCAAGTATTTTAAGAGGATACTTTTTCGGCCGTCAAAAAATGTTTCCTCATGTAATTTCTAATATAACCGAAGATATCATTAGACTAATTATTATGATTATCGGAATTCCATTCTTCTTAATAAAAGGAATTGAATTTGCGGTTTGTTTTATTGTTTTAAGTAATATTATTAGCGAATTAACTTCAATACTTATTTTATTCTTTTTTCTTCCAAAAAATTTTTCAATAAAAAAAGAGGATTTTGTACCTCATAAAAATAGTATCAAAGAAATTTTTGGGATTAGTCTTCCTACTACCGCAAGCCGTTTGATTGGAAATATAGGTTACTTTTTTGAACCAATTATTTTAACTTTTTTCTTACTTAAAAATAATTATTCAAATAGTTTTATCGTTAATGAATATGGAATCCTTAATGGTTATGTTATGCCTTTACTACTACTTCCTTCTTTTTTTACTCAAGCCATATCTCAAGCATTGATTCCTGTAGTTAGTAACAACTACGCCAATAATAATTTAATTTATGCCAAAAACAAAATTAAACAAGGATTATTCTTTTCATTAATGATAGGTATTCCCGCAACTTTAACATTCCTATTCATACCACAAATCCCGCTCAAATTAATTTATAATACTAATCAAGGAATATCTTATATTAAATTCTTAGCACCTATTTGTTTACTACATTATATCCAAGGTCCTATAAGTGCGAGTTTGCAAGCGATGGGGAAAGCTAAAGAAGCAATGTATGGAACACTTATTGGAATGATTATTAGAACACTTACTTTAATTATTGGTTGTAACTTAAAAATTGGATTGTGGGGTCTCATCTTTGCAACCAGTATGAACATAGTTTTTGTTACTTTATTTGATATTTATAAGATTAAAAAAATATTATATTTCAAAAAAAATATATAAATTTAAATATTTTTATTCTATATCACTCTTCTTTATTATATAAGTTTTTTTCTTAGTATAAAAAGCATAAAAAACATTGCTTAAATTAATCTCATGTTCCTTTAAAATATCATTAATCCATTTTTCATCTTTCTTCAAATCTTTTAATACTAAGTAATCAATATTCCCATCCACTATGATTGGAAGCGGATAGTCCTTAGATGATTCAAAAACAGATAATTTACCATTATTTTCTAAAACTGCATAATTAACCTCTTCAATACTTTTAATTCCTTGTTCACGTAATTGAGCAAATAAGTCATCTAATGTATAACGAAGTTTACTCATTTCTTTAAAATTTAATTTCCCATCTTTAATTATTACGGTAGGATTCCCATCAATTATTTTTCTTAATTTTACGTTCTTTAATGTAATAAAACTAATAACTAACTGGATAGAAACTAATACTACAATAGGAATGATTGAAGTAAAAATAGATCTATCTGTTTCTTCAATAGAAATTGCTGCAAGTTCTGCGATCAAAATAGATACAATTAAATCTATAATACTTAATTTTCCAACTTCTTTTTTACCCATAATACGATATACAAGTACAATAAAAACATACAAAACAAATGTTTTAAAAACCATAGACATATACATATTATCACCGTTATTATTATGGTTTTTCGAATATATATTTATACAAAGAATAAATTTTATTAGGAGGTATACATGAACTATTTAAAAAATTTAGGAATTTCGTTATTGTTTATCTTTTGTTTTATATTAGGATTAACACTAATTGGTACCTTGTTTAATTATATAGGAATACTAAATAATACTGGAATAAAAATTACAAAAGTTATTATACCTATTTTATCAATGTTTAGTGGTGGATTTGTGATTGGAAAAAAACAAGGTAAAAAAGGATGGCTAGAAGGATTAAAATTAAGTTTAATATTTTTAATTATATTAACATTATTTAATTACCTAGGATTAAATTATAGTTTTTCAATAAAATTAATAATATATTATGTTATATTAATTGTATCTTCTATATTAGGTAGTATTGTTGGAGTAAATAAATTTAAGCCAAATAAAAATTAAAAAACCAGCATTACTGGTTTTCTTTTTAAATTAATTTATCAATAATTTCATTTAGTATTCTTTTGTTTATAGGTTTAGCAATATATTCATCAAAGCCAGCATTCAAGAACTTTTCTCTAGCTCCTTCTCCTGCATCCGCAGTAAGGGCAATAACCTTAGTGTTAAATCCTTCTATTCTTTTTAGTTGATTCAAAGTTTCAATACCATCCATTTCTGGCATCATATAATCTAAAAATATTAAATCATAAGTTGTTTCTTTTACTTTACCTAAACATTCCTTACCGCTTAATACTTTATCAACATCAAAATTATAGTCTTTCATGGCATTAAAAGCAATCTTATTATTGATTTCATTATCATCCACTAAAAGAATTCTTTTACCGCTATAATCTTTATAGTTAAGTTGACTATCTTTTGTAGATGGATTTATTTCTTTTTTTATTAAATATTTTTGTAAAATATTATTTAATTCCTCTTTTTCTAATGGTTTCGATAAGTAATCATTAAAACCTTCCTTAATATAATTTTCCTTCATACCCGCGATTGCATTAGCTGTTAAAGCAATTACCGGAATATTAAAACCTTCTATATTCTTTAATATCTTTAATGTTTCTGGGCCTCTTAAATTTGGCATCATATCATCCATTAATATTAAATCAAACGAATTATGTTCTTTTATCAAATTAATACAAGCCACACCACTATCAACAAGTGTAGTACTAATGTCATATCGCTTCAACAATTTATCAATGACTTTTAAATTTAAATCGTTATCATCTACAACTAACACTTTCGAATTAGGAAATTTTAGCATTTGAATCTCTTGTTCTTTTTTCTCATCTATTCCATGTAGTTTAATTATTTTTTGACTTAAATACACTGTAAATTTAGACCCGATTCCATACTTACTTTGAACAATAATTTTACCACCCATCATTTCCACTAATGATTTAGTTATTGCAAGACCTAAGCCAGTTCCTTCTACTGTTGTGTTTCGATCTTCCTCTAATCGATTAAATTTAGTAAATAATGTATCTATCTTCTCAGGTTTAATCCCCCTACCAGTATCCTCAACAGAAATAACTAACGAACATTTATCTCCTTGATTAATACAATTTACATCAAAATTGATTTCACCTTTTTCTGTATATTTCACCGCGTTAGTAAGAATATTTGTTATTATTTGTTTAATTTTTCCAATATCACCATACATAACAAATGGAATATCAACACCAAAATGTGTTTTTAATTCAATGGGTTTATCTCCAATTCTAGGGACCATTAATTTAGCAAGATTATGAAGTTCTGGTAACAAGCAATAATCTTTATTAATTATTTCCATCTTGTTAGCTTCTATCTTACTTATATCAAGTATCCCATTTACTATTTCTAGCAAATTATTACTAGCAATTACTATATCTCCTGCATCTTTTTTCGCTTCATCTAAAGAATCTTCATTTTTAATGCATTCAGAAAAACCCACAATAGCATTTAATGGAGTTCTAATTTCATGGGACATACTAGATAAGAATTCAGATTTAGCACGATTGGCCTTTTCTGCATATTCTTTCGCAAGTTCTAATTCTCTTAACATCTTCATATCAGGATTTTCTATTGTAAAATACATTATCGCAGTTACTAAACCAAATGATGAATTAATTAAAATAATACTTGGATTTAAATTTCTAACAACAAATGCGATTAACATACAAAAAATAAGTACAAATAAAGGTATAATTTTCTTCGATTTTATATTTTTGAAGTTTTTAATTAAACAAAATATATCTATAATTAAATATATACCACACAATAAAGTTAAAAAGTCAGTAGCAGGTCCATATGAATAAACTATATTAGGCTCATAAAAATAATACAATGGTAAAAATATAACTGACAACAAAGAAATTGAATAAATAATCCCAATCAAGGTTATTAATAATCCCTTTTTAGACAATTTATCATTGTTTTTTTTATTAAACGAAACATAGTATACATATACAGTAAAAGTGGTAATATATGTTACAAAATATATTAAATATAACCTATTCATTATAATATTTATTAGTGGATATTTATCCATATTGCTTACAGTTAAACAACACATAAATTCTAAAAATAAACCAATTATATTTAAAATTAATAACCCACCATATAATTTAGTTTCAAAAACATTAACTTTTTCTTTTTTGAAGTAAACTATTGCCAGTACTACTAAATAAACAAAACTACATCCTATAACTGACATTCCTATTTGCATAAATACCACCTATCCTACACATTAATTATATCATATTTTAAGAAAAGATAAAGAAAAAAACAAATAGCTTTATTTGTTTTTTGTCAAAGTTTTCACTTTAATTTCTTCAGCTTCAAGTGCTAAATAATCAATTTTTCCAACACTAGTAAGAGGCATTATATCTCTTACCTGATATGCAACTGGTTGCATATATTCAGGCAATTGTTCCATACAAAGTTTTTCTAATTCACGAATTATTATGTCTTCATCTTCTCTATACTCTTCTTTTAATACAATATGAACTTTAGGCAATTTACCTTGACTATGATTACAATCTTGAATTCCTATTACCTTACACGATTCAACTGCTGGATATGATGAAATCACTTTTTCTATGCGTGACGGAAATACTTTAAATCCATCATATCTAATTATTAATCTCTTCATTCTATCGGTAATAAATAAATTTCCATCATTTGTGATATATCCTATATCACCAGAATGTACCCAAACTGTTCCATCTTCATGGACCTTTAAAATATCTTCAGTAGCTTTTTCATTATCCCAATATTTTAACATTGTATTAGGCCCTGTAATACATACTTCTCCTTCTTGATTATATCCTAATTCTTCTTGTGTTTCTGGATCAAATATTGCTATATTGATTTTAACAAAAGGAATTCCTACACTTCCTAATTGATTATTTTCATCGATTGTTCCTACTACTCCACCACAAACTTCTGTCATTCCATAGCCCTTTGTTATTTTTGACGAGCAACCATGCGTAGTTAAAAATGCATTTGCTGCTTTTTCAAGTTCAATATTCATTGCATCTCCACCTACTGTTGGGGCTATCATATAAGATAAATTTTGCTTTTGCATTTTTTTACTATTTATGATTGTTCCCCAATATGATGGAACCCCAACCATATGAACAGGTTTATGCTTTAAAAGTAATTTATCAAACTCTTCAGCTTTAAATTGTGGTATTAAAATTGTCTCCATACCGATTGTTAATGGCAAATGTAGTCCCATTCCAACACCATAAGCTATAAAGGTAGGCATAATATCTAACCAAGTATGTTCTCTTTTCATATCTATTCCGGTTAATACACTTTGAAGTGCTACAGCATTGATATTCTCATTAGTTAAAATAACGCCTTTAGGACTCCCAGTAGTTCCACCAGTATGTTCTATTACAAAAGGTCTATTAGAAACATATTCTACTTCTGTTGATTTCATAAAATTATTGCCACCGTTAATAAATGAACTCCAATTGATAACTTTACATGAATAATCTATTTTTTTATTAGAATCTTTTATACTAGAAACAAACTCTTTTGCTTTATATCCTAAATTTAGTGCTAAAGGCAATGACTCTGCTGGTGAAACCGCAACTGTTTTATCAACAATCTCTTCGTCAACTAATCTTTTTATTTTATAGAAATGCGAATCAACAATTATTACTAACTTTGAATCTACTTCTTCAATATATTTTTTTAAATCTTCTTCACTAGATCTTGGGTCTACCATGTTAGCAACAACCCCTATTTTACTACATGCATAAAACAAATAAACTGCTTCTGGAATATTAGGCAAAGATATAGTAATAACTTCGTTTTCTTTAAGTCCTAAACTTTTTAATGCCTTAGCTGTACTTTCAATATTTATAAATAATTCTTCAAACGTTATCTTTCTTCCAAAATATGATAAAGCTGTTCTATCTAAATATTTTTTATTACATTCCTTCAAGTAGTCATAACAAGTCATTTTAGGCATAGACATATTTATACTTTTCTCATTGTAATATTTCAACCATGGTTTATCAATACTAGGAATACCTAGCATTGGTCCCTTTAATTTTCCGTTATTTAATTGTGATAGATAAATATCTCTTTGGTTGCTATCTTCTTCTGTTAACTGAATTAACTTTTTTTTATATTCTATTAATTGTTCTTTATTCATCCAAATCCCTCTCCACAATTTATTTTAACACGTTTTTATTTTCGTTGTCAAAATTATCATTATTATTTATTTCTATTTCAACAATTTCAGGACTATATAATTTATCAAAAAAGTTCAATTTACTTACATTAGATAACTTTGTAACTCCTGAAGAAACCATAAAATTAATATTTTCAATTTTAAAGTTACCATATGCATATTTTACAAACAAACGATGTTTATTTGGACCAACAAGCCCCCTAGTTTTAAATATTGGTCTTAAAAAATCTGGCATTAATCCTCCATGCATATGACCAGACAATACTAAGTCAATATTTTTATAATCATTTAATTTATTAATAACTCCATCTTGAGTTAACGCAATAGGTGAATGAGTAAGCAGAATATTATAATTATTGTTATTTAATTCTTGAACAACCTCATTATATAGTTTTATAAATTTTTTATAATTTTCTCCATATTTATAATAATAATCGTAATCAAACTTTAAACCAACAAAACAAATATTATCTATACATTTCGATTGATTATCTAACAATTCCACATTATTAATACTTTTTATTCTATTAAAAAACTGTTCATTTAAACATGAAGTTTTCTTTTTATAATTAGATAAATCGTGATTACCGTAAACTACAATTACTTTGCTTATAAGAGCAAGTTTTGAAAACCAATCAATGAGTACCTCCTCATCAAATATTTTAGCTTGATCACAAATATCACCCAACACACATATATAATTAGGATTAAGTTTTTTTATTTGGTCTAAAATGTTATTTAACTTTATTAAGTCTTTTTTACTAGAGTAATGAGTATCTGAAATTAATACAATTTTATTAGAAATTTTATTACTATTTAATTTAATTTTCTTTATCTTTATTCGTCCCATTTTGATACCTTTCTATAAAATTATTCTTATAATTAATTAAATCATCATTCTTAATTGCCTCTCTAATATCTTCAGTTAGTTTGATTAAAAAACGAATATTATGAATTGATAATAGTCTACCACCTAACGATTCATTACAAGTGATCAAATGTCTGATATATGCTTTGGTATAATTTTTACAAGCATAACAGTCACAGGATTCTTCAATCGGAGTAAAATCATCTTTAAATTTCGCATTTTTAATATTTAGCTTTCCATCCCTAGTAAAAGCATTTCCATGACGAGCAATTCTAGTTGGTAATACACAATCAAACATATCAATTCCTCTAATTACCCCCTCTAAAATATCTATTGGGTCTCCTACACCCATTAAATAACGAGGTTTATCTATTGGCAAGTATCTAATACCATCCTCAACCATTTTATACATTACTTCTTTCCCTTCACCAACACTTGTTCCACCAATACTATAACCATCAAAACCAATTTTAACTGTTTCTTTAGCACTATACTCCCTTAAATCAGTATATTCTCCACCTTGAACTATACCAAATAAAGATTGTCTTTCGTTATTAAATACTTCCTTACCTCTTTTAGCCCAACGAAGAGTTCTTTCGGTGCTTTCTTTAGCATATTCATAACTTGCAGGATATGGAATACACTCATCAAAACTCATCGCAATATCACTATCTAATTTATTTTGAACCTCAATAGACAACTCTGGTGTAAGAAATAATTTAGAACCATCAATATGGCTTTTAAAAGTTACCCCTTCTTCTGTTATGTCCTTTTTGTTAGCAAGTGAAAACACTTGGAATCCACCACTATCTGTTAAAATAGGCCCATCATAATTCATAAATTGATGAAGTCCTCCTGCCTTTTTAACTATGTCGGCACCAGGACGTAACCACAAATGATAAGTATTAGAAAGAATTACACCACTACCAATTTCTTTTAATTCCTCAGGAGTTAAAGTTTTTACTGTCGCAAGTGTACCAACTGGCATAAACATAGGAGTGTCATATACCCCATAGTTAGTATGTAACTTTCCCAATCGAGCTTTCGTATTTTTTTCAGTCTTTAATAATTCATATTTAATTTTCATAATATCACAACTTTCTTTAGTAATTATATATTATTTTAAAGATATAGGCAATAAATAAAAAAAATAACAGAATCATTCTGTTAATCTTTTTTCTATATAATTTCTAATTTCTTCTAACCGCATTTTTCTTGAACCTTTTAGATAAATAATCTTATGATTAATATCTACCTCGTCTAAATAAGATATAACTTCAGTATAATCATCTTTAAAAATAAAATTTTTACCCTTGATATTTTTTACCTCTTTACCTACTAAGATAACCATATCTTCTTTCATTAAACATTTTCCAATTTTTTTATGTATTTTTTTACTATATTTACCAAGTTCTAAAACATCACCTATAATAATTATTTTTTTCTTATTATAATTTTTTAACAACGCTAAACCACCAACAATAGATTCAAAACTTGCATTATAACAATCATCTATTATTATAGTGTTTTTAATTTCTTTGATTTGATTACGATGGTTCATTGATTTATATAACTCTACTCTATTAATAATATCCTCGATCGAAATCTCATATTTTAAACCTACAGCGATAGCAATTAAAATGTTTGGAATTAAGGTTTCATTTGGAATATTAAACTTAATATGATAACGTTTATTATTATAATTTATGTAAAAATAAACATGATGTTGGGTCGAAATAATATTAAACGCTATTAAATCATTGCTTCTATTTAAACCCACTCTTACTATTTTAGTATTTCTT
Organism: Bacillota bacterium; assembly: GCA_015059365.1. Lineage (GTDB taxonomy): Bacteria > Bacillota_I > Bacilli_A > RF39 > UBA660 > SIG204. The sequence continues at coordinate 88,468 of SVAO01000001.1, read as the reverse complement.
ATTTTCTTTAAATATTTGTCATCGCCATTAATAAATAATGTTCCTTGTCTCATTCCGTTTAATATTTCACATTTTGCCTTAAAAATATTCCTTTTAGATTTTAAATAACCAATATGAGACGTCCCTACGTTAGTTATAACTACATCATCAGGAAGAGCACAAACAGATAATTCGTTTATCTCTCCCGAATGATTCATACCCATTTCTAAAACACAAATATCATAATTTTGATTTAGACTAAATAGAGTTTCACTCATACCAATCCGATTATTTTTATTTCCCTCATTTTTTAATACACGATACTTACTTGTTAATATTTCATATATCAGTTCTTTAGTAGTTGTTTTGCCAACACTTCCCGTAATCGCAATAACAGGTATATTTAGATTTTGAGTTCTCACTAAATTTGCTAAAGATAACAAAATATTTTTAGTGTCACTAACTTTAAATACCGTTATTTTATTATCATAAAAATCACAATTACAAATAATTAAATTAGCACCCAATTCTATTGCACTATTTATATAATTTTGACCATTATTTATTGCAATAAAACAATCACCAGGATTTATTTTTCTACTATCAGTTACAAATATACCTGTAAATTTAGTATCTAAATTACCACACAAGCATTCCCCATTTATTATATTCAAGATACTTCTATATGTCATAATTCACTTCCTACATACATTAATAAAGTAGTCAAACAATCTACTTTCTAATATATCATATGAAGTCATTGATTCTGGGTGCCATTGTACACCTACAAAAAACTTTTTATTTTTGTCTTCAATCCCTTCTATTAAACCATCCGAACTAATTGCGGTTATGTCTAAATTTGAGTTAATTACAGTATATTTATGTCTAGAATTCACTTTAATCTTATCTTGTTTAAATATTTTATATAGTTGTGATTCTTTTTTTATGTGTACGTCATGAACATATTTTAAATTTGCCTGTTTATGTTCTAAATTATTAATAGGCATAGAATCTCCACCAAACATATAACTCATGAGTTGCATACCTAAACATATGCCAAGTGTAGGTATATCTTTTTTATAAACATATTTCATACACTCAATTTCTGCATTTGTAAAATCATCTCCACCTTGAAATATAATTCCATCACATTTGTCAATAATTTCAAAAATATTATAATTAAACTTGCTTTTATTTAGCGGTAGTATTCCAAGAGGAATGCCACCACTCTGGACTACCGAGGTTATTACATCTTCATAAGCACACATTATGTTATGTTTTTCTGGAGAAATTTCAGGTCTTGTCATAATACCAATTATTGGATTCATATCATCACCTATATTAGTATATGAAAAAACTATGACTAATCCATATATTTAGTCATAGCTTTCATCATTTGATTAACTTGTTTTTGACTAGGAGTTCTCCCCATTTGTGTCATCATAGCTTTAATCATTTGTTCATTGATTGGTGGATTTTTTTTCATATATTTTTTCATATAATTACGAGCTATAAAAAATCCTATTACTGCTCCAACGATAAGTCCACCTAAAATTTTTAATAAATCTAATAAAAATGATATCCAATCCATATTATCTTCCTCTCTTTTTATATTTTACTAAAAAACATTAGATTTTACAAGACTTACAAATAATTATATTTTGTATTGGATAAAGATATTACATCTTTGTTCAAAAAAAAGTAATCGCGATTATAAAAATCACAAACAAAAATATATTTATTATAATAGTTTAAAGTATTGAATACTGTCGGATAATTCTTACAACTTTTGCATATTATACATGAATAATGAAAATCAAAGAAAGTGAATTGGTTATTTAATTTAATCAAATACTTATTTCCGTTACTTTTTTCCTTAATATGATTAAAATAATTTTTTAATCTATTAATATCAATAATATCACATATTTGATTATATAGAGTTATCCCATAAGATAAATCATCTTTTTTTAATTTATATAAATTTTCAATTGTCTTATATAAAACTAACGGATTTTTTTTATATATTTCATAATATTCTTTCTTTATTGTAAATAAATAATATTTCCTCACTAATGATCACCAAAACAATTTTATAAAATCTATTGCGATTTTTTTGTCAAAAAAAGAGTAAAAACTATTTTAATAGTTTTATTACTCTTTCTTTTATAGAATCATAATCAAAATTCATATGTTTTAAAACATCTGTAGTAGTTGCACTAACACCAAAATCATCGATAGTTATTAAATAGTTTTCATTATAAACAAACCTATACCATAAAGCACTATTGCCCGCTTCAATAACTATATTTCTATAACCTTTTGGTAATAAACTATCTTTGTATTCTTGACTCTGTTTTAAAAACAAATCCATATTTGGCATACTTATAACTCTTATATCAATATTATATTGTTCATATATTTCATCAGCGATTTTAACAGCAATATTAACTTCAGAACCCGTTGCAATAATAATTGAATAAAGTCTTCCCTGTTCCTTTCTAATTATATATGCTCCTTTTTCTACTTCATGCATTTTTGAATTTTGTAATAATGGGACATTACCCCTTGTTAAAATAAGGGCATTAGGATTATTTTTATTTAATATTGTATTCCAACTTCCTACCAATTCTTTGGCATCACAGGGCCTATATACATCAAAATTTGGAATAGTTCTTAACATGGTCAACTGTTCTATTGGCTGATGTGTAGGGCCGTCTTGACCAACAGTAATTGAATCATGTGAAAAGATATAAGAAACTGGCAGATTCATTAGAGCACTCATCCTCATCGCTGGTTTTAAATAATCAGCAAATACTAAAAACGTTGAAACAAATGGCCTGAATCCACTTAATGCTAAACCATTTGCAATTGCACCCATGGCATGCTCTCTAACTCCGAAATAAATATTTTTACCTTTATAATTACTACTAGAAAAAACTCCCCCATCAGTTAAATATGTTTTTGTAGAACTAGATAAATCTGCACTTCCCCCTATAAATGACATTAAATTATTTCCAATATAATTCATTACTTTTTGATTTGTTATTCTTGTCCCTTCGTTCAAATCATTAGAAAATTTAAAATCATAATTTAACAAATTAATTTTTTCTTGATTACTTACAAATTTATTTAATTCAGTATCAACAGACAATAAATTATTAAACTCCTTAGTCCAACGATTGTACTTTTCTAAAGAACGATCAGAAATTTGTTTTTTCATCACACTTAAAGCATCATCATCAACATAAAATGGTTGAGTGGAAATATCTAATTTTCGTTTTAATTGTTCTATATCATCATCAGTTAATATTTTTCCATGAACCTCATTACTTCCCTCTAATAATGAACCCGAACCAATAACAGTATTAACTACTATGATTGTTGGTCTAGTTGCTTTTTTTGCTCTATCTATAGCTTTATTAATAGATTTTGTATCATCACCGTTTTTAACAAACTCAACATTCCAATCATAGGAAATAAATCTATCAACTACATTCTCACTAAATGTTAAATCAGTACTTCCATCTAAACTAACATGGTTAGAATCATAAATGACTATTAAATTATTTAGTCTAAGAGTTCCTGCTAAAGAGGCAGCTTCATGACTTATTCCCTCCATCATATCGCCATCTCCACACAAACAATAAACTCGATAATTAAAAATACTATTCATTGCTTTTAATTTTTTTTCTGCGATTGCCATACCAACAGCATTAGCAAACCCCTGACCTAGAGGTCCTGTAGAACAATCTACTCCAGGTGTAATACCATATTCTGGATGTCCAGGCGTCTTAGAATTTAGTCCTCGAAAATTTTGCAAGTCATCTAATGACAAATTATAACCACTCATAAATAACGTTGAGTATAATAATGCTGAACCGTGCCCTGCAGACATTATAAAACGATCCCTATTAAGCCAATTTGGATTATCGGGATTAATAACCAAATGGTCTTTGTATAATGTTGCTATAATAGGTGCAGCACCTAATACAATTCCCGGATGGCCACTTCCTGCTCTCTTAATCATATCTATACCCAATGACTTAATATTGGCAATAATTCTTCTTTCCATATTCACACCTTCTCATTATATTCTTATTATAACATGAATTTGTGAATAACATAACTACTATTTTATATTTGCCATAACAATTTCATTATTACTAGTTTCTATCTTGTTTTCTAATTTTACATTAATAGAAGAATCTATTACCACCATACCTAAAATCATAACCACAAATACCATTAATCCTTTACTTTTTACCATTTCTTTCATAATATCTCTCCTTTACACATATATAATAACACGAACAGAAGTTCGTGTCAATGGTTTTTGCAAACAAATGTTTGACTTTTGAAAAAATGTATGTTATACTGTAAACGTAAAGTAAAAAGGAGAAAAATGATGGAAAAATTAACAAGAAGACAAGAAGATATTCTAAATTATATTAAAGAATACATTGTTGCTCGTGGATATCCTCCAACTGTTCGTGAAATCGGAAAAGCCTTAGGAGTATCTAGCCCTGCAACAATTCATGCACACTTACATAACCTTGAAGAAAAAGGATTTATAAAAAAAGAAGAAACAAAAAATAGAGCTATTGAACTATTAGTAGAAAATGAATTTTTAAAAAAGGACGAAAGCGTAGTTGATGTTCCTTTACTGGGAAAAATAACAGCTGGAAGTCCAATTGAAGCTATTGAACAACCTGACGAGTACTTTTCTCTACCTGCATATCTTCTACCAAACAACAAAGAAGTTTTTACTCTAAAAGTTAGTGGAAACAGTATGATTAATGTAGGTATATTTGACGGAGACATTGTAATTGTGGAAAGAAAAAACACCGCAAGAAATGGTGAAATTGTTGTGGCGATGACAGATGAAAATGAAGTAACTTTAAAAACTTTTTACAAAGAATCAAATTATATTAGATTACAACCAGAAAATGACACAATGGATCCAATTATTTTAAATAATGTAACAATTTTAGGTAAAGCTATTGGATTATATAGAAAATTTTAGGATTTAAAGCGAGGTGTAATTACCTCGTTTTTAGATTACCAATAATTATTTACTTCGAGATAATAAGATAATATAATATTATGTATAGAGAGGTTAAAGTATGAAGACAATTCAAAAAGATGAATATATTTTCTCTGTAGATGTTAAAAAGACTCAAGAATATTATAAAATACACTCTGTTTGTGACTGTCCTTGTTGTCGCAATTATTATGCACAGATAAAAAATAAATTGCCAAAGTTAGACAAGTTTTTAAATGAATTCGGTGTTGACATTTCCAGACCAGATGAAATAATGAGTGTTGAAGAAAATAATTACATCGACTATATCACTGTTGATTATACAGTTTGTGGCAATGTTCAATCGATGGGAACATATGAAATTGATATATATGATAATTTATTTTTAAGCATTGTTATAATAGATGGTTTTGCTTCTCCAAACGAACAAACTGAAAAATATTTTACAATTTCTGTCATGCAAATTAAACTTCCATGGGTATTAAACGAACCATTTCCCCTTCCAGTAACAAAAAAAGCAAGATTCAAATTTAAGATTTTTGATAAGTTATTTAAAAGACAGAAAAATAATAAAACTTAAAAATTTCTTTATTAATAAAACTATTGAAGTACAAAAAAGATGCGTATTAAATATCTACGCATCTTTTTCAATTAAACGTTTCTAATAATTTCATTTTAATTTTGTTATTTTTATGAAACGCATCCCACCATTTAAATGCTGTAACCATCTGATTATTTACTTCTTCACACACTTTACGATAAATATTATCATCTGCTTTTTGGACCAGTACTTCATTCGTCGCAGGAATATAATCTTTTGATTTAATTTCACTAATAGCATTATAAAATACTATTGAATTTATTTTTTGACTGTAAAGATCAGTATAATAAAACCACCCATCATACATTCCTTTCAAGCGATAACGTAAATTAGTGTCCCAAACTGTTGCGTCCTCAATTTTTTTAAATTCACTACTGCTAAAATTACTATCTCGTTTTTTGGAGACTAAGAAAACTGTTGATATCTCTACAGTAAATGAATTACCATGTTTATTAGTTTCAAAAACAAGTAATTCAATTTTATCGTCATATATTTTTTTATAATGTGGATATTGCCCAACAAAACCCTTTGCAATAAGATTGGGTACAACGTATTTAAGCAACGCATTTCGCATTTTTTGAGATTGTGACACTTTTTATCACCACCTTAAATTATTTTACTATTACAGTACGTATACTTAACCCTAATTTATCATTTTGAACTAAACTATAATATATAGAATATGTACACGGAGCAGAAGTATCTATTGTAGATACTTCTTTCCCATTCTTAATAATTTGAATGGAAACATCAGGTTCTAAAGTTCCTGATTCAGTATAAACATCACCTATGCTTAAATTTACAACTTGACTACCATTTAATGTAATAGTAGGAGCACCCTCTTCCACTTGATCTGCATCTACCAAATCATACAGTATAACTTCATAAACAAAATTATTATCACGTTTAGTAATTGTAATAAATGATTCATTTGATAAGACTTTACTAGTTTTAGGATTACCCACATCTATCCTTAATAGCCCAGATTCTTTCAAATCTTTTAAAGTTACCGAAACAGATTCTCCGTTTTCTTCCGGCAAACTAGAAACATTTTTGGCTGACCAATCCTTAGAAACATCAATCAATTGTTTTTTTACTACATTAAGCATTTTTTCACGATTACTGTTTATTGAACCTTGTATAACCGGTATTGCAATAGTTGCAATAATACCTAATACTACAACAATACCTAACATCTCAACTAAAGTAAAACCTCTTTTTTTCATACTATCACCTACTATAATTATACTTTATCCAATAAAAAAAGGAAATATCTTTTTTATATTCCCTATTTGTTTTCGTTAATCCACTGTTCTAACATCGCCTTAGGCATTGCCCCACTTTGAGAAGTTACTAAATTGCCATCTTTAAAAATCATTAAAGTAGGAACACTCATAATACCAAATTTTTTAGCTAACCCATGGCACTTGTCAACGTCTATTTTAACTATATCTATATTATCTAATTCTTCTAAAATTGGTGCTAACATTTTACAAGGCCCACACCATTCTGCATAAAAATCCACTAAAACTAAATCTTTATTTATTAATTCTTCAAAATCATTTTCATTACCATAAATAACTGCCATATTAACTATCCTTTCTATAAGGCATTAAAACCTCTTCTATATTATTTATTTGAATTTTTTCTTTCTCTACTAATTTATCTATAGATTCAACTTTTACAATATTATATTTTAAAAGTAATTGTAAAACTTCCTTGTTAAACTGTTCTGTATCATTATTATTATCTTTATACTTATCTTTTATACTCGAAAATTCTTCAACCACAACAACTGTATCATCTACAAAATCAGATAAAACAGGAGTATTGTTAAGAATATTGTCTTTATACTTTGATTCATTTACTTCTTTTATATTAAAAACTGGCAAAGATATAATATAAAGAACAACAAAAGCAATAACAAAATATTGAATTGCCCCTACTATCGCACCTAAAATTTTTGAAGGAATACCTAGTATGATTGTCGCATTCAATATTTTTTCAAATATTGAAGTTGCAAGCATCAAAACTTTAAGTAAAATTCCTAAAACTGCTAGTACAATAACAAACGCTAAAACCTCATAAAGTATAATATTTAAAACTGTTACGCCTTTAATAATTCCCGCAAATTTAAAAAAGGGTAAATTCTCATATAAAAATACTGAAATTGGATTTTTTAAGAAAAAGGCTAAAACTGTAATAACGATAAACCCAACTGCCGAAACTAAAGAACGAGTAAATCCTCTTTTAAATCCTAATACTGCACCAAATACAATAACACCTATAATAATTAAATCAACAATATTCATCTACATCTACCTTTCTATTAAAATTATATTATAATTTATGTAAAAAAGAAAGTAATTTATGATAAAATATACTTATCAAGGAAGTGATTAGATGACAATAACAGTTAAAGTAAGTGATAATACAAAAAAAGAAATGGAAGAATTCTTCAGTGATTTTAAGCGACCAAAAACACCCGCATACGCTATTTTTCAAGCAGATGATGCAGATTGTGTAGTTACTCTTTACGAGTCTGGAAAAGCTGTATTTCAAGGTATGAGTGCAGATATTTCTGCAAGAATGTGGATCGAACGTGAAAGGCACTTAAACCCTTTAAAAAAAGTAGAAATCACAAATAGCGAGGAAAAAAAGAAAGAAGATAAAAAAGAATTATTTATAGATCCAAAAATATATAATTCGAATTCAATAGGATCCGACGAAGTTGGAACAGGTGATTACTTTGGACCTGTTGTTGTTACAGCGGCATTTGTAGCAAAAGAAAATATAAACTTTTTAGAAGAATTGGGTGTTAAAGATTCAAAAAAATTAACGGATGAAAAAATATTAGAAATCGTTCCTAAAATTATTAAAGTAATACCTTATGAGAGTATTATTTTATCAAACAAAGAATACAACGAAAAATATAGTAATGATATAAACATGAATAAAATTAAAGCAATAATGCATAACCGTGCACTGGGATTATTAAAAGATAAAGGTTTTAATTATGACTATATTGTTGTTGATCAATTTGCTAAACCATACGTATATTATAATTATTTAAAATCAAGCAACAATGTTGTAAAAAATATAACATTTATAACTAAGGCTGAGGACAAGTGTCTAAGTGTTGCTTGTGCATCATTAATCAGTAGATATATATTCCTAAAAGAATTTGCAAAACTAGGAGATCAACTAGGCATGTTCTTACTTAAAGGTGCAAATGATAAAGTTGATGAGCAAGGAATACAAATTGTAAAAAAATATGGTTTTGACAAGTTGTCTGAAATATCTAAACTAAATTTTAAAAATACTGAAAAAATAAAAGTCAAATTAGAAAACTAATTTGACCATAAACAATAAAAAAAAGTTCAGCAACTGAACTTTTTCTTTAACCAGTTTTTACCTTCAACTAAACGAGATACAAGCATTGCACTAACGGGATTTCCTACTACATTTATCGCAGTAGCAGGTGCATCAATTATTATTCCAATAGTAGAAATAATTAAAAAGGCTCCTGGAGGGAATGAATACATACTTACAATTAGCATTTCACCAATTAATCCACCCGATGGAATCCCACTCATCACTACCCCACTTAAAACAGAAATTAAAATGGCAATTAAATATGTATCAAGGCCTGAAAATTCTCTTCCGAATACAGAAAATAAAAAGGCAATTTTTAATATAGCTCCCATTACACTTCCATGCATGTTCATACTGGTTCCAACAGACATACTAACTTCTCTAATGTCTTTAGAAATGCCTATTTCTTTAGCGGCATCTAAATTAGTTGGCAATGTTGCTAATGAAGATTGTGTTGCTAATGCAACACTAGTAGGATTTAATATGTTTTTAAAAAATTGTTTTACCCCTAATTTCCCTGCAGATATAAAAGCATATAAAGAATAAAAAACTAGATAATAAATAATTCCTACTGTTGTATAAAGAATAAAACTTCTCAAATACCCTTCTACCAGAGACAATCCGAATGTTCCTACCAAGTTCATAAAATATGCGCAAAGACCTATTGGAGCATAATACATAATAATTTTTACTACCTTCATTAGTGCTTTGGAAATACTATCTAATATATTACTTAATTTTTTACCACTTTCACCTAAACAACTTACTCCAATTCCAAAGAGAATTGAAAATATAACCATAGGTAACATGTTCTTACGTGATAATATTTGACTAAAGTCTGAAACTGTTAAAGTAGATACTATTTGTTCTCCTATACCAACACTTTCTGTTACTACATTATTATCAATTAATATGTTACTGCTACCTACCGGATCAACAATTTTAACCGCCAATACCATAACTACTGCAGCGATAATACAAGTTATAACGAATACAATCAAAGAATAGCCCATAATTTTACCTAGTCGCTTTAAATCTATCATATTTGCAATACTACTAGATATTGTAAAAAATACTAACGGTACAACTAATGTAAACATTAAATTTAGAAATATATCACCAAATGGTTTAAAAATACTGGCGTCCTCGCCTAACATATTTCCCCATAGGCTTCCAATAATTATTGCAAGTAATACCGCAATAGGAAACCCATAAACTTTTAAAAATTTGCTTTTAAATAATCCCATAACAAACCTCCTACTTAATTATATTGTTGTTAAAAAAAAATAGTAATTCTTTTACTATTTTTTCTTATAATAAATTTATTAATCCAAAAACTTCTTTAAAAGACTCTTTTTTTCTTAATTTAGGATTATTATATTTTTCTCCTATTAAAAAACCATTAAAGTCTTCTAACATTTTTTTATCATTTATTGCATCACCAACGGTATAAACATCTTTATCATTCCAATTATTCTTATTCATAATCATTTTAATTGCTATAGACTTATCAACATTTATATCAATAATGTTTAAACAATGTGTACTAAGATAGCCTTGAACACTTTTATACTTGTTTAAAATTATATTTAAAACTTCTTGGGCTTTTGATCTATCGATTATTATTCCTACTAAGCAATTACAGTCAGCAGTACTAATTTGAGTTACATAATCAGAATTATCAATAAATACTTGTTCAAAATAATTTGTTGTAAGCATATAATCAAATATTTCTTTAGAAACATTATTATCCATATTCTTACGATATATTTCATTATAATCCTTATCATATATAACTGCACCATCATTACATATATAATAGTCAGCTTTGATACTATAATTGTCAATAATATTTCTTAAACTATGAAGTCCTCTCCCGGTTGCAATAACAAAACTGTTACCACTTTTCTGCCATTTATTTACCAAATTAATATTATCTACAAAATTTGCATCATAAAAAGTTTCGTCAAAATCACTTACAATTACTTTCATAGTATCACCGCCTTAATTATATAATATTTAGTTATTTAGAGCAATAAAAATCCCCACTAAAAGGGGATTTTTTTACATCATATCTTCTAACCCATCGCTAATTTTATGAGCTGTTTTATCCAAGTTCTTTTTTATTTTTTTCATAGCTGGCTTACTATATTTTTGATAAGCCATTGTCGCACCGGCACCCATTGCCATTAGTGCTAATCCCTTCATAAATTTCATTTTATCACCTCTTAGCTAGAATATATGATTGGTATGCATATGCATACATTAATATTTTGAAATTATTTTAAATTATTATTCATAATAATTAATTTTTCTTTTAAATTTGTTTTTCGAGTCATTTCCAAATTATTATTTACGGCTTTAACAAAACTTTCTGCTTCACCTATTAAAATTAATTTCTTTTTAGCTCTGGTAATACCAGTATAAATTAATTTTCTATATAACATTCTACTATATGATTTAGAAATAGGGATTATTGCCATATCAAACTCACTTCCTTGAGATTTATGAATACTAATTATAAAACCATGTTTCAATTTGGAATAATCTTTGGGCAAAAATTTAACTAAATTAGAATCAAAATCAACTATTATTTCTGTCTTTCCGCTATCGCTATTGTTAGAATTAATAATCTCTTTAATAACACCAATATCACCGTTAAAAACATTTTCATCTGGCATATTTACTAATTGTAATACTTTATCATTTTCGCGGAAAATAACATCTCCTACCACAACTTCATTTTTTGAATCACTTCGAGGATTAAAAACATTTTGTAAATCTTTATTTAATATATCTATTCCATTTTCGCCTTTATACATAGGAGCCATTAATTGAATATTTTTATAAACATAATCTTTTTCAATTAATTGATTACAAATATTAACCAAATTTTTACGTATACTATTAGAAGAACATTCCAAAAACAAATAATCTCCTTTTGCATCCAAAAAATCTTCACTTAATTCGTTGTTTTTTATTTCTTGAGCTAATATTGGAATATAAGAGTTTTCATCTTGACGATACAACTCTTCTAAAGACACTACCGGAATCATTTCGCTTTCAATTAAATCTTTTAAAACCTGTCCCGGGGCTACACTTGATAATTGGTTGTAATCTCCTACTAAAATTAATTTTATATTATCAGTTAAACCTTTTAATAAACTATCAAATAAAGACTCATCCAACATACTAACTTCATCTACAATAATCAACTTACTATTATCTTTATCATACTCATTTATCGCAAATTTATTTGTCTCCTTATTCCATTTTAAAAATCTATGAATCGTTGTGGCAGGCAAAAAGGTTGACTCACTTAATCTTTTACTTGCTCTTCCTGTTGGAGCTAATAAAGCAATTTCTGAAATTAAAGATTCATAACTCAAATTATTTAATTGCTGATACAATTCAACTATTGCCTTAATTATAGTTGTTTTTCCTGTTCCTGGTCCTCCAGTTATAATTAATATGTTTTCAGTTAATGCTTTTGTTATAGCCTTTTTTTGTTCGTCATTATACTTTATCTCATTATATTTTTCTAAGTTTTCTAAATAGTTTTCTAATTTTTTATAATTAGTTTTAGGAACTCTTAATAATCTAGATATCTTTTTTACAATACTTATTTGGGCATCAAACATATCTTTTAAATAAAATTTTCTTTCTTCAACAACTATTTTATTATCATCTTTTAGTTCATTCAAATAGTTTTCAAAAGTATCATTAGTTAAAATTTCATGAACATAATTACATACATATTCATAAATCTCTTGATAATTTAAATAAGTGTCTCCATGATTGAATGTTAAAAACTTCATTGCATATATAATAATTGCTTTAATACGCCTCGGATCTAAAGGATCCATATTAATCTTTTTTGCAACCTCATCGATTTTTAGAAACGAAATTTCATCTACTACATCTATTATTTTATATATATTATTATTAATAACACTAATAGAATCTTTTAAGTATTGATTATATATAGCGAGTGAATCTTTCATATTAAATCCTAACTCAGTCAAATAAACTATCGTTTGATGACTCTCATCATATTTTAATAAATTATTATAAATAATATCTATCTTCTTTTGTGTGATTTTTGGAACCATATTTAGACAAGAGGGGTCTTCTAAAATCATATTTAATGCATCTTCCCCTAACACTTCAACAATAGATGTTGCTAATTTAGTTCCGATTTTAGGAAATAAATCACTCGAGAGAAATTCTATTATTCCATCTTTATCTTCTGGTTTAATTTTTTCAAAACTTTCTACTTGAAACTGCAAACCATATTTAATATGTTCAACTTCTTCTCCATTAAAAATATAAGTATCACCTTCGTTTAATTCATGAAAATAACCTGTAAATGTAATAGTTTTATCAATAAAATTAGAAAAAATAATATTATCTGTTTCAATTACTTTACATAGGCCGATGATATAACCTTTTTCTGAAGAAAATATTGATTTCTTATAAACACCCTTGATATATGATTTCATGTTATCACCACATTAATTATATCAACCTAAACAAACGTTTGCAAGAAAAAAAGAAGTCTAACGACTTCTTTGACATCCATCATAATCAAATTCTACATCGGCTAAAGGATCTTCATGCTCATCTACACCTAATGGTGGGAGCCCTTTTTCTGCTCTTTCACTATTAATGCCATTAATGTAATCCATGTCCCTTTTTATATCTTCCTTAGTTCCTTCAGTAATACCCCAAGCAGCTGTTGCAACAAAACCTGTTGTGACTAGAATAATCGAAGCTGTAGCAAGTACCTTTTTAGCTGTTTCTTTCATTCTAACTTTAATAGAATTTTGACATATTTCTTCAAGTGCAACAATATATGGATCAGTAGGTATTAATGCTCCTTTTTTTGTAACTATTTTTATTATTTCCTTTGGTTGGTCTTTATCATTACCATATTCAATTAAATATGATTGGGTTTCACTATCTATTGGGCTTTTTAACTTAGTACCATTCATAATATATTCAGAATTATTTTTTAAAGCGTTTATAATTCCACTTTTAGTATATTTTTCTTTTCTTTTACCCTTTACAAGTCTATAAGCCTCATCACTATATTCATCACCTACAAATATGTAAGTTTCTACTTCTATATTATTCTTTTTCATAAAAATTTCTCACCAACTTCAATATACTATTTTTAATTATTACTGTCAATATTAAATTCATCTAAAAAATCATCGATTGTCATTATTTTTTTATCAACATTTTCTAAGGAAATTTCTTTTTCCTCGCATTCATCAATCTCAACTATTTCTTCTTCAACAAGTTTAGTCTCTAAAAAAACATTTTTAATATTAGCTTTTGATAAACTGCTTCCTGTTGAATAGCGATCTAAGATAGATAGTTCACTTACTTTTATTTGTTTAAAATCATTACCTATTTGAATCATTAGTGTTGTTCTACTATTTACAACAAAGGTCTTAAAAATATAATAAGGATTAGTTTTTACATCTCTAATAACCAAAATACCCTTTCGTGCACGACTTAATTTTTCAATATCAGATAATTTAATTCGTTTTCCTGTATTTTTCTCAGTGATTATTGCCAAATAATCATCGGTATCATTAATTAAGTGAGCACTGACAACTTCATCACCTTTTAGGCTTATTGCTTTAATTCCAGCAGATTTTACTCCAGTTGGTGCAACCTCACTAATGTCATAACGAAGCCCATACCCCAACTTAGTTATAATTAAAATTTCAGATTTTTTACTATTACAAATACTTACAACCTTATCATCATCTTTTAATTTCATGCATGTAACCGGTTTTGAATATCGTTGAATTTTAAATTCACCCAACTTTGTACGTTTAATCATTCCTGTTTTAGAAACCAAAGTAACATATTCCTCTTTTTCAAAATCTTTAACTGCAATTGAATAAATTATGTTTTCACCTGGGTCAATCTTAATAACATTGCTGACATGTTTACCAAGTTCTTTCCATTTTAGTTCTGGTATTTCATGAACTGGTATAAACAAATAATTACCCATATCAGTAAATAACAATAATGTGTCTAAGGTATTCATTTCATAAAGTCCTATTACATAATCTCCGTCTTTTAAAGTTGTATTTCCATCAGCAGCTCCAAAACTACGTTTAGATACTCTTTTTAAATATCCTTCATTAGTTACTACAACTATACAATCTTCTTTTGGAATCATACTTGTTGTATCTATCTTTATTTCAGTTATTTCGTCATGTATTTCTGTTTTACGTGATGTACCATATTCTTTCTTAATATTTCTTAATTCTTCTTTCATGACATGCTTTAATTTTTCTTCATCTGTTAAAATTGCCTCTAATGCCTTAATAATTATAAGTAAATTTTTTCTTTCCTCTTCTACTGCTAAAACATCTGTATTTGTTAATTTGTAAAGTTGTAATGTTACAATCGTTTCAGCTTGTAATTCGGTAAAATTAAATTTTTTAATTAAATTTTCTTTAGCATTAGTTTTATTTTCACTAGCACGAATAGTTGCGATTACTTCATCTAAAATAGAAACCATTTTAATAAAACCTTCCGCTATTTCAAGTTTCTTCTTAGCATGTTTTAAATCAAATTCTGTTCTCTTTATAATCACTTCACGCTCGTGAGCAATATAAGCGTCTAATAATTCTAAAATACCTAAAGTCATAGGCCTACGGTTAACTATTGCAACCATATTATAAGCATATGAAATTTGCAAATCAGTATTTTTTAGTAAATAATTTAATATAGTTTCTTTATCTGCTCCACTTTTTAAATCAATTGCAATTCTTAAGCCCTCACGGTCGCTTTCATCACGTACCTCAGCAATTCCTTCAATTTTTTTATCAATTCTAATTGCATCAATCTTATTAACCAAATTAGCCTTGTTAACATCAAAAGGAATTTCATGAACAATTATTTGTTCTTTACCTTTTTCCTTAACAAATTCAGTTTTACTTTTAATAATTACTTTACCCTTACCAGTTGTAAAAGCATCAATTATTCCTTGTTTTCCTTCTACAATACCTCCAGTTGGAAAATCTGGACCTTTTACTATATCCAAAATTGTATCTAATCTACAATTTGGACTATCAATACGTTTTATTGTGGCATCAATTACTTCTCCTAAATTATGTGGAGGAATATTGGTTGCATATCCGGCTGAAATACCATTTGTTCCATTTACAAGTAAATTTGGGAATTTGGCAGGAAGAACAGTTGGTTCCATAAAACGGTCATCAAAATTTGGTGCCCATACAACAGTATTTTTATCCAAGTCTTTTAACAATTCACTACTAATTTTAGCAAGCCTAGCTTCTGTATAACGATAAGCTGCCGCTCCATCACCATCCATTGAACCATTGTTACCGTGAATATCAACAAGAATTGTATTTTGTTTCCACCACTGACTCATACGAACCATCGCATCATAGACAGATGAGTCTCCATGTGGATGGAATTTTCCTAATACATCTCCTACTGTCGCAGCACATTTTATATATCCTTTTTCATGAGTATTGCCAGCTTTATACATCGCATATAAAATTCTTCTTTGAACTGGTTTCAATCCATCTCTAACATCGGGAATCGCACGGTCTTGAATAATTTCTTTGGCATATTTTCCAAATCTATCACCCATAATTTCTTCCAGTGCATAATCTTGTATTCTCTTAATTATTTCTTCCATGATTCACCTCTAATATTTTGCTTAATTAATAACACAAGTGTTTTAAATATTATATAAACATCCAACTTAAAACTAACATTTGTTGCATAAATATAATCATATTTTAAACGTTTTTTGTAACTTATTTTTCTTCTACCATTTGCAACAGCTAAAGATATAACACCTGGTTTCATTGTATAAATAATTGGTTCTGGTTCTATTGGTAACTCTTCCCCTGTAATAAATGGCCTAGGTCCTACAAAAGACATATCACCTTTTAAAATATTAATTAATTGTGGTAATTCATCCAATCCTAAAGCCCTAATATAACGCATAATTTTAGGTGTTCTTTTGTATCTATCTTCATCACCATTTAACATAGATTGAAATTTATAAATTACAAAACTCTTTTTACTAAATCCATCACGATTTTGTTTATAAATAATATTTCCGGTTGTTATTTTACTAATTAAACCAACAATTATAAATAATGGCCACAAAACCAATATTAAAACAATTGACAATATAACATCTAAAAAACGTTTTACATACTTACTATACATACTTCTCCTTATATAACATAATTATCTTCCATTGTAAATTCAACATTTTCATTAATCCATTCTTTACGAGGTTCAACTTTGTCCCCCATAAGGACACTTACTCTTTTTTCAGCAAGTAGAGCATCACTAATATTTACTCTAATTAAACTTCTTGTTTCTGGATCCATTGTTGTTTCCCATAACTGATCTGCATTCATTTCTCCCAAACCTTTGTAACGTTGAATTGAATACTTACTTCCGAATTCACGTTTCAATTCTTCTAATTCTTGATCTGTATAAGCATAAGCTCGTTTTTTACCGGATTCAATTTTATACAAAGGAGGCATTGCAATATAAAGTTTTCCTTCTTCAATAAGTCCCCTCATATAATAATAGAAAAATGTTAACAAAAGTATTTGAATATGGGCTCCATCAACGTCGGCATCGGTCATTATTATTACTTTATCATAGTTTGAATCTTTTACTTCAAAACTATTTCCAACACCAGCTCCTATTGTATGAATCATTGTATTGATTTCTTCATTTTTAAGTATTTCTTCCATAGAAGCTTTGGCAGTGTTTATTACTTTACCACGAAGTGGAAGAATTGCTTGGAATTTTCTATTACGTCCACCTTTAGCACTTCCACCTGCTGAATCTCCTTCGACTAAGAATAATTCATTAATCTTAGGATTTTTACTCTGTGCCGGAGCAAGTTTTCCAGATAAGTTTTTCTCAATCTTATTTTTAGTTTTCCCATTACGAGCCTCATCACGTGCTTTACGAGCTGCTTCACGAGCAAGTTTACTTTTAACCATTTTATCCATGATTAAAGTTGCGATTGCTTTATTTTCTTCCAAGAAAAATTGTAATTTTTCACCTACAATACTTTCTACCACATTACGAGCAATCGGAGTTCCTAATTTACCCTTGGTTTGACCTTCAAATTGTAATAAATTTTCAGGAATTTGCAAACTAATTATAGCAGTTAAGCCTTCACGAGTATCTGAACCCTCTAAATTTTTATCTTTACTTTTCAAATATCCATTACTACGAGCATATTCATTAAACACTCTGGTTAATGCTGTCTTAAATCCTACTTCATGAGTTCCACCATCATTTGTTTTAACATTATTAACAAATGAAATGATATTTTCAGAATATGATTCAGTATATTGAAAAGCAACATCAACATTTATATTTTCTTTAATACCACTAAATGACACTACTGAATGTAGTGGTTTTTTGTCTTCGTTTGCATATTCAACAAAAGATTTTAAACCATTTTCATAATGATAACTTTCTTTTCTACCATCTCTTAAATCTTCAATTTCAATAGTTAAGCCTTCAAGTAAAAAAGCACACTCTTGCATTCTTTCACAAATAGTTGAAAACGAAAAATTTACAACTGGAAATATTTCTGGATCTGGCAAGAATCTAACCTTAGTTCCAGTTTTACTAGTTTTATCTCCCTTGGTTAGTTTTTTATCTAACTTACCACCATCTTTAAAACTAATAAAATATTCATATCCTTCTCTTTTGATTGTTACTTCTAACCATTTACTTAAAGCATTAACTACACTAGCACCAACACCGTGTAATCCCCCAGACACTTTATAGCCGCCGGTTTCAAATTTTCCTCCAGCATGTAAAACAGTATAAATTACCTCAGGAGTAGACATACCACTAGAATGTTTCCCAACTGGTACTCCTCTTCCCTCATCTTCTACACTTACACTATTGTCAGGATATAATACTATTTTAATACGATTACCAAAACCATTTATAACTTCATCTATTCCATTATCAACAATTTCCCATATTAAGTGATGTAATCCTCTTTTATCAGTTGATCCAATATACATACCAGGACGCTTTCTTACTGCATCTAAGCCCTCTAATATTTTTATCGAATTTTCATCATACTTTTGCATCATAATCACCTTAACTTATTATAACACACCTAAACTTTAAAAATCTATCTTTTTTAAAATTTACCTTTATTTTAAAAGAAAACTGCCTTAATGGCAGTTAACTTAATTTATATGTTTTTATAACGTCTATATCAAGTGCACAAATAGAATTATATATTTGCTCCAACTTTTCTGATTCAACATTATTAACCATATTATATAAAATTGCTTGAAATACTAAATCATGAAGCATCATATTAGTAGTTTCTATGTTTTTAAGTAA
The DNA here is from genome assembly GCA_015059365.1 of Bacillota bacterium. GTDB lineage: Bacteria > Bacillota_I > Bacilli_A > RF39 > UBA660 > SIG204. The sequence goes on along the minus strand of SVAO01000001.1, from coordinate 69,056 downwards.
AACCTCCAAATTACGCATTACTCGTTTTCTTGAAATGGTAATACCAGCAATTTCATAACGTAATGAATCTATTTTAAAATTATCATCTAAAACCTTTATTATAGGCATGTTTTTAGTGGAAACATTTATAATATTTCTATGAGATTTGTTTAATATATCTAGACAAACTGGTAACTGATATTGATTTTTATAATCAATAATAAACTTATCATACTCACTAGAACTGATATAAAAATTATTACCTGTAGTTATTTGACCAATAAATTTTTTGTTACCATTTAAAGGTGATAATCCAATCATGTGTGAAATGATAATCCTTTTTATCATATTTTCACTTTCCTCATTTAAATATCTTGGATTGTCTAAAATAATATCTCCATAACCCAGTTCAATAAATTTATCAAACGAATCTAACAATTTAGGATTTATAAAAAGTTCATAATTAGAAAAACTTTCGTCATAAAGTTTTAATTTATATTCTCCTAAAATATTAAGTTGATTTGTCAATGTTGAACTATCTAATAACAAAACATTTTTAATTAATTTATTAGTTAAATTTAAACCAGCATTCATTAGACAAGTTAAATTAAAATAAAAATTTTGGTATACTTCTGTATCAAATAATAAGTTTATATTAGCTAAAACAAACTCTTTATTTATTATTTTATTTTTTATACAATTATCAACAAACTGTATAATATGTAATTTTGAATAAAGAAGCACATCTGCAAATAAATCACTATATTCAGTTATAAATAATAATTCTGAATATCTAATTCTTTTAACCATTTCCTCAACCATTTTAACATCAAGATCCGCAATTTTCATTTGTTTACTTTCATCTAAATCATTAAAATTTAAACCATATTTACTAAAAATAATATCGAGTTTAGTAATAGAATTATTATTATATTCTATATTTTTATATTCTTCAACAATTCGAATATCCAAATTATGATTTAATATAAATAACATGTAATAATATTCTAATTCTTTGTCAATTAATAACTTCTTCATTTCGTTATCAAGAGAAACTAGAGTTTTGGTTGACAAAGCAATTAATTTGTCATGAAGTCTTTTTAGTTTTCCAATTTTGCGGTTAGTTTCTGTTCTTATATCTTTTTCTTTTGTGTAAATATCATAAGACATCGCTTTCATTCTCTCGCAATTTGTAAATATCCAAAGATTTCTCCTTCGCAAAGTATCTGTAGCTGTCTTTCTAACATCTTGTTTAATTTTATTAACCGCTTTATTACCCTCTCTATTAGGGGAAAATTTATCAAGTTCTTCTTCTAACGCTCCATAATATACATCAACACATTCTTTAAGAATATTTACTTCTTCAATACATTCAAATACTTCAGGATCAGGTAAGGCTTTAAACAATTTAATCATTGCTGTACTAGCAGTTGAATCATAAACTTCGAACTCGCTTTGTCCTGCTTCATTACAATCATCAGTTGTTTCTTGGTAAACATATTCTGGATAATATGTAAAAACAGATTTATCAAAATTTGGTAAATTAAATTTCTTATATAATGCTTTAAAGTTTTCATCAAGTTTTGGGGAATTCGGAGAACAATCTTCCAAAATCTCTAAATCATATAGTTTCTTTAAAGCGTTTAAATATCCAGACCACTTCAACAAACTTAAATCAGGATTATTTATTGATTCCCCAACTAAACTTGTTGTATCAATAAACTCATCAAAATCCATATTAATATTGTTTATTAAAAGGACTGCTCTTAAATATTCAATTTTACTTATACTATTATACGTTTCAATATTATCAAGTTCAAATGAATTTAAAAAATGTTCCAGAAACTGTGCTTTACGTAAATCAGGAAGCGTGATTTTTGACAAAGTTTCAGCTTTTTCTTTAATTAATTGTATCAACCTATCCACTTATACTCCCTCTCTTCCTAATCTTACCTTTTAAAGTTTCATACAATTTAGCCTTTAAATTTATGTTTTCCTCTAAATATTCTGGATTATTAGCTAATTCTCTTATTTCATCACGATTCGATGTATACAAGTCATTACGATTTTGCAATGAAGCTTGATATGAGGCATTTTTATCAGTTTTTTTCACAAACATATAAATAATTACATAAACATTATTACTAACTCTATCAAATATTATTCTCGTTTGTTCCCCTCTTACTTCACTTAAACCTTTTAACATAACATTATTAGTAAATGTTTTAAAGTTTTTAAATGAACCGTCACAAATTGATTCTAACAACTCATAAAAGGAATCATAGTATTCTGTAGGAATGTCTTTTAAATCACTAAATGCACATACGTTTCCATAATTTGTTTTTAAAAACACTATCTCATTATTACTCTTTACTGTTTCTACAGTCTTTACTTCTTCTTTCATTATTTGCTTAATATAATTGATTTTTATCATTATTAGTTCGATTTCATTTTCAAAAAAATTTCTGGTTTCTAAATCAGAATCTTTACCATCTTGATGAAGTAATTTTTTTATTTCCATAACTTCTTCATATAGTTTTAATATTATTGTATAAATCACATCAAAATAGTTTTCGGATTCTTTATCTGGTAGAATCTTTTCTATATCACACAAACTTTTACAATCCTTTATACTTCTAATATATGATTTAACATCAATTGTTAATGGTACGATTGCTTTATGACAGTTACTCTTAACGTTTGAAATCTTAGGTAATTCTTTTTTAGAATTTGAAGATTGTCTAGTTGAAATTATTTTTTCTAATCTACGATTATCATCACGAAGCATAGAGTATATTTTGGAATTATATTCATAAATTTGTATTAAAATTTTATTCTTTTCTTCAAATGTCATATCAACACTATTTAAATAGTTTTCTACACCGTCTAAATCATTAATAAATTTACTATTTTTTCTAAATTTTTCAATTATATATTCTAGCATCAAATTTTCCCCTTTTCTTAGGTGGTTATTCTATCATAAAAAGGAGTATACGTCAAATTATCAATATATAAAAATGACCTTTATTTTCGGTCATTTTTCATCATTTTATATGATATATCATAACTACTAGGGCCTTGAATACATTTACCATCAATACTAAATCTAGAACCATGACAAGGACAATCCCAAGTTTTTTCTACTTCATTAAATATTAAACTACATTTTAAATGTGGGCACTTATTATATACAATATGTTCTTTATTAGATGAATCTTTATATATTGCGACATCTTTACCATTTCTTTTTTCAAAAACAACATTTTTAGGATAAAACTTCTTGTTTTTTACAAGTTTATTTTCTATAAATGGCTTAGCACTACTATATATATCATTTGTGATACTAACTATATTAGAAAAAGGCATTTTTCTTTTAGGATTAAACAAAGAAATATATTCATTATCTTTTTCTAAAATTATATCGCTTATAACTTTTCCCGCCAAAGAACCATTAGTCATTCCCCAAGTATTATAGCCAGTACCAATAAGTAAATTATCATCTACATAACCTATATATGGTAGATAGTCATTAGTAATGATGTCATAATTAGACCAAATATAATCCGGCTTCATATTTAACTTTATTAAATCTTTAAATAAATGTTCAAAATTTTCTTTAACATTATATTTTTTATTTAAATTATGAGAACCGTTTAAATAAATAAAATAAGAACTATCATTAGAATCATGGTACCTAATTGATTTAGTTTGATCACCTACACTTATGGCAGATATTTCTTTAAACTCATTACTTTTACTTGCACTAATATATGACCTTTCCAAATATCCCTTTAAAGGAAAAAAGAAAGGAAACAAAAAAAACGGATAATGACAAGCCAAAACAATTTTTTTTGCTTCAATTATATTGTTTTTTGTAAAACATGTATAACCATCATCTTTCTTTTTTATGTTTATTATTTTTGTCCTTTCATATATATCTATCCCAGCTTTTATTATTATTTTTTTTAATGTATTTAAATATTTTAAAGGATGAAACACTCCAGTATCACCAACTTTAATTGCACAATAACATTTTATTGGCACATCCATCTCATTTAATTCTTCTACTTTAATTCCTAAACTTTCAAGTATCCTTTTTTCTTTTTTTACTTTATCAATATCCTTAATCATATCAGCAAAAATATAAGAATCTACCTTTTTATAATCACATTTAATATTGTTATCCTTAATTATTTGTTCTACTAATGAGATGGAATATTTTTGTGATTTTAAATATTTATTTGCAACCTCTATAGAATATTCATCAAATAATTTCGAATAAATTAATTCTTGCAAAAAAGTTAATTTTCCTGTTGTTTTACTACTTACTCCATGCCCAACTAAATCTTGATCAACTAAACAAACTTTTAAATTACTATTCCTTAAATGATACGCTGTGCTTAAGCCAGTCATGCCACCACCAATTATTAAAACATCTACTTTTATATTGTTTTTTAAACTTGAGCATTTATCAATTTTATCCACGTCTAACCACATACTTTGTTTTTTCATCCAATCACCTAATCTTAGTATGTAAGATAAACATAAAAATATTATATTTATAATAATTAAAACTCAAACAGTTGTTGTTTGAGCTTTTTTATTTATTAGTACAATTTCTCTTTTTTCAATTTCCATAAGTGAAAAATCTTGCTTACTTTCATTAAATAATCTATTTATTTTAACAATTCTATTATGTGTAAATGATTGGTTTAAAACAATAGCTACCTGAGAATCATTGTAATAATAATCTTCTTCTAAATAGTATGGATCAAAAATATAAGCAAAATTATCATCCATTCCAGTTATCAAAACATAATGTTCAGTATGCTGATAACATCTTGCTAATACACATCCATTTGAACTAAGGCATTCCCTAATTCTATTTTCAGTTACTTCATGTTTTTCTAAAATTTCACACGATATATTAAAATCATGATTATCCGCATATCTCTTTATCCAATGTGATAATTTTTCAACTGCAACCCTACTTGTACCAGCTGCTCCTATAATTCCATTTTCACCTTCAGCATCTAACGTATATTTATATATTGCCTTTAAAAATGAAACAGGTAATTCTTCACGTTCAAATAAATAAATCAATGCATTTATTAATGATGTGGTGCCACAATCATATTCTGTAACCTGAAATCTTAATGGTACTTTCATAAATAAATCTCACCCACCATATTTCTAGAACGTATATCCACCATCTACACCAATATTTTGTGATGTAATGTATCTAGCTTCTTCGGAACATAAAAATGCTACCATATTAGCTATATCGATCGGATCTTGTGGTTTACCATTTGGTGTTCCAGCAGTCCATTCAGCCCATACTTTATCACGGGCAGTTTGATCATCACCTGCAAGTTGATCAAGAATTTCTTCCCACATACTTGTCTTAATTATGCCAGGACAAATGCAGTTTACAGTTACATTATCTAGTGCCGCTTCTCTTCCCAATGATGCAGTAGCTGCTAAAACAGCTGCTTTAGTAGCACTATAAACGCTAAAACCACCTAAACACGCTTTTGCTGCAATTGATGACATATTAACAATTTTTCCATATTTTTTGGGTCTCATGATTGCTAAAGCTTCACGACAAGAATAAATAGTTCCTTTGATGTTTACATCAATTGATAAATCAATATCATTTAATGCTTGCGTAGTTAATTCTTCTGTTAAACACACTCCTGCACTATTTACAACAAAATCCACAGTACCCCATTCTTCAACGATTTTTTTATACATATCAGCAACTTGATTATAATCTGTTACATCAAGTGTGTAAGCAATCGCATTTCCACCTAATGCTCTTACTTCATTGGCAACTGCTTCACATCTTTCCGGTTTTAAATCAGCAATTAAAACATCGGCACCATTTGAAGCAAATAATAATGCACATTCTCTTCCTAATCCACTTCCGCCTCCTGTAACTAATGCTTTTTTACCTTCAAAGTTAAATTTCATATTTTATCTCTACCTTTCTATTACAATTATATCATAATACCTAGCAAATTAACCTACCAATATTTATCCAATGTTATTTTTATAATATTTTTTTCCTTAATTTTACCTCAAATTCTGTAAAATTTAAGTTCTTATAAAGTTTCTTAGCCACTTCATTTTTTTCTATAACATTAATATCTACATACTTAACATTTAATTCTTTACATTTATTTATTGCTTCATTTATCAATGCCTTGCCTATCCCTTGATTTCTATGTCGTGCCAAAACATATAAACCATCTAATAAACAAGTATTATTGCTTACTCTTCTAATCAATATATAACCAACTATTTCCTGGTCTAAATAATATCCTAACAACACAATATCTTTGTCATTTAACATTTGATTAAAATGATCTTTAATTACAATATCTTCATCTATAGAATCATTATATTTTCTCTCATCCAATATTAATTCTGTTAACAGTTCATCACATCTATTTGCATCAATTATATTTTTAACTTCTTTAATCATAAATCACTCCTTACAAAAAATATTACAAGCTAATATAATATTCTTTAAATTATTTTCTATTCTCATATAACTTTTACATTAATTACCATCTATATATCAATTACATTTTATCATAAACGTGTTCTAATTTACAACTTTTCAACATATTGTCCATATTAACTTTTCCATACACAAGAAGATTTTTTCTGTTTCACAAATCTAATTAATTTTTTTTAAACACTTCTCTTTTATTTCATATATTGGTAAATTTTGTTGATTTATCCTTTGTATAATATCCAAATATTTAGGATTTACTAACCCATATTTTAATGACCATAAATATTGCGATATTTCTCCAAGAACATCTTTTAAATCTTTTCCATATTTTTTTCGTTGTATTTTAATCGCTGATTCAATCCATTTTTCAGGTGATTCATATTCTTCAATTATATTCCAGAATTGTTCATAACTTACTTTTAATTCTTCAATGTAAAAACTAGGTATTTGTTCTTTAAAATATTCTTCAGTACATCTTAGCAATTTATTTAGATAACTTCTAGTATAACATGATAAATCATTAGGTAAACAATTCACTTCTTTAATCATTAAATTTGACAAATGTTCAGGAAGCATAATTCCTTCAATTTTCGATTTATCTATAGAACCAAAACAAAATATTTCATCATCAAAATAAGTTTGTCTTGCCCCTTCTTTTGAAACATCTATATGTTTATTAATTATTAAAGATAAAGATGTTAATGTGTGTAACGTAAATGATTCAAACAATGCATTAAATTGACAATTATCTGTATATTCTGATAAAGATACAAACATATCACCATTTTTTGAATCAAAATCATAACTAGAATGAGTATAAATGCTTGGTAACTTATTAAGTTCAATTAGTTTTTTAGAAAGAATTCCATATTGTAATATATATTCTAATTTAATCAAATTTAAATCTATTATTGAGTGATAATAATGTTGTTTGAAAAAACTATTATATTTTTCCACTGTACTAATATATTTTTTTATATCACGAATTTTATCCATACTGTCTTATCTCCTAAAAAATATAATCTAATGTTTATTATAACATTATTTTTGTATTTCTTAAACATTTACTTATTAGTAATTTCTGCTTTCTAAATATTTGTCACTCATTTCACTGCAAAAATTAAATAAAAAAAATCACTAAAACTGTGATTTTTTTAAAACTGTCTTTTTACAGTTCAAATGAAACACTTATGGTGCTGAATGACTGAATTGAACAGTCCTCTGATGCTTACCATGCATCTGTTTTACCACTAAACTAAATCAGCATTAAGAAAAGTATTTGTATTGAACAACTTTTCCTACATACTTTATAATTGATTTAATTTTTCTTTTATTTTAGAATTTACAAACCCTAGGTCTGCTTTACCTTTTATTAATGGAGCAATTGTACCCATAATTTTTCCCATGTCAGAAGGCCCAGTAGGATTTACTTTTGAAAAAACTTCATCGATAATTTTCATAACTTCTTCTTCGCTCATTTGTGCTGGCATATATTTGTTTAAAATTTCTATTTCACGTGATGTTTTCTCAATTAAATCATTGCGTCCACCTTTTTCAAATTCTTTAATCGATTCTTTTCTTGTTTTAATCTCCCTTGCGATAATAGTTATAACTTCTTCATCATTCAATTCATGTTTTACCTTTATTTCTTCTAATTGAATAGCACCTTTTACCATTCTTATTACTGAAAGTAACTCCTTATTTTGATTCTTCATTGCATTTTTTAAATCAACTAGTATTTTTTCTTTCATCATATCACCCTTTCAATTTTAAAAAGAGAACCTCTAATGGGTTCTACTGATTATCTGTCTTCTTTTCTTCTTTTACGACTGTTTCTAATAGCTTCTTTTTTTTCTTTTCTTCGTTTTGCACCAGGTTTTAAATAACCTTCATTTCTTTCGCGAACTGCTTTTAGGAGGCCATCTTTCATATTTCTTTGTTTCATAGTACGTAATGCACCGTCAACATTCCCGTTTCTTACAATTACTGTAGACATTGATAATCCCTCCCTTCTTAACTGTGAATATTATAACACTTATCCCTATATAATACAAGAAAAAAATTTAATTTATAACCAAAAAATGCAACTTTTGTCGCATTTTTTAACACATTCCAAATTCATGTAAGCCTCTAACAAACGTCCCTATATATTTTCCAATATAAAATATGCAATTTACTAATATTTCAAATACAGGAATCAAAATAGGAATTAATAATATAGTTATTAATAAAATTATTGTCTTTTTATTTTTTAAGATATGGAGCATAATTTGCCACCACTACCTCTTCTAATTGCACTTCCCAAACTTCTACCCAATTCTAAAATTATATTAATTCCTTTAATTATTGAACTTAGAAACGCTCCTGTAATTGCTCCTCCATATAATTCTGTCATTTCTTTATTAGTTAATTTCTTCATATATTTCCTCCTTAATTACACTTAAGCGGCCTTACAAAACCATCAATTAATCCTATAATAAAAACCACTCCTGCCCCAATCAAAAGGCCAAAACCAATACTTATACCACCACCATTTACTTTTAACATCTCGGTTTTTTTCATTTTTTTCATTACATCAGTCCTTTCTGTATTCCAATTTTTAATTCATTCATTAAAGTAGTTTCAGCCGATTTAAAAACAAAATTAACAAGTTGTCCATCATATAAATCATTTTCAAAAAACAGTTTTATTTCGCGATAAATCTTGCCAGAATCACTATAAAAATAAGAATTTATTTCATATTTGAATTTTATTTCTTTTTTATCAAAAATTAAATTATCATTTTTGACAATATCCAACTTATCGTTTTCAACCAATATCTGAACATAATTATCACTTCCCTTATTTATGACTAAGCCATTTATTTCGTAAAATTTATTAAATTTATAAAAAAAACTTATAAATATTAATATAGCCATTCCAACAATCATAAATACCATCCAAACAAAGAAATATCTAGGCTCTTTTCTAAAAATCAATTCTTCATAATTATTTTGTTTTACAAACATCTTTAATTATTCTTCCTTTCTCCATTTGAATATTACGACTATATAAATCAGCATTATCCATTCTGTGGGATACTACAATAATGGTCTCATTTTTATACTTATTAAATAGTTTTTTTAAAATTCGTCTTTCTAAATTAACATCCATTTGACTAAGACCTTCGTCGATTAATAAAATTTTAAAATTTTTTAATAATGCCCTAGCCAACATGATTCTTTGTTTTTCTCCTCCTGAAAAATTAAATCCATTTTCCTCTACTATATAATTAAAATTTAAATTTCTTTTATTTAAAATTTGATTTATTTCACATAATTCGATAACTCCGCTAATATCTTCTTCCTTTCCTAATAATAAATTGTTAATGATACTATCAGAAAATAAGATTTCATTCTGTGATATATATATAATATTTTTTCTAAGCACATCCTCTTTATAAAAGTTTAAATCAATATCGTCAATAAATATCTGATTATTATTTATTGAATAGTATCTCATTAATAATTTTAGCAATGTACTTTTTCCGCTACCACTACTACCAGTAATTAATACTTTTTCCCCTTGGTTTATAACTAAATTAATGTTTTTTAAAACTAAAGATGTATTATTATATGAAAAAGACAAATTGTGGTAATCAATAACCCCATCCTTTAAAATCCTAACTATACCGTTATCCTGATAATCAAAAAATAATTCTAAAATTCTTTTCAAAGAAATCCTAGACTGTCTATAACTAATATCAAAATTAAATAAATTTTTAACTGAATCAACATAGTAATTTATTAATGTATAAAACATAATTAAACTACTTATGGTTAATTGATTATCTACTATTTTTAAAACTCCAATAAATAAGATAACTAATATTCCTATTTCAAAAATAAATTCATTAAACAGTTGTTTGATATTTAACGCTTTATCAAAAGAGTTAATCATAGTAACTAATTTATAATATTTTTCTTTAAATAACGTTTTGAAATGATGTCCAGCACTTAAATTTTTTACCGTTTCAAAACCACTAATGGATTCTACCATTAATGAAGAACTATATGATTTTTCTTGTTGAATTTTCTCAATATAATTATCTATATATGGCTGAAACAGTAATACTATTAAACTATAAAGTAAGGTTAAAAATAATAAAATAAAACTAAGATGTATATCAATCATAAATAAGAGAATAAAACTAATAATTAAAAGTGGTACATCAATTAATATAGTGAATAATGTTTTACTAATCATATCTTTTACTAAACTCAAATCATTAAAACGAGATACCATCTCTCCAGTAGTACGGTTACGATAATATTGGTAAGGGAGGTCGATAATTTTATCATAAATATTTTTAGATAACATCATGTCTATCTTTTTATTAAATTCAATTATTAGTTTGTTTCGTAAAAAGGAGTTTATTTGTTTAAAAAGATTAATTATTAAAAATATAATAAAAATGAATAATAAATAGTTTTTTGAGGTATTTAAATTATCTATAAGGGTCTTAAAATAAAATGATGTTATACAAGAAAAGATTATGGTCATTATTGAATAAAGGAATATATTTAATAATAATTTAGGATAACATTTAATAATGTTTAAGAAAAGTTGGAAAGATGTATTCTTTCTTTCTATGGGTATTTTTCTATTAGGAAATAAATTGATTATTACCCCATCCCAAATACTTTCGAATTCAGCAAAACCAATTTTTTTCAAACCTACCGCAGGATCTGCAATAACAATTTGTTTTTTCTTATAATTTATTTTATAAATAACTATATAATGTTGATAGTTATTGATTTTTACGTGAGCAATACAAGGAAATACAATTTCATCAGAAACAATATTTTCTAAAGTGCATTTTAACCCATAAGCTTCAAATCCAACTTCTTTCGCTCCTTCACACAAATTATAAGCATTAACTCCATACTTAGTAGTTTTTGTGAGCAATCTTAATTTTTCAAATCCTACATATCCATTATAATATTTAATAATCATAGCTAGACAAGTAGCACCACAATCTTTTAATCCATTTTGTTTTATAAAAGGATATCTACTCATTATCTCCCCTCCTCACTATTAACATATCTCATGTATTTTCAATATCCTTTTTTGCAAACAAAAAAAATGAAAAAAATTTCATTTTTGATAAATACTTATATTTTTACTACCGTATTTTTTACTTTTTATAAGAGTTAAGTTGCATTCAATAATACCTTCTTCATACTCACATATTAGCAATCCACCATCATTCAATAAATCATAATCCATAATTCTTTTTATTGAATCATTCATAAAATTTAAATGATATGGAGGATCTAAAAAAATCAAATCAAATTTAATTTTACCACTTAAATCTTTTAAAATAATTTTATAATCATTAGATAATAAATGATATTCTTCTTTTATATTTAACTTTTTTAAATTATCTTTCAAGGTTTTAATAACTATTGGATTATTATCAACAAAATAACAAGAACTTGCTCCCATACTTAATGCTTCTATTCCCAGTGAGCCACTTCCAGAAAATAAATCTAAGCAAACACTATTTTTTACATTCCGCTGAATACTTGCAAATAAAGACTCTTTTACCCTATCCATTGTTGGTCTAGTTCCTGTAATATCATAACCCTTTATTTCAAGTCCTTTATATTTGCCACTTATAACTCTCATATTACCACCAACAATATTTTAACACATCTATTTTAAAGAGGAAAGCACTGTTTGTAACATATCTATAGAATCTATGATTCTACTAAAACGATCAACCGGCCTTAAATGATAATCCTCACGCATTTTTTCTTCAAACAAAGCAAACGAAGCTGGATTTCTATTTAATTCTTTATACCAATATGAATTTTCTCTTAAATATCTTAAATAATTAGGATTGTTTTTTATTTTAAATTGTATTTCTAAACTCATCAATCATCAAAGTGTTTATACAAAGGACGCGGTTTATATTCTTCTTTTTTTATTTCCTTTGTATCTTTATTAGTTAAATCTTGAACCATCCCAATCACTCTTTGTAAATTTCCTATTCCTGTTTGTACACTATCAAAATTAATAGTTTTAAGCCAATTAATCATATCGTTAAAAGAAAATGTTGAGGTAGCTGCTGCTGTCGCGGTAGCTCCAACACTTAAAAATTCTTTCCAAGCTTCTTCTTCTTGTCCATACATATCATATATTTCATAAAATTTCTGCCAAGTCATTTCACCATTTCTAATATATTTTAATAGTTTTGGATTTTGCTTAACAAATAATTTAAATTCCTCTTTTTTATCCATGTTAACCACCTACTATAATTTATGCCTAACACTAGCAAATGTTAACAAAAAAAGATAGTTAATCAACTATCTTATTTTGTTTTTTTCTTTGTTTTTTTCTTATCTTCTTTTTTTGTTTTTTCTTTTGACTCTGTTAAAGAATCAATTTCTTTAATCCATTTATTATATTTTCTTTGAGCCAATTTACTCTTACATCTAATAAACAAATTCTTTGCATATTTTGGAACATTCATAATTGAACCATATGTACCTAATCCACCTGCAACTAAAGATGCGGCAAATCCAAATGCACCTATTGGAGTGATAACTCCAGCAATTCCTACTACTGCAGCAGCTAATGAAACTCCTGTTACGAAAGTTTTATTAACGTTTGCTTTTTTTGCTGCATCAGCAATATCTTGATATGATTGTTTTTTTGTAACGATAAGTTCCTTTAAATCTCCTAATTTTGTTTCTGATGTAATTTTTGTTGTTTTTGTTGTTTTTGTTGTTTTTTCCATAATTTTTCCCCCTTTTTGTTTATGGCGTATATACTAACATATTTTTTTGACTTTGTCAAATCCATGTTTTTTTGCTAATTCCCTCGTTGTTGGTAAGTATTATATCACTTTTTTTCATTTTGTCAAATTTTTATATTATTGGACATTTTGAGCTATTTGTATTAATAAAGCATCCACAGTTTCTTGATCAAATGTCTCAAAAATTCTACCATCTTTATATAAGCAAAATCTAACATCTGTATTATCTTCCATATTAACTAAATAAATATATTTTTCTCCTTCGTGAATCATCTTACAACTTACTACATATTCTTTTCCTTCAATTGTTAATACATCTCTTAATTCAATATTCATTTTATTTTTCCTCCTCTATAATCTCTCCAATACAATATGGATAATCAACCATATTTATTTTTACCTTCAATGACTTCTGCAATAATTCTTTGCATCCCTTAATCTTAATATATAAATAATTTCCAGTATGACCATATAAATATCCTTCTTTTTCTATCTCTGGAATAAATTCTAAATCATATCCTATAAATCTATTCATATAACCTTTTTCTAACTCTTTAGATAAATCCAACAAAACTCTTGTTCTTTCTTTTTTTATTTCTTCAGAAATTTGATTATCCATCAAATCTGCTTTAGTCCCGCTACGTCGTGAATATGGAAATACGTGTATTTTACTAAAATTAATTTTTTTTATCGTTTCAACAGTTTCTTTAAAATTATCTTCTGTCTCACCAGGAAATCCCACAATAACATCAGTAGTTACAGAAATATTTGGTCTCACATCACGTAAATTACTTATTTTATCAACAAAATACTTTGTATCATATTTACGATTCATATTTTTTAGTACCGAATCGCAACCGGATTGTAATGGTATATGCATATGATCAACTAATACATTATTATTTTTAATTATATCTAATATTTCATCGGTTATTTCAGTAATTTCAATTGATGAAATACGTAATCTCTTTAATTTATTTATTTTTAAAATATCAATTAACAAATCTTTGAAATTATAATTGTCAAATTCTGAACCATAATGTCCAGTATGAATTCCAGTTAAAACTATCTCTTCATGGCCATTATTAACTAACGTATCAATTTCCTCTAGAATCTCTTCTGGTTTTTTACTTCTTACATTACCTCTAGTATAAGGAATAATACAATAAGAGCAAAAATTATTACAGCCGTCCTGAATTTTAACAAAAGCCCTAGTTTTATTAAAATTATTTAACTTCATTTCTTCAAATGGAACATCAGTTAAATCATATATATCAACTATTTGTTTTTTTGTTTTCATATATTCATCAATATATTGTGGTATTCTACTTTTATTTTTATTTCCAATAATAATTATTACATTATCTAAATCGATAATGCGTTCTGACGAATGTTGAGACATACAACCACACACTATAATTTTTGCTTTTTCATTTAATCTATGTGCCTGCCTAATCATTTTTAAAGATTTATTATCAGCAGTATTAGTAACAGTGCAAGTATTAATTATGATAAAATCTGCTTCTTTAGGGTTATCAACTTTGCGATAATCGCGTTCTAATAATTCACTAATAACATTACTTTCATAGGTATTGACTTTACATCCCAATGTATAAATATAAAAACACATCTTAAATAACCCCCCATTTTTTAAAAAAATAAGCTTTTTGCTTATTCTAAATTATTTCTAAATTCTTTTAATAACTTTAAAAATTCATCATTATCATCATATTTAGAATTAACCTTAGGCATAACTATTGTTTTTTCTAAATCTTCTTCATTTTTTTCATCAAATGATTTTATTGTAGGATAATCCATTTCATTATTTACTCTTCCATATATAGGAGAAATAAATTCACTATTTTGAAATTTCGTTTGTTTTGACTCTTCTTTTAACACAGTTTTAGGTTTGTCATCTTGTTTTAAAACTTCAGGTTCTAAAACGCTCTCAACGGTTAATTTTATTTCTTCTTTATTTATATTGTCATTTTGAGTTTCTTTGACTTCTGTTACTGAGTTAACATTTTTTTTAACCGCATTTAATAATTCTTGATAACTGATTATAGCTTTTTCTTCCTGTTCTTCTTCAAAAGTCATAATTTCATCTTTTGTTTTACTAGAATCTTCTTGCATTTTTTCTAATACAGATTCTAGATCAATAGAACTTAAATCTTTTTTTTGTTCAACTTTTGGTTCTATATGTTTTTTACGTTTATTTTTTACCAATAACATTACAACAAAAACTATACACAAAACATATACAATTCCAATTAAACAATAATAAAAAGTTGAACTATTCACAATCTTTCCAATAAAATCCATGCCAATCACTCCATAATTTCATAATTTAACACACTTAATATAAATAACGGTACAGTTTCGACTCTCATAATTCTTTTACCTAAAGAAACAGGGGCAAAACCAATACTTTTTAAATAATCTTCTTCTTTTAAAGACAGTCCTCCTTCAGGACCAATTACTATATTAATTTTATCATAACTTTTATTTGATTGCAAAAACATTTTAATAGTATTTTCCTTTTCTAGCGTACTACACACTAATTTTACACCTTCTAAACTTTTTAAATCTGTTATTCTTTTTACTTCTGTAATTACTGGTATAGTAACTCTCATTGATTGTTCACTAGCTTCCTTACAAATTTTGGTCCATCTTTCTATCTTTTTTGACTGTCTATCATTATCCAAATGAACAATACTACGTTCCATTACAACAGGTATTATTTTATTAACACCAAGTTCAGTTGCTTTTTGTAAAATCAAATCCATTTTTGCTTCTTTTAATAATGGAATTATTAAAACAATTTCTTGACTTTCATCATTAACTGATTCCACTTTACTATTTAGTTTAACACTTACCTCACTGCCAGAAAAGTCTAAATTACACAAATACACACATTTTTGATAAACAACTTCGATCAAGTCATTTTCATTCATTCTCATAACTTTTGTTATATGGTATATATCATCATTATTTAATTTAAATGTATTATTATTTAATTCATTACTAAAATACCTCTGCATAAATCTCACCAACATAAGTATACCATGTATATTTAAAAACATAAAGTTTTAGTCATTTAAAATTTTTATTAAAAAATAAAAGAGGATTACTCCTCTACTATTTCTTCTAACACAGTATATTCACCGTCTATTTCAACTACTTTATATCCTTCAGCTACAAAGTTTGTACCTTGTCCTTCTGCTGCATTATTTGCTGGATTAAATCCTACAAATGTTCCACCATATACTGTAATTGATGATGTTTCTCTTGCTTTATCATTTTGATTTAATAACCAAGCTGGAGTTTTTCCCTCGAATCTTCCTCCATTAATTATAATTTCTGCTGTTCCTTTTGCATAAATTAAATCATAGTGTTGGTTATCTTTATCTTCTGGATTTTGAACTGTATTTACGTTTGTATATAACCCTCCATTGATTGTTACTCTTCCGGCTTCTGCAAAAATTGCTATATTGTAATTGTTTTTTCCTACTCCATCAATGGTTCCTTCACCTTCGATTGTTAAGTCTCCACCTTCTAACACGTGAAATACTCCATCCCCAGCTGTGTCTTCTGTTACTGTTAAGTTATATCCATTTAAATCAATTGTTACTTCTTTTGTTATTTCTAACGCTGTTGGAAGATCAATATCATTTATCAATTTTACTGTTGTTCCTGCTAGAATAGCTGTTTCTAAATCTTGATATGTTACTCCATCTACAACTGCTACATCTTCATCTTCAATTTCAGATACGATATATTCTTCACCATCTTGTGTTACTTTATATCCTTCAGCTACAAAGTTTGTACCTTGTCCTTCTGCTGCATTATTTGCTGGATTAAATCCTACAAATGTTCCACCATATACTGTAATTGATGATGTTTCTCTTGCTTTATCATTTTGATTTAATAACCAAGCTGGAGTTTTTCCCTCGAATCTTCCTCCATTAATTATAATTTCTGCTGTTCCTTTTGCATAAATTAAATCATAGTGTTGGTTATCTTTATCTTCTGGATTTTGAACTGTATTTACGTTTGTATATAACCCTCCATTGATTGTTACTCTTCCGGCTTCTGCAAAAATTGCTATATTGTAATTGTTTTTTCCTACTCCATCAATGGTTCCTTCACCTTCGATTGTTAAGTCTCCACCTTCTAATACGTGAAATACTCCATCCCCAGCTGTGTCTTCTGTTACTGTTAAGTTATATCCATTTAAATCAATTGTTACTTCTTTTGTTATTTCTAACGCTGTTGGAAGATCAATATCTGCTTCTAAATAAATATACTCTATTTCTGAAGAAGCTAATGCTTTATTAAAATCTTCTACATTTCTTACTGCAGTATAACTATTCACAAAGCCTGAGTCGCTTGGTTCAAAAGAATCTAAGTAAATTTCTTCTTCCCCATTTGACGCATATATTTCAACATAAAGCGTTGTGGCTGGAATTAATAATTTTCCATTTTCATGTTTTACTTCGGAATCCTTATTTAAACCAGGAGCATAAAATTCTAGAGAATATCCTTCTTCAAGTTCAACCTCATAAGGAACTTCAATTGTTTTTTCTTCCTCATTTACATAATAAATTTTTAAATCTTGTGTAAGTTCTTCTACTTCTTCATCAGTTAACTCTCTAAATTCTTCATCAGCAGTTACCGGTAATACTGACCATGAACTGTCTAACTCAGAATAATAATAAATTCTTAAATCCGTTGGATCATATTCATAATTATTATATATCAAATATTGAATTAATGTTTCTCTACCACCAGCAATACCTGCCATAGTTCCTGTTACAATTACATCATTATCAAATTTAGATGATCCAATAATATAAACATCGCCATCATATTTACTTACATCTTCTTCAACAGTTGTTTTAGCACTTACATTCATCGTAAACCCTAAAGTTAAAACTATCAAAAATAATATTTTTTTAAGTTTATGTTTCATCTTTTCATACCCTTCCTACTATTAACTTTCTCTTACGTTAGTTATTTCTTTAATTTTATGAATATTTGTAATATAACCATCTTTAGAAATTTGTTTATCTTTTATAATTTCACCGGTGTTAAGTGTAATATCAACTAACCCATCAATTTTATCAGTATTTTTATAGACAAATATCTTGATTTGGCCAACATAAGAATCAGTTTTTTCAATTTCATATGTTATAATATCTTTTAATTTCCATTTTGCTATCAATGTAATATTACCATTTACTACAGTATTAAAATCGTATTCGGCATCATCATAATACCAACCAATAAAATCCCATCCCTCTTTTGTTGGATCTTCTGGTTTAATCACTGGTGTTCCTGCTTCAACTTTCTGTGCTTCAACAACACTTCCACCATCAGTATCAAATGTTACATTATAATTCTTTTTAATAACAGGTTCATCTGAAACTTCTATTTTTTCCCATTTGGCAGTTAAAGTAATATTACCTGTTATTGTTGTTTTAAAATTAAATTTTGTTTTTCCATTATACCAACCAATAAATTTATAACCTGATTTTTTAGGACGTGGAATATCAATAATTGTTTTTCCATCCTCTACATTTAAACTTTCAATCTTATTTCCACCATTTGAATTGAATGTTACTACCCATTTTGTAGAAGCATTATTTGTCCACCTAGCCTCTAAAACCATGTCTTCGGTTATTTGCATTGTAAAATCAAATTTTTCACCATTGTAATACCAACCTTCAAATGTATAACCTTCCCTAACTGGGTCTTGTGGTTTAGATACAGTTTCGTTTTTGTTAACCATTACCTCTGTAATATCCCCATCATTATTGAAAGTAATTTTATATTTATTGTCTTCTTTTGAAAACAAAATTAACATAGCACCGATTATAATAACAATCAGTGAAACAATCAATACTCTAATACCTATCTTCTTATTATCCATTCTACCAATCCTCCTCAATATAAGTATAATACAAAAATAATTATAAAGTCCATACTTAAATTGAATGATTTATTTTTTTTCACTGTTTTTCTATTAAATATCAATATATAGTTCCATATTCAACGCAATATTAAAATCTATAGTTTTAATCAAAAAAAATTAACAATTATAAACTCGTTAATTTTTATATCATCAATTATAATTATTTTGCCTGTTCTAAGGCATTATCAACGGCTTTTATTAAAGCTGTAATTTCAATAGTACAACCACTCACCGCATCTGTTTTACCTTCAGAATCCAATGATAAAAATTTAGTACCTTGGTTTTCTACTATTGCGGCTTCTAGTTTTTCTACTTGCTCAAACCATTCTCCAACAGCTGCAGGATAATATTCTTTCATTTTATAATCATATCCTAAAGTCTTTTTTGTTGTGCCTTTATAAGTAGTATCCAAATATACTGACTCGATTTTCCCTTCATTATTAATAACTATCTTAGCAGTTGCAGTATTTTCTTCACCACCATAATTATCAATCGCACTTCCACTATATGTTCCTTCTTTAAATCCTACTTTTTCACATCCAGTTGATCCTAAAAACATCAAACATACACATAATACAAGCATAATCTTTTTCATATTATTACCTACTTTCTAAATTTAAGTATACAAGAATTTTATAATTATTGCAATCGATTTTCTAAATAGTTTAAAGAATATTTACTAATTATTCCCGTTAATATCCCAGTTGGAACAGAAAATAATAATAACCATGGAATATAATAAACAATATAAAAATTTTTAATTAATATTATAGCAATTAAAATTTGACCTATACTATGACTTATTGCACCTATAATACTAACACCAATTATAGATAACCTTGTTTTCTTAACTAACCACATTATTAAAACACTTAAAACAGCACCACCGAAACTAAAGAAAAATGAAACACTAAAAATGCCTGTTCTAAGTATCCCAACTAACAATACTCTAAGAATTGATATATACATCGCATCTTTAAATGAATATAAATACAACACTATCAAAACAATTACATTGGCAAGTCCCAGTTTAATTCCTGGTATACTTCCATCAAACAGAGGAATAAAACTTTCAATTATATTTAATACAACGCTTAAACATAAAAACATTGACAATCTAGTAATTTTCTTTATTTCCATTATCTCACAACCGTATCTATTTCTTCTTTATCTTCTATTTTGATTACTATTTTATTTGGCAAACAAACAATTACATCATAACTGTTTTTAATCCAGCCTTGCTTCGAACAAATGTTTAAAGGGCTATTTTCTTCTTCAACTTTTATCTTGCTGTCTTTAGTCTTAATGATTACTTCTCCATTATACCCCATGACTTTATATTCATGTTCACCACTAAGATTTAAATCTATGGTCAAAACTAAATTATCCTCATAATACACCAATGCATTTTTACTACTACTATTTTTAAATACTAAAAGCAATCCAAACATAATTGTTACAACCAACATTATAAAACCAATTAATTTTAAATCACTATTATTCATAATTATTAAATCTCTCACTTCTAATTATTTTATTATCATTAGTATACCAAATGGCCTCAGCATCATATTTTTTTATAAATTCTTGTCCATCATCAACACTCATCAAAAATAAACTAGTAGATAGTATATCACCTAAAGCACTATCCTTAGTTATTACTGTAACACCCTTCATATAATTTGAAGGAAACAAAGTATCTGAATCAATTATGTGATGGTATATGATTCCATTATATTCATAATTTCTTTCATATCCTCCACTTGTTACAACACTTATATTTTCCCCTTTAGCAATAGTTAATAATTCCCCATTATCCACAGGACTTTGAATACCTATCTTGTAATACTCTTTGTTATAACTATCACCAACTTTAACATTACCACCAGCATTAATTAAATATTCTTTTATCCCAATACTTTCTAAATATTGACCAACTTTTTCGGTAACATATCCTTTAGCAATACTTCCCAAATCTAAATTAGGATGATTATTTACAATTTTATTATCTCCCAATAAAACTAATTTTGCACCATTTTTATTTTGTTGCAATTCCTTAACAGTCGGTATTCCCTCTTTATTATCACGATATTTTTTCCAAATATCTATTATATTGCCTAATTCAATATTTAACTTATAATATTTCTTGCTCCAATCTTTCGCATATTCTAAAATTTCATAAAGTCTTGAATCCAATGTTAAGGTTTCACTATCAAATCCATTATGATATATGTCATATAAATTTGTAATACCATCATAATGATTATATCTGTCTGTTAATTCGTGATATTCTTTATACATTTGATTAATGTCTTTAAAAACTTTTTCAACCTTAGCTTTATTGGTTTCATATATTTTAATATATATGTATGTATCCATATAATATAGATTTTTTGTATATTCTTTTTTTCTATCAAAAAAAATATATGCTACAGTACATA
Source organism: Bacillota bacterium (assembly GCA_015059365.1). Classification (GTDB taxonomy): domain Bacteria; phylum Bacillota_I; class Bacilli_A; order RF39; family UBA660; genus SIG204. The sequence goes on along the minus strand of SVAO01000001.1, from coordinate 47,337 downwards.
CTATTAATACAAGTAATAAAATAAGACCAATTTTAAAATATTTTTTCATCTTACCACCATTTTAATTATAACACTTATATTTTTTTTAGCAAAATAAAAAGTGGATTAACCACTTAATCAATAAAACCAAATTTATTAAAAGGAAAAATACTAAACGTTGTTGTTCCTAAAATATCTTTATTACATATTACGCCTATTCTTCTACTATCGATTGAATTACCTCTATTATCCCCCAATACAAAATAACAACCATCTGGAATTTTATCATAAGCAAAATTTGTTGTTCCTATAGTAATTACATCATTAATTTTTTTGTCATTAATATATAATTCATTATTTTTATAAGCAACTTTTTCACCAGGAAGACCTATAACTCTTTTTACTAATTTTGAACCATTATAATTAAACACAATAATGTCAAATCTTTCATATGTTTTATCATATTTTTTTAAAATTAATATTTCATCATTATCTAATGTTGGATACATGGACTCCCCATCAACTTGAACTGGGGTAACAATAAAAGTTCTAATTAATATAACAACAACAATTATAATCACATATGGGATAATTTCTTTTAAAATTTTCATATTTCCTCCTCATAAGAAAAATAAGACAAAACTGTCTTATTAATTTCTTTCTTTAATTCTTGGTTGTTTAACTGATTTTCTTAAATAAGAACCAATTTTAGCTTGTCTAACTCTACCTTTTCTAATAACAGTAACTGCTGCTACTTTTGGTGAATTTATTGGGAATGTTCTTTCAACACCAACACCACCAGAAATCTTTCTTACGATAAAGTTTCTACCAATTCCACTTCCTTGAATTGAAACAACGATTCCTTCAAAAGCTTGAATTCTTTCGCGTTTACCTTCGATGATTTTTACATCTACACGAACAGTATCTCCAACTTGGAATGCAGGAATATCAGTTCTGATTTGACTTTTAGTTATTTTTTCAACTAAATTCACGATTTCACTCTCCTTTTTAAATCTATGATCATGAATTTCTTTATAATACAATATTCAGCGGATCACGACAACAATACGATTTTATCACAATTTTTATGCTTTTGCAACTAAAATCAAATATTTTTTTAATTCTTTCTATTTACTGTTTTTTCTACTATTTGCTTAATATCTCTTTCATTAAATGGTTTATTTAAAATATCCACTACTGGATAAGCAAATATTTTCTCAACTGTTTCACGATAATCATCTCCAGTAATAATAGATACTGGAATACGAGAAAATAGTGAATACTTATCAAAATACTCCAACACTTCAAATCCGTTAACATTAGGCATGTTTAAGTCTAATAACATAGCTACAATATTAACATTAGGATTTAATTCGATTGCATCAATTGCTTCTTTTCCGTCATTAGCAACAATAACTTCATAATGATTATTAAAAATCTTTTTAATGAAATTTCTAATTATATTAGAATCATCTACTACTAAAATTGTTTTATCTTTAACACTTGGTTCAGTTGATTCATCCTCTTTAACTACAGGAAGTCCCATATATTCTTTAACTAAATTCACGATTCTATTTGCTTCTTTTAACAATTCATCATAATTATTATAAACATAACTTATATCATTTTCTTTACTCTTTAATTCATGGTTATAAGATAATTCAGCTAATTTAGTAAATCCCAAATATTTAGAATCACTTTTTAGTGAATGAACCAAAATAGCATAATTAGGCATATCAGCTGCCTCTTTATATCTTTTTATATCAGCTAGTTTTTTTTCAACGCTCTTTAAAAAATCTTCAAGCGTTTCATTATACATTTCCATATCGCCAAAAAGTTCCAAACTGCCATCAACATTTACACCATTGTTTACTAATAAACTCACATCTTTCATATATCTTCCCACCTTACCTACTTAAATTATAACACACTTTTACAATTTATACTATGTTTGTTTTTTTCTTTACACCTTCTAAATATATTTTATCATTAAAGGCACCCCTTTTTAAAACTTTTTGTTTTGCAACCTCAATTACATTATCTAAATTTTCACCTTCAAGTGCCGCTAAAGCAGATATAACTTCTAACATATCCGCTAACTCTTCTATTCGATTCTTTCCACTCGCGTTTATTACTTCATTATATTCTTCAAAAAGTTTCTTCTCTAATTCGATCTTATATTCAGAATCACTAAGTATTGTAGTAATAGGTTCCTCTCCGTTATTTTTAATTATTTCAGGAATTCTATCACGTACTAGTTTATTGTATTTCATGACCATCACCATTTATATTATACCATTTTTAATTATTAAACGTATTAATTTTATTAATGTTTCTTCTCAAATCTTAAAACTTAGTTTTCATACCTAGATATATTTAATAGTATCCCAACACTACAAAGAGTAATAAGTAAACTAGAACCGCCATAAGAAAGGAAAGGAAGTGTTACTCCTGTTACAGGAATTAAACCAACTACAACCATCAAATTTAATACTGTTTGAAATGCTATTTGAAAAGTTATTCCAAAAGACAGATATTTACCAAATAAATCTTTACAATTCCTTGAAATTTTAAATCCTGTAATAATAATAGTTAAAAATAATGTACTAACTATTATTACTCCTAAAAAACCAAATTCCTCACTAATAATTGAAAATATAAAATCAGTTTGGGGTTCAGGAAGATAAAAATGTTTTTGCCTAGAATTTAAAAAACCATATCCAAATAAACCACCGGGACCTATCGCATATAATGACTGAATAATTTGAAAGCCACTTCCTAATGGATCCTCCCACGGATTTAAAAATGATAGTATTCTACTCAAGCGATATGGGGCAACCGCAATTAACCCAGCTATTCCAATTACTCCCACTCCTGCTATTTTTAAGAAAAATTTAAAACTAACTCCTCCTACAAAAAGAAGACCAATAATTGACATAACAATGATTGTTCCCGTACCAAAATCTGGTTGAAGCATAATAATTCCAAAAATTAATAAAGTAAGACCTAAAATTGGCAGAACTCCTTTTTTTATATCTTTCATCTTATTTTCATTATTAACTAAATATTTAGAAGTAAAAATAATTAAGGCTAGTTTAGTAAACTCACTTGGTTGAATTCCAAAAGAACCAATTCCAAACCAACTACGGCTACCATTTCTAACTGTTCCTATTCCAGGGATCAATACTAATATCAAAAGGATAATACATCCAATCAATAATATGTTTGCCTTATCATAGTATTTTCTATAATTTATCTTGCTTATGATAAACATAAGAAAAATTCCAACTATAAAAAATATTCCTTGATTCTTAACAAATTTAAATGGGTCATTAAACTTATATTCTGCCCAAATGTAAGACGCAGAAAAAATCATAATAAGTCCAAAAATAGAAATTGTAATAACGCTAATTAATAATAATAATTCAACTTTTTTATTTTTCATAACAACACTCCAAAGGCAATTGATGCCATGGCGGCAATTAATCCAACAAGCCAAAATAATCTTACTATATCAATTTCTTTCCATCCTTTTTTTTCAAATGTATGGTGAATTGGTGTCATTGGAAATATTCTCTTTTTAGTAATTTTATAGTAAATTCTCTGAATCACACAACTTAGTGTTTCAACTACAAACACAATTCCAATTAATACTAATAATAATTCATGACGGGTAAGAATCGCTATACTTCCCAATGCTCCACCAAGTGCTAAACTTCCTGTGTCACCCATAAATACTTTGGCAGGATTTATATTAAATACTAAAAATCCAATTAAAGCACCTATTAAAAGAAATATAAATAACGCAATATCTTCATATCCTTCTAACCAACCTGTATTCCACGTAATTAATCCAAATGCTAAATATGCGATAATTGATAACCCAGATGCAAGACCATCTAGACCATCTGTAATATTAACTGCATTACTACTTGATACAAGAACCAATAATATTAAAAAACCATAAAACCATCCAATATTAATTTTTATATTAAATGTATGAATCCAAAGCAACGGTTCATTGCCACTTTTCATAAATAGAAAGAAAAATATTATCGAAATTATTATTTGTAAAATCAATTTAGATCCCTCGCTAAGGCCATTGTTATTGTTTCTTTTTATGATTAAGTAGTCATCAATAAAACCTATTACAGCATAGCCAAAAAAAGTAAATAAAATAATTAATAAATTATAACTAATTCTTATTCTATTAGTAAGAAAAAGAATAATTAAAATTAATAAAACAGGAATGATAAATATTAATCCACCCATTGTAGGTGTTCCTACCTTAGAATTATGCTTTTCTCTCAAATAAACACTTAAACGTTGAGAAGCTTTCAGTTTTTTCAATAGTGGAATTAAAATAATTGCAGTTAAAATAGATAAAACAAAACCACACATAATAGCTAAAACAGATTTAGTCATTATTAACATATATATCCCACCTTTTATTCTGTTAAAAATAATTTAACAGTTTCTCCCTCTAATATTCTTTCTCCTGCACTTGGGCTTTGATAGTATACTTTATTACCAGAGCCACTAAATTCAACTTTAAAACTTTTTAAATTACTTACCGCTTCTTTAACCGTCATGCCTCCCACATTAGGAACATGCTCATATTTTTTATCATTATAGTTATATTCTTTTTCCATCGCATCTATTCTTTTTTCAATACCTAATGCACTAATGGCATCAGTTAAAACTTGTTTGGCAATAGGAGCCGCAACAGTGCCACCATATTGTGTTACACCTTTAGCATTATCAATTGCAATATAAACAATTATTTCTGGATCATCAGCTGGTAAAAAGCCAATGAATGACACTATATAATTACCTACCATATACTTGCCATCTTTAACTTTTTGAGCAGTTCCAGTTTTCCCACCCACTCGATATCCATCAATATATGCAGGCCTTCCAGTTCCGTTTGCTACAACACTTTCTAGAGCATATCTAACCTTAGCACTAGTCTCTTCACTTATAACTTTTCTAATAATTTGAGAAGTATTTTCTAATACTACTGTATTTGTTTCAGGTTCATTTAAACTTTTTACAATATATGGTTTATAAAGTATTCCACCATTGATTGCAGCAGATACTGCAGTTATTTGTTGTATAGGAGTTACACTAACCCCTTGACCAAAGGCTGTTGTGGCAAGTTCTACAGGACCAACTTTAGCAAGATCAAAAATAATTCCAGCACCTTCCCCATTTAAATCTACCCCTGTTTTAACACCAAACCCAAATAAGTCTAAATATTTGAATAAAGTATCTTTCCCTAATTTTAACCCCAACTGTACAAATCCTGGATTACAAGAGTTTTCAACTACCTGAAGATAAGTCTGCTGTCCATGTCCACCATGCTTCCAACAGTGTAATGTTGCATTTTCTACTTTTGTTGCTCCTGAATCAAAGTAATGATCATTATCTAAATCTACAATTTTTTCTTCTAATGAAGCAGAAAGTGTAATTATTTTGAACGTACTTCCAGGTTCATATGTCATCCATATTGGCAAATTTCTATTTATTTCCTCAACTGTATAATCTTGATAATTACTCGGAGAAAAATTAGGTCGTGAAGCTATCGCAAGTATTTCTCCTGTTTTAGGATTCATTGCAATTCCTAACGCTTGATCAGGATTATATTTAATAACCGCATTATTAAGTTCTCTTTCCAATGATGCTTGAATATCATAATTAATTGTTAAAGTCATGTTGATTCCATCTTGTGGTTTTTCATATACTTCATTTAATTCTAAGCGATTTCCTTTGGCATCACTAAAATATTTTATTGCACCATATTCTCCAGTCAAATACTTATCATACATAAGTTCTAATCCACTTAATCCTTGATTGTCTATCCCAACAAAACCTATAGTATGAGACATTAAAGTATCATACGGATAATATCTTTTTGATTCTTTAACTAAATATACCCCCGGAAGTTCTAAATTACTGATTTGATCTGCAATTTCATATGATAATCTTCTTCCTTCCGGATGAACTCTTTCTATCGATGATTTTTTACTTACGTGAGCAAGCATATCATCATAATCTGTTTTTAAAATATCACTTATTTTCTTTGCTGTTTCTTCTTTATTTTCGACTTGATTAGGAATAATAACCAAAGATGTAGTTGTTATGTTGTCAGCAAGGACAACACCATTTCTATCATAAATAATTCCTCGATTACCTTCTATCGGAAGATTCCTACTCCAAAGACTGGAAGCATAATTATTTAATTTATCATACTGAATTACTTGAATATAAAATACTTTACCAATAATTAATAAAAACAAAAAAACAATTATTAATATTATTATCTTTATTCTAATATGAATGTTTTTAAAAAACATATTATCACCACTATAATTGTATGTCCATAATATAAAAAAAAGAAACTTAATATATAAGTTCCCTAATTTATTTATTGATTTTGCTTATGAAGTAGTTCTAAAACATTATAATATTCTTCATCACTTAATTTACCTAATCCAATAATACCATTTTCATTTATAACTTTAACTATATTAAACTTATCTTCATCCATACGAACTAAGTATAAATATTGATTATTGTTATAATTAACTATATCTACAACTAAATATTCTAGATTATTTTCTAATGTTAAGATTTGATCTTTTTCAAAATTCATATTATCCTCCTAACGTGTTTTCTCGTCTTCGCCACTAGATAATTGGTCAGGTTCAAAATCTTGTTTTGGTCCTTCTTGACTATATGTAAAACTAGCAGTTTGAACCAATTGTACCTCACCATTTTCAAAAAACAATATGACTCCATTTTGTACTTCAGTGTATTTAATTTTACCAGATATAATATCTTCTTTATATTTATCTAATTCGGAAAAAGAAGAAAGTAATGTAGCAATTTTTGTTCCTCTCGTTACTAAATTTTGTTTTTGTTCATTTAACACACCTAATTCGTGTTTATATGGATATACATAATTTTCATCTCTAAGACCTTCATCAATGCAACGTTTTGTAGTATCAGCATGTAGAGAAACCGCAGCTATTGAATTTTCAACCATTTGTTGATACTCCATTAATAATCCATGAGCTGTTGAAAGCATTTGTTCTGGAGTCATACTATCAGGATTTTTAATTGCTTCCCTAAATGTATTCAATCTTTGTATATAATCAGCACTTGGTTTTATAATTCCTTTATAAATTGTACCATAATTATCAATAATATCTTCACTAGCACATCCGCTTTTTTTAAGTAATTCCATATCATAATCAGCAGCATCAAGAGCATCCGCTGTTTCTTTAGCAATCATTCCTGGTTCTAAAACATCAAGAATTTCACTAATCTTCTGCTGATAAATCATCTTTACGATTTTATCTATATCATTAATACTATCATCAATCTGAACTATACCATCAGGATTATCAGGAATATCTGGAATATCTGAAATATTAAAATCACCACCTTGATTGTTTTGCTTTTTGCCACATCTACCAAGGCTTAATAATAAACTTAACAATAAAGGAAGTAACAATAACAAAAAGAAAGCACGCTTCTTTTTCTTTTTCAACACTTCAGTCTTTTCATACACTGTTACTTTTCTAACTCCATTTACACGAGCATATGTACCGTCACCAATTCCATTTTCAAACCATTTACTAAGTTCTTCATCAGTAACAAACTGTTCACTACCATTAGGCAACTGAACTACAAACTTACCATCAACATGTTTTGCTTTAATTCCATTTTTTAAATCAATTGTAACATATTCTTCGGTAACTGTTCGTGTTGTTTTTACAACTTTTTTTCGTCCTTCTTTCGTTGTTATTGATTCTTCTTTGGTTTCACTACTATGTAAACCACCGGATTCTCTAAATCTGTCTACAATATCATCATCATATATATTTTCCTCACTTACAACATGAAAAGTACCACCTGTTTTTTTATTTTCTTCTTCCATCTATGCCACCACCTATTTTAATAATAACACCGAATAAACCAATCGTCAATAATCTTTACATTTAAATCTGTAAACAAAAAAGCAAATTATTCTTCTAATTTGCTTTCTAAAATAGTAGTTAATACTGTATCTTTGTTAATAACTTCTCCTGCCGCAATGCTTTGACTTATAGCATACCCATATCCCTCGAATTCATATTTTATATTTAATAAATCACACAAAATAATTATTTCTCTTCTAGACCATCCACGAACACTAGGCATTGTTATATTTTTATCATTAGTTATCAAAACAACTCTATCTCCACTTAAAAGAGTACTATTAACCATAGCTGATTGTCTTATAACTTTGTTACCCTCTCCAATTATAGTAGTTTTTATTCCATAATCTTGAAGTTTTTTTACAACATCATCAACATCATTATTAATAAATGATTCTACAATATATTCTTTAGTCAAGTCATCTTTATTTGTTTCCATATTTATATTTAAATATTTAGCAATATCTTTAGAAACAGTAGTAACCATATTAGCTAAACCAACACTTGTATTCCAAGAAGGATTCTTGACAGAACCATAAATTATTATTTCTGGATTGTCTTTCGGAAACATACCTGCAAAAGAATAAATATAGTTATTCTTACCAGTACTATATCCACCACCTTCAATATCATAATATTGAGAAGTTCCAGTTTTACCAATAATATCTAAACCTTCAATATTGTAAAGTCTTCCAGTTGTTCCTTCATTTTCTCCAGTAACAACATTATTCATTAATTCTTTTATCTTATTTATAGTTTCTACGCTAACAATTTGTTCACTCATATCTAAAGAATATTCATAAGTGATTTCTCCAGTCTTTGAGTCTACAATTTTTTCAATAATCTTTGGTTTAACCATTTTACCATTGTTAGCAATTATTGTTAGTGCTTGTAAATTTTGAATTGGTGTTGTAGCAATTCCTTGCCCAAACGAAGCTGTTGCAACCTCGATCGGATAATTAAACTTAAGACTACCTGATTGCTCACGACTTAACTCAACACCTGTTAACTGACCAAAGCCATATTTTTGATAACATTCTTTTAAAATCTGTTTATTTATATTTTGTTGAACTAATTCTACAATTGCCACATTACTTGAATATTCAAAACCTAAATCATAAGTAATATGTCCCCAACCTTTACCATTCCAATCTTGAATTGATTCTTCACCAATATCAATATGACCAGATTTATAAGTTAATTCACCATTATAATTACTATTTTCCATTACACACATGTATGAATATATTTTCATAGTACTTCCAGGCTCATATGCATAAGTAACTAAGGGATTTTCATAATTAGTGATATTAAGTATATTCGGATCATATGAAGGTGTTGTTGAACTTCCTAATATCTTTCCTGTCTTCGCATCCATAACTGTTAATACTGCCCACTCAGGAGAATATTTTTTATTATTCTCTTTCATGGCTGATTCTAAAAATCTTTGAACGCCCGAATCAATAGTTAAATAAATATCGCTACCATCAATTGGTTCAATTGTAGTTTCTGGAGTATCGGGTATTTTATAACCATAGCGATCTTGTTGATACTGTGTACTACCATCAGTTCCTTTTAAAATACTTTCATATTTTGATTCAATGCCAAGTTCACCTAAAATAGTTCCATCTTCTTGCTTTTTAGCATAACCCAAAATATATGACGCAAAATCCCCATTAGGATAATACCTTTTTTGATCCTCTATAAAATCAATTCCAGGTAAATTTAAATCTTCTATTTCCTCTTTTTTTAATTCTGTAATCCCTCTACCTCCAGGACCAAGTTCAACTTGATAAGCATTTCTATTTAATAAACCCAAAATAGTTTCTACACTCATATTTATTAAAGGCGATAAAGCTTCTGCGGTTGCTTGTTTATCTACAACATGCAAAGGAATTTTTGAACTACCTGTACGACTTTCTGAAAGATAAGCAATCACTGTATAGGATGATACATTAAGTGCAAGAAGATTACCTTCTGAATCAAAAAGATTTCCTCTCTTTGCTCTTAAAATAGAACTTACTGTATAACGGTTACTTGCAAATTTTTCCATATTTATTCCATATACTGAAGGAAATAATGCAACATACGCATATTGAACAAAAAGAATCAAAATAAAAACAAGAAAAGTAATAAAAACTTTTCCTGGAAAACTCCAAGATTGATTTTTTTCCTTTCTTGTTTTCATATGCCACCTCGACTATTCACCAATAATTATAACATTTTCATTGTTATATGCCAATCCCATATCTTTAACTAGATCTTTTACATTGTCAAATGCAGTTAACTCATTAATTTTCATAGTTAAACTTTCGTTAGTTTTTCTTTGTGTATTAATATTATACTGAAGTTTTTCGACACTCATGTTTAAATGCCCTACTCCCGCACCACAAAATATTTTTATTAAAAAAGTACAAGTTAAAGCAACTATTGCACACCCATACAATAGTTTTTCTCCTTTAGTAAACCTAACTATTTTTGTTCTTTTCTTCTGCATGTTATCTAACCCTCTCGATTACTCTTAATCTTGCACTTCTTGAACGATTATTTTCTTCTATTTCTTTATCACTTGGTTCAATATTTGCAATAACTTTAAACCTAGGTTGATACTTTTCTGGAATTATTGGTAATTTTTGTAATTCCTTATCAACACTGCTAACCCTCTTAAATATCTCTTTACACATTCTATCTTCTAATGAATGAAATGTTATAACACAAATCCTTCCCCCAACCTTAATCATATCTAAAGCTTGGTTCAAACTGTCCTCAAACACTCCAAGTTCATTGTTAACTTCAATTCTAATCGCTTGAAAAACTTTTCTTGCAGGATGCTTTTCTCTTTTATACTTTTCTGGAACACTAGATTTAACTATATCGACTAGTTCTAATGTAGTTTCTATATTTTTTTTTTGCCTTACATTTACTATTTTTTTAGCAATAGATGTAGCAAACTTTTCCTCACCATAATCTCTAAAGATTCTAACTAGTTCATCGTAAGAGTAGTTATTTACTACTTCATAAGCTGAAAGACTTGCTGTTGTATCCATTCTCATATCAAGTTTTGCATCATTATGGAAACTAAATCCACGCTCTGATTCATCTAACTGTGGACTTGAAACACCTAAATCATATAAAATTCCATCCACTTGAGAAACGTTTCTCAATTCTAATTCTTTTTTTAAGTGAACAAAATTACTGCGGATGATTTCATAATTGTCGCTGATTTTCTCTAACCTGTCATGACTAAATTTGATTGCTTCATCATCTTGATCAAAGGCGAAAAGAAACCCCTTTTTAATTTCTTTTAATATGTTACTACTATGCCCGCCATATCCTAATGTACAATCAACAATAACGCTATTTTCTTTTATATTTAAAAATTTTAAAGACTCTTCAAGTAAAACACTCTTATGCATATTTCCTCCTAAATATTTAAATTACTAGAAAATAACTTGTCCGCAATATCTGATAAACTATCTTCATTAACATCAATAAATTCTTCCCAACGTTCTTTACTCCAAATTTCAAGTCTGTCATTTACACCAATAATTATGCAATCTTTGGTTAAATCTGCATATTTCATTAATGGTGCATTAATGTTAATTCTCCCTTGTTTATCAAATTCACATACAGTAGCCCCAGATAAGAAGAAACGCATAAAATTACGAGCATCTTTAGTATTAGGTAACTCTTTATATTTATGGATTATATTTTCCCATTCACTTTTTGGATATATAAATAAACACCCATCTAATCCACGTGTTACTATAAAACTTTCACCTAATTCATATCTTAACTTAGCTGGTATGGTTAATCTGCCTTTGTCGTCTATTGTGTAATGATATTCCCCCATGAACATAAAATCACCCACTTTTCTCCACATTTAACCACTGTCTACCACTATTTTAGTACAAAAAATACCCTTTGTAAAGGGTTTTATGTAAATTTGACAAAAGTTTATTATATTACCATTTTATATCCTGTAGCAAAAATATTTTAATCAAAAAAAGATTAGAGTTTAAAACTCTAATCTCTTTCAATACTTAAATAAGTTTTAATATCATTGATATCATAACTTTCAGTTAAAGATTCAACTTTAGTAATTGAGTTTGCCAAAGTTTCTCCTGAAATAAATTCATAATGCATATCAATAGCTTTATCAATTTGGCTATTACCATTATAATAAACTTTAATATGATCTGTAATAACTAAATCGGCTTCCTTACGCAAACTTTGAATTTTTCTAATTAATTCACGAGCAATTCCTTCAGTAATTAATTCTTCAGTTAATTCTGTGTTTAAAATAACAAAAGTTTTTCCGTTATTGCTACTGCAATATCCTTCTTTTACCTTAACAGTAATATCTACCATTGAAGAATTAACCTCAATTTTTTCTCCATCTAAATCCATGAAAATAGAACCATTTTTAATTGCTTCAATATCTTCATTAGTTAATTTAGTAAGTTCTGTTTGGAAAACTTTTATTTTTGGTCCTAATACTCTTCCCACTTCTTTAAAGTTTGGTTTAATTATATAGTCCATATATTTAGTCATATCTTCAATATATAAAATATTTTTAATATTTAATTCCTCTTTAACAGTATCTTCTAAAGTTTCTACTAAATGTTTGTTATCATACGCTAAAATAAGTTCACTTATTGGTTGTCTAACTTTAATTTTAGCTTCTTCACGAGCAAATCTTCCTAAAGAACAAATATCTCTAACTAAATCCATTTTTTCTTCTATTTTTTCATCTATTACTTTTTCATCATATTGAGGGAAATCTTCTAAATGAACTGATTCTAAGCCTGTTAATTTTTGATACATTTCCTCAGCAATATACGGAGTAAGTGGTGCGATTAATTTAGATAAAGCAAGTAAAACTTCATATGTAGTCAAATAAACTGCTTTTTTATCTAAAGTAAGTTCACTTTCCCAGAATCTACGACGATTACCACGGATATACCAGTTCGATAAATCCTCATTAATGAAATTAGTGACACTTCTTACAACACGTGTTAAATCATATTCATCATAAGCATTAGTTACATCTTTAATTAACTTATTTAATTTAGAAAGCAACCATTTATCAGTAATATCACGTTCTTCATATTCAACACTATAAGTACGAGGATCAACATTATCAGCATTTGCATACATTTCAAAGAATGAATAAGTATTTTTTAATGTACTAATAAATTTAGAATAAACTTCTTTTAATCCTTCTTCATCAAATTTAATTGGTGTCCATACTGGTGATACATAAGGTAAATACCATCTAATTGTATCAGCCCCATATTTTTCAATTAATTCAAATGGATTAATTGCATTACCTCTACTTTTATGCATTTTCTTTCCATATTTATCTAATAATAAATCATTAACTAATACGTTTTTATATGGGCTCTTACCAGTTACAAATGTACCAATAACTAAAAGTACATAGAACCAACCTCTTGTTTGATCAATTCCTTCAGAAATAAAATCTGCTGGATATTGTTCTTCAAATAATTCTTTATTTTCAAAAGGATAATGGTATTGAGCAAAAGGCATAGCACCTGAATCAAACCAGCAATCGATAACGTCTACCACTCTAGTCATTGGTTTACCACATTTTGGACATTTCAAATGAACATCATCAACATATGGTCTATGCAAATCAATTGTTTCATCAATTTCTTCAATAGACATTTCTACTAATTCTTTTCTGGAACCAATCATGTGGTCATATCCACACTCACATCTCCAAAGTGGAAGTGGGGTTCCCCAATAACGACTTCTTGATACAGCCCAGTCATTCATGTTTTCTAACCAATTATCAAAACGTTTCTCTCCAACATATGATGGATGCCAATTAACAGTATTATTGTTTTCAATAATCTTATCTTTAAATGCAGTAGTTTTAATATACCAACTTGGTTTTGAATAATAAAGAAGTGGTGTATCACATCTCCAACAATGTGGATAGTTATGAACTAATTTTTCTTTCTTAAATAGTTTGTCATTTTCTTTTAAATATTTAATAATATCAAGTTCTAAGTCAGAATCCATTACAAATCTTCCTTGCCATGGTCCTTCTAAATATTTACCATCTTCTCCTACCGGATTTACAACTGGTAAATCATAAAATTTTCCAACTTCATAATCATCTGCACCAAACGCAGGGGCAATATGAACTATTCCTGTACCATCTTCCATGGTTACATATGTATCACATGTTACAAAGAATGCTTTTTTATTTACTTTAATAAATGGTAATAATTGTTCATATTCTTTAAACTCTAAATCACGTCCAGTATAAGTTTCTAAAATCTCATATTCATCACCTAAAACTTTATTAGCAAGTTTTTTAGCAACTATAAACTTATATCCCATAGATTCTGCTTTAATGTATTCTTCATTTGGATTAACACACAAACCAACATTGGCCATTAAGGTCCAAGGTGTTGTTGTCCATACTAAAAAGTAACAATCTTCATCTTTTAATTTAAATGGAACTGTCACTGTATTAACTGTAACATCTTTATATCCTTGAGCAACCTCATGACTAGCAAGACCAGTTCCACATCTAGGACAATATGGTAAAATTTTATATCCTTCATAAAATAAATTTTCATCAAAAAATTTCTTTAAAATCCACCATTCTGTTTCAATGTAGTTATTATCATATGTCACATAAGGATGTTCTAGATCAATAAATTGTCCCATTTCTTTAGTAAGACGTGTAAATGCAGCTTCATTTTCCCAAACACTTTCACGGCATTTTTGATTAAAAGGTTCAATTCCATATTTTTCAATATCATTTTTAGACTTAAACCCTAATTGTTTTTCAACCTGTAATTCTACTGGAAGGCCATGAGTATCCCATCCTACTTTACGAAGTACTCTATGTCCTTTCATAGTTTGATACTTTCCAAAAGTATCTTTTAAAACTTTAGGTAACATATGATGTAATCCTGGCATACCATTAGCGGTCGCTGGACCATCATAGAAAACAAAATTATTATCTTTACTACGATTTTCAATAGATTTTTCAAAAATTTTGTGTTCTTCCCAATATTTTAAAATATCTTTTTCAACCTCATTTATTTTTCTTTTATCTAGTGCTTCAAACTTTTTCATACTAACCTCCTATTAATGTAAAAAAAAAGTACCTATTTTAAGGACGAGCATTACCCGCGGTACCACCTTATTTTATAAATACTTATACACTTAAAACTATAACGCGTTACCGATTTAGCTTTATCCACCAAATACATCCAGAGTGATTCTTATAATGCTTTTTTATCTATTCACACCAACCATAGACTCTCTTTAAAAAAGTTTATTATAACGTCTCTTTCTTTTGTTTTAAAAATTAACTTTTTCAATATCGTTAACCATTTCTAATTGAGTTTCAATTATTTCTTTTAAACGACGTTTAAAAATGGTTACATTACGGCGTAACATATCTGCTTCCATTTCTGTTTTCTCCGCACGAAGTAAAGCGTCATTAACAATTCTATTCGCATTTCTTTTTGCATCATTAATAAGTGTTTCACTTTCTTGATGTGCAGTCAACTTTATTTGTTCACTTGTACGTTCTGCCATAATTATTGCCCTATTCAAGGTCGCTTCCATTCTCTCGTATTGTTCTAGTTTGTGTTTCAAATTAGCAACTTCCTCTTCCAAACTAGTAATCTTGTTATTCTTAACTTTAATATCATTAACCATATGTTCAACTTGGTTAATAATCTGATCAATAAAAGCATTTACCTCATTAGGATCATAGCCACGAAGTGTCTTTGTAAATTTTTCCATAACTCACCTCATTGGCACTACACGATATTGTAGCACACTATTTTCTTTTTTTCAAAACATTTTTACCATTCTATATTAATATCGTCGTTATCATGAATATCTTTACCGTCTTTTTCATCAGTAATCTTACCTTGAATATTTACATTGTTTGGTGTACATAAGAAAATTCCTCCACCAATTTTTTGGATTTCTCCACCAATCGCATAAATTGTTCCACTTAAGAAATCAACAATTCTCTTAGCTTGATCACTAGTAACTCTTTTTAAATTAACTACTACTGTATTTCTATTTTTTAAATGATCTACTATTTGTTGTGATTCAGAATAAGCACGTGGTTCTAAAAGAATCATCTTAGAACCGCCATCATTCTCCGCCAAAGCTTCTTCTGGCTTTAAATTATAATATGAATCACTAACATTATTAGTATTAAAAAAATCATTTTCCTCTTCTTTAAACATTTTCTTTAAAAATCCCATATTTATCCTCCTAAAATCCAGGGGCCTCTACCCACTCTACTATAGATAATTTTAACACACATTTATAAAAATTAAAACCTCTTTTTTTAAATTATTTAAAAAAAGCAAATGAATCACATTTGCTTCTACCTTTAGTTTGCTTCAGTACTTACATATTCATAATTACCATCAATTAATTTGAATGTGTATTTATAAACTTGTCCATATTTTTTTAGCGATGAATCTGAAACTTTGTTATTTATAATTTCAATACTACTTTCTTTAATATTTATGTTATTGTAATCTTTTCCATAAGAACATCCAGAACATTCATCCGAACCTTCTTGATCATACAATAAAACATAGTCATATAAATATACTTCTTTGTCTGTACTGTCATATTTATACTCAGTGTGATAAACACCTAAAATCCCCTGGCATTCATCAAAATTTGATGTTTTATCCTCTTGAGTTAAATCAGTACTTTTAAATGAACTACCATTATATTGTTTATATAAATATTGATTACAGTACTTAACAGTAGGAATTAATTTCCTTAATTCAGACTTCAATCCAGATGTTACTTCAATTTTTGAATTTCCATTATTATTATCTTCTATATTAGGTTCATTTGTTTTATTAATTACTTTATCATAAATAATAAATCCTACCAAACCAAAAATTACTAACATTAGCACTGTTACTATTACAGTTAATACTCTATTTTTTCTTTCCATACCTCTTACTCCTTTTCTTATTAGGTGATATCAAAATATACCACCTATAAATTAAATTTAGTTTTTAAATACCCCCCCCCAGGTATACATTTTGTCTACTTTTTCCACTCGATATCACCTATACTAATTGTATAACAGACACCTCTATTTGTCAAAAAAAGATTCCTTAAAATTGAATCTTTTCATGTATATAGTTTACAACTTCATCTAAAGAAATAGTAACTTGTTCCATTGTATCTCTATCACGTACTGTTACTGTATTATTGTTTAATGTTTCATCATCTATTGTAATACAATATGGAGTACCAACTATATCTTGTCTTCTATAACGTTTACCGATATTTGCGGCTTCATCATAAGAACAACTAAAATATTTACTTAAATTTCTATAAACTTCTTGTGCTTTCTCACTATGAAATTTCTTAACTAGTGGTAACACCGCTACTTTATATGGTGCAAGGAATGGATGGAATTTCATTACTTCTCTTGTATCCCCATTTTCTAGGACTTCTTTATTATAAGCATCACTTAATACCATTAATACAGTTCTTTCAACACCAACTGATGGTTCAATTACATAAGGAACGTATCTTTCATTAGTTTCTGGATCTAAATAATTTAGAGACTCCTTAGAAACTTTTTCATGTTGAGTTAAATCATAATCAGTACGACTTGCAATTCCCCATAATTCCCCCCAACCAAATGGGAATTTGTATTCTATATCAGTAGTTGCATTACTATAGAAACTTAATTCTTCTTTAGAATGATCACGCAAACGCAATCTATCTTTATCAATACCTAAAGAAATTAAGTAATTAAAACAATAATCTTTATAATATTTATGCCATTCTAATTCTGTTCCTGGTTTACAGAAAAATTCTAATTCCATTTGTTCAAATTCACGAACACGGAAAATGAAATTTCCTGGAGTAATTTCATTACGAAAACTTTTTCCTACTTGGCCTATTCCAAATGGTACTTTAAGTCTCATACTTCTTTGTACATTTAAGAAGTTAACAAATATTCCTTGAGCAGTTTCTGGGCGAAGATAAATTGTTGCTTTCGCATCTTCGGTAACTCCTTGGAATGTTTTAAACATTAAATTAAATTGACGAATGTCTGTAAAATTACTTTTACCACACTTTGGACATGGCACATTATTATTTTTAATAAAATCAATCATTTCATCTTGAGTCATTGAATCTCCATCATTACTCTTAGTAAAATCATTAATTAAATTATCTGCACGGTGTCTAGTTTTACAATCTTTACAATCAATTAGTGGATCTGAAAATGTTTTTAAATGTCCACTTGCTTCCCAAGTTTTAGGATTCATTAGTATTGCACTATCAAGTCCTACATTATTTGGATCTTCTTGAATAAATTTCTTTAACCATGCTTTTTTTACATTATCTTTAAGAAGTGCTCCTAAAGGTCCAAAATCCCAAGTGTTTGCTAAACCTCCATAAATTTCACTTCCTTGAAATATAAATCCATATTGTTTACACAAATTTACTAATTCTTCCATTGTTATTTTTTCCATATTTTTACCTCATTTCTAAAATTTAAAAAAACTCCTAGAATACATAAGGACGAGCAAGCCCGCGGTTCCACCTTATTTATTCTAGAAGAATCTCTTTTTATATATTGCTCTTGGATTCCAACCCCGTCATCGCATTGATTTATAACATCTTAATTTTAATATAAAGTTTTAATTATGTCAACAATTAGAATATAACATATTGAAAAAACAATGCACAAACTATTCCTAAAACAAACCCCATTAAAACTTCCATAGGCTTATGTCCTAATTGCTCTTTCAAATGTTTGAATCCTTCCTCTTCAAAAACTTCATCTAAAAGTTTATTTATTGCAGCAGCTTGTTTTCCGGTTTCAAATCTAAGTCCCATCGCATCATATGCTGTTATTAAAGAAAAAATCATAGAAACTGCAAACATAGGAGAATCAATCCCTAAATTTATACCAATCATTGTAGTTAACGACATAGAAAAGGAAGTATGGCTGCTTGGCATGCCACCACTACCATTAAAAAGTCTACCCCAAACTAACTTCTTAGCTGTTAAAGATTCTATTATAAATTTAATCAATTGACACATGATTAATGTTACAATTGGTACAATAATATATTTATACTTTTCCATATACACCTCTACAACTTATTTAAATCTCTTAAAAAACTTTTACTCTTTAAAAATAAACCTGTATATTGATCATAATAGTTATCTAAAAACTCATTTATCTCATTTTTACATATATCACTAATTTGCAATTTAGATATCTTATCTATATCAACATAATAAAACATTCTAATTAACTTTATTGTTTTTTCACTTACAATTTTCTCAACTGTATGACAACTATTGCAAACGTATCCACCTTTTATAGTAGATAGTGTTAAAATATTCGTTGTTTTTCCACACCCACTACAACTATCTAATACGGGCATTACTCCAAGTAAATCTAAATATTTTAATTCCAAAATATTAGTTATAGTCATGAAATCAAAACCTTCATCTATTTTTTTTAAACCAGATATTAGATAATTAAATACGTGTTTATTCTGATTATGTTTTACTACTTGACTAGATAATTCTAACAAAAAGTATGCATAACTAATTTTATTTATATCTTTCCTAATATTTTTAAAAGAATTTATGATATCAGCACTGATTAAAGTAGATAATTTGTCAGATTTATAATAAATATCAAAATATCCATAATTTAGTTTACCCGAAACGTTTGCCAAATCACTTTTTAATTTACGAGCACCTTTAGCCATGAGACCAATTATGCCTCTATCTGGAGTTAAAATATTAATTATTTTACTTGTTTCACCATAGGCTTGTTCACTTATAACAATGCCTTCAATTTTTTCAATCATTTAATAAAAACTTTAACATACTCCTATAATTATTCATTTTTTTCTAACTCCTTATACTTTAAATAGTATTCAATTTTACCAGTACTTCTAAATAAATCCCACAATAATTTTTTATCCATATTATCACCTATTTTATAATGGTGATTACAAACTTTTTTTATACATTTTATTTTTCAAAATCATAATATCCAAATTCTTGAAGATATTTTTCTCGATCTCGCCATTTCTTAATTGTCTTGACATATAAATCTAAATAAACCTTTTTACCAAGTAATTCTTCTATTTCGTTTCTAGCAGAAACACCTATTTGTTTTATTTTACTTCCTTGTTTTCCAATAATTATTCTTTTTAATGAATCCCTATCAACAATAATAGAGGCAATTACATTAACACTAGTCCTACTAAATTCTAATTTTTCAACTATACAAGTAACTGAATGTGGCACCTCTTCTTCTGTTTCATTAAAAACTTTTTCTCTAATGATTTCTGAAATCATAAATTGTTCTGAGGCATTAGTGTATATTGTATCATCATAATACTTAATACTATCAGGTAAATATTTTTTTAATACAGAAACAACAGTATCTACATTATTACTTTTTAAAGCTGACAAAGGTATTATTTCTGTAAAATCATATAAATCTTTATATTCTGATATTTTTAAAAGTATTTGTTCCTTAGAAATTTTATCAATCTTATTAATAATTAAAATTACTGGTTTATTAGTTTCCTTTAATTTTTCTAAGACAAATTTATCACCAGGACCTAAAGAATCACTTCCATCTACTAAAAATAATACAACATCAACATCATCAATACTATAATAAGCTTGACGATTTAATACCTTACCTAATTTATGATTAGGTTTATGAATACCAGGCGTATCAACAAAAATAATCTGACATTCATCATCGTTATATATACCTTGAATAATATTTCTAGTAGTTTGTGGCTTATTTGATGTAATAGCCACTTTTCTTCCAACCAAACTATTTAACAATGTAGATTTACCAACATTCGGTCTTCCAACTAAACTTACAAATCCACTTTTCATTTTAAACCTCCCCTAAAATATCTTTGGAACAAATATAATTAATGCTCCAATAAAAGATGTAAATGCGAAAACAAGAGTTGCACCAGAACCACAATCCTTAGCCACTTTAGCCAGTGGATGTAATTTTGTGGTTTCTAAATCAATAGCAGCTTCTATCGCAGAATTAAGCATCTCCGAACCAGATACTAAACCAAACGAAGTAATTACAAATAACCATTCATATTCATTGATTTTAAACGCAAATCCAAATAATGTAGTTATTATTATCGCCATTAATATAATAATGAAATTATGCTCATTTTTTATCACATATTTTATTCCATCTAATGCATGAAAAAAACTTTTCTTATATCTTAAAAACATATTTCCAGAATCTTTACGTCTTTTAACTTTATCTTGTAATTCCATATCCGTTTAATATTTCCTCCTGACGTTTAAACATTACTTTCTCATCAGTATCTGTCATATGGTCATAGCCTAAAAGATGCAAAAATCCATGAATAGTTAAAAAACTAAGTTCTCTTAATACACTATGTCCATATTCTTCTGCTTGAGAAAATACTTTATCAACACATATATATATATCCCCTAATAATCTAAAATCTTCATAAACAATATCTTCATTATCTTCTAGTGCAAAACTAATAACATCTGTAACTCTATCTATTCCACGATAATTTTTATTTATCTCTTGAATTTTTTCCTTATCAACAATTATTACATTAAAAACTACATTAGAAACATTTTCTGCTTTTATGGCATAATCAATTAATCCATTTAAACTATCTAATTCTTCTAATTTTGTTTCTGTTTCATTAAATATTTCTACACTGTTCAAATTATCAACTCCATTTTTATATATCAATTATATTATAATTTTTATTGTTTTTCAACAACTCAAAAAAAGTCTTTCGACTTTTTATTCAACTTTTTCATTATCATTTACAATTATTTCTGCATAATCAGTAATATCCTCATACACAACAAAAAAAATATCTACCACCACTTTATTTTCTTTAACATTAACTTTTAATACCTTATTATCAATAATATATTCTTGATTAGATAACTCTTTTCCCATTTTTTCTCGCCCTAACGATATTGCTTTATTAATTGCCTCATCTTCTGTTAAGACTTGATCTACAATAATTTGTTCTTCTTGATGTTCTAATACTAGTTTTATTGGTAATAAATTGTTTTTTAATAAAACTGTTTCTGTAACTTTTTTATTTTTAAATGAAGGAAACAATTCAAAAGACTTGTTTAAGAATTTCAAAGCAATAACTTTTTTACTTTTTCCAGTCAATCTTTCTTCATAATAAGTATACGGGTATTCTACAGTTAATGTATACCATACTTCACCAAATACACTACCATCTGCAGAAACAGTTCCTTTTGTTTCATCATTCAAAGAAACATTTCCACTTATGATGATATCCCCTTTTTTTACATAGTTATTAACTTCTTTTACAACCATACCATTTAGTGCTGTAATTTTTTTTATTAAAGCATCTTTCTTTGCAACAACATGTCTATTAACATTGTGCTCTTCTTTACTCGGAATTTCTCTAAGTTCTACTCTTACTACATACTTAGTTCCTAAAACCTCAATTTCTAACCATTCTATTTTATCTGGATATTTCTCAAGTATTTCATTTTTTATTTTACTAATTTCTTTGAAACTTTTCTTTAAACTGTATTCTTTCATTCCAAACATTTTTAACTCATCAATTAAAAAGTTTCTAACAGAACTACTACTATGAACTACTTCTACTTCAAAAATAATATTAGTTAAAAATATTAATAAAGTTATACCTAGAACAATTGCTAAAATAACAAACTTATTAACACTAAGTGTTTTTTTTAATTTTATTAAACCCGAAGCATCAACAACATTAACTTCATAAATAGACTTTAAATTCAAGACTTTAAGATAATCTTCCTTATATATTTTAATATGAACTCCATCTTTAAAATATTTAATATCTAGCAATTCTATATTATGATGAGCCAGTTTATGAATAAATCTTTCAATATGCTTACCCCTAATTTCTAAATCAATTTTACTCAAAAACTTATATACAAAATTATTCTTCATTTAATCCCTCAATTCTATATTTTTAATTTCTCCAGTTATTAAAAGTTCATCTTTCATTAATTTAGAAACTACTAAATTATCCCCCTTTATAAAAATATAACCCAAACTATAATAAATAATTATTTTATTAGAATCAAAGTGACCAATAGAATCATAATTAACAATATTTATTTTATTTTTATACATTCTAAATTCAAAATCATCTTCTAGTAAAAAAGACCTAATATTGTTGATAATTTTCATAGTATCACCTATATAATTGTATTAACTATAAATTAAAAATATTTACACAAAAAAAAGAATATCCGAAGATATTCTCAAATTTCAAAATTTATTCATTTTTTTCGTACTAACAATTTTTACTTTTCCTCGTTCTTTTGAAGTCTTTTCTTCTTTTACTTTAGGTTCATTTATGACGTCCCTAGTTTTACTAAAAACTTCATTGTTTGGATCAATTAAAGAAATCATTTTTCTTATTTCATCCATATCAATTCCTTTATTTTTTTCTGCCACTTGAAACACCTGCCCATTCTTCAATTTTTGCTTTATCATCCAAATCCATATCACTTTCATTAATATCATAATATAGATTATCTAGATCATATCCGATTGTTACAAATTCAGTAGTGTAGCCACCATCTTCTTTTTCAGTCAAAATCACATAGGTTGCTTTTCCTCTGTTATTACCAATTCCTACACCTGGAATTGTTGTAACATTACCTTCCTTTTTTCCAAAATGAATATGACCACGAAATACCTCATCATAAGCACTTGGATCAAATACAACTTCACCTGTATTAAAATCTTTAATATCATGACAAAGTAAAATTTTCTTGCCACCCATTATCATTTCAATCATATGAGGATACAATTTTAATTTTTGTTTTTGAGAGTCTGTTAATTGTTCTGATGTCCAAGAACTGTTTTTCTCAGCCTCAGAATATGCATTCACTCCACTTTTTTCCAAATGCTCTTTAAATGCATCAACCCCTAAAGTCACATATAATTCATGATTACCATTTAAAGATACCACCCCATATTCATCTAATAATTCCATTACTTCACTGGGATTAGGTCCACTTCCAACATTATCACCTAGTGAATATATATCAGTTATTCCTCGTTTTCTGGCATCTTCTAATATTGCTAAAGTCGGTTCGAACAAACCATGAGCATCAGTCAAAATTGCAATACTTTTTCCTTTTTCTTTTGAAATAATTTTAGGAATTATTGCGGTTTTAACTTCAGATTCAACACTTATTTCATCAAATTCTACCACAGATTTTTTATCAATATCTATTGGGTCTATTATTTCTTCATCAACTTCTTGTGTTACAACAAATCTTAATCCATATTCTTTGGCTATCAACAATTCTTTTTCCGTTGGCTCTCTACCGCCCGGTAAAACAATATAACCAAATTTCAAACCAGAACGATAAGCTAAAACTTCAGAATTATTACCATTTGGTGCATGACTTGTTTCTAATATACCTCTTTGTGTTCTATGGATTTCACCAATTTCACCACCTCCAGCAGTTAAATGTTGATTAGTTCCCATATTAGTTACACTACTTTGAATAAATAATCCAGGAAGCATTTCATCAGTAGCAAAAATTATTTTATCACTACTTGGCTTAGTATAATATACTTGATTTCGATGAGATATTGAACTTAATGAAATAAAATTCTTTTTATTTATTGCAACACCACAAACTAATTCTTCTGGAGTTTCCCTATCACTCATCACATGAGCCATTAAACAATACTTTTTATCTGAAAAATCCAAAACTTCAACCCCATATTTTGTAGTTCTTTCCTTATCAATAATTAACTCGGAATTTTGAACATTACTAAATCTAGTTAAATTGCTTTGAATATCTATTTCGTATAAATAACGCATAGATTCTTCATAATTTTTAAACTTTGAGGTAGTTTTCATAATAAACTCAAAATTATTTAAAACTCTATTAACAACCTCTTCCATAACAATTGAATCTTTTATCGCCAAAACATCTTCCATCATTGAAGTATATATCATCATTTCTCTAATAATTGATTCAATCTCGGGATTATCTCTGTTATTAAATAATAGTTGTCTTAACACTTCAGTATCTCCAAAAACATATAATCTTTCCTGTATGACATTTTTTTCAGAACCAAATAAAATTTGACATAAAGTATCTTGCATTAATGTGATACCCCCATCAACACTTTCCTTTATTTTGTTACCATATATTTCTTTAATATTAGATACTACATTTGACAAATCAGCAAGTGACTTTGGCTTTGTTTCTTCATCAAAAATTACTGCCGAACTAAAAATCATATTAATATTTATTATTTCTTCTTCTGTCAAAAGTCGATTTTGATTAATAATATCTTCACACAATTCTGGAAATTTAGCATAATTACTCATTATACTTAACACAGAATCGATGACGGAAATATTTTGTTGATTACTTACATTCACATAATAATATTTTAGAAAAAATTCTTTTACATTTTTAAATTCATCTATCTTATTTGTATCTAAAATTTTTAGAATATCATCTAACCAATCATAAGATTTAGAAAATGTAAATTTAGAGAATTCTTCTTCTTTAATGTCTGCTTGATTTAAAAATTGACAAAACTTACTATAATTTAAGCAAAACTTATTTAAATCACCTTTATATACTTTAAAAATTTCTGAATATTCTTCCGGAATATTAACATTATAAAATTCAGAAAAAACATGTAACGCTTCGCACATTATATCATCGCCTAAGGATTTATAACAATTCAGATTTTTACCGTCTTCTTTAAGTAAAATTCTCATTACAGGAATACTTTTGGCAATAGTGAAATTTTTTTGTAAATCTGAACCACTAGGCTTATAACCATTCTTAAGAGCCAATTCAACAATTTCTTGATTTTCACCCAGATATAAAATAATATTCGAACTATCTTTTTCAACCATAATTCTCATAATAGAATCACTATAACAAAGATTATGATATGACACAATATCCTTTTTTTTCGGAGAATACCCTTTTTTTAACGCAAAATCAAACAATTCTGGATTTTTACCATGATAAAAAATAATTGCTTCTGGATCGCTTTCAATTATTTTATACATTATACCTTCATGTTTTTTTAAAATATTGCTTATTTCAACATCTTTAATTTGAGGGACATAACCAAATCCTAATGCCTCATCAACAAGAGTCATATCATTACCGGTATAATACGCTATAACTTCTGGTTGTGTTGAAAGTAATTTACGAATAATCGTTTTATCACGACCTAAAGACTGATTTTTCTTTATATCTTCTAATGTAGGCACATATCCCAAATTTATTGCCTTAGCAATAAGTTCTGGATTTCTAATTGAACATAACGCTATATAGTTAGGGTTTTTTTGTAATAATAAATTAATTACATCATCTTTCTTAAACAAATAAGAATATTTTTCTATATCTTCCTTAGTAGGTCTATATCCTAATTCTATAGATTCTTTTATTAATTCTGTTTTAGTTCCTTCATAATAAATTATATTTTCTGGTTTTTTTCGCACTAAAGAGCCCATTATTACTTCAGAATAAACCAATGTTGTCCCCTTAATGTCATCTAATAACGGTTCATATCCTAATTCTATGGCCTCCATCATAAAGTTTTCATCTCTTCCACGATAATAAATTATATTTCGCGGGTTTTCTCTAATAAAATCGTGCATTATATCTACATCACAAGATATTGAATGACCTTTTTTAATATCTTTCAATTTAGGGACGTATCCCATTTGTAAAGCATATTTAACCAATTCTGGAATATAACCATTACACAAAAGAATGTTACTTGGATCTTTAGCAATCATTTTACGCATTATAGAAATATTTGATCTTAATGAACGATTCCTTATAATATCTTTTTCAGATGGCTCCCAGCCTAAACTTAGTGCTTCATCAAATAAATCTTGATTTGAACCAGTATATTCAATAATATTATTAGGATTTTGCTTTATCAACATTCTAATAACAGTATCACTTTCACTTAAACTACTTTGCTTTACATCACTAACAGTAGGTTTATATCCGTTCGAAATAGCCAATTTGATTATATTTTCGTCAGTTGTTTCAATAAGTGTTATACTTCTTGGTTCTTTTTCAATAATTTTTTTATGTAAACTTTTATTTTCTTGAACAAATTCTCGAATAAGATAATTTCTTTTCAAATCTGAAAACGACGGGATGTAACCCTTTCCAATTGCTAATTCCATTAAATTATCAAATTTATCATTGTTTTTTTTATAAAATCTCATAAAATTAGGATTTCTTTCAATTAAAGATTCCCACATGTTACCATCTCCTATGATAATTAATATCACATAATATCTATTTTTGTCAATTAATATTAATTTTAAAAAAAAGAATATCCGAAGATATTCTAAGTATTAATATTACATATCCAATAAATTTACTTTATCTACTTTTATTTATCTCTTAATCTAGCACCTGTTTTAATTTCAACTTCTGAAATAATTCTTTTAAATAATTCATTTACTTCATCATCCGAAAGAGTTCTTGTTGGATCTGCGAATGTTAAAGTATAAGCAATTGATTTTTCATCACTACCAACATTTTCTCCAACATAAACATCAAACACATCAATATCTGTAAGTAATCTACTACCTACTCTTTTGATAACTTCTAAAATATCGCTTGATGGTACTTTTTTATTAATAATAAATGCCATATCTTTAGTAACTGTTGGATATTTAGATGCCTCTTTAAATTTAATGGGTTTAATATTTTTCATTAATGATTTCATAGATAATTCAACAACATAAATTTCATCTTTATGTACATTTGGATGAACTCTACCAATAATTCCGGCAGGTTGTCTATCTATCATAATTTTTGCACATATTCCTGGATGTAAGTCATTTATTAAATCTTTTTCAAATGTATATCTGTTTTTTAATCCTAAATAATCAAGTAAATTTTCAACAATTCCTTTAACTAAGTAAAAATCTACTTTTGTATTATTATTTTGCCAGTTATTAGTCAAATAAGAACCTTTCATAAGGATTGATACTTTAGTGTCTTCATTATAGTCTTTATCGTATACCTTGCTTATTTCATAAAGCAAAATATCATTCACTTTTCTTGCTTTATTATATTCATAAATCTTTAACAATGAAGGAATTAATGAAGTTCTAACAACAGCTTTATCAACGCTCATATAATTTGGCAAATCTATGTTGATTGCGTTATCATATTTAAACATTTTAGCCATTTCACTACTTACTAATGTATACGTTTTTGACTCATTTAAGCCTAAACTTCTTAAACGTTTAGAAATCAATTTACGATATTTAACATCTCCAACATATTGTCCTCTTCTAATTTCTCCACTTGGAAGTGTTGAAACCAAATTGTGGTATCCATAAAGTCTACCTATTTCTTCAGCAATATCATTAACATTTGATTCAATATCTAATCTACGATTAGGAATAGTTACAGTAAATAAACCGTTTTCTAATTCAAATGGAAAATCTAACCTATTAAGTTCCACTTTCATATCATCCTCTGAAATATTTATTCCAAGCATTTTATTAATATCATTAGGATTAAATGTAACTTTCTTTTCATTCTTTTCTAAAGTATCGTGTTTAACAATCCCAGTAAGAACTTTAGCTCCCGCATATTTTTCTAGCAAATGACACGCTCTTTCAATTGCAGATAAAGTGTATTCATAATTTAACCCCTTACCATAACGAATAGAAGCTTCACTTTTTAAATTTAAATGTTCTGCAGTATATCTAATACTTGTTGCTTCAAATATAGCACTTTCAATTAATATGTCTTTTGTGTTTCCATCAACATCAGTATTTAATCCACCCATTACACCAGCAACACATACAGGTTTTTCTCCATCAGTAATAACTATATCGCTAGATTTTAACGTTCTTTCTTTTCCATCTAATGTAGTAATTTGTTCCCCTTCATATGCATCTCTTACTAAAACGTTATTTCCAAGTTTATCTTTATCAAAAAAATGTAGAGGTTGACCATATTCTAACATTACGTAATTAGAAATATCTACAACATTATTTATCGGTCTCATGCCTGCAGCTAATAATCTTTTCTTAATAAATTCTGGAGATTCTCCTATTCTTACGTCACGTACCATTTTTGCTAAATAGTATGGACATTTAGGTGTTTCCACCTTTAGGTTAAAGTAATTATTAACATCATCACTAATTGGATTAGTAGCACTTTCTGGTAATGTTACTTTTTTATTTAATACTGCTGCTATTTCATAGGCAAAACCAATATGATAATAGCAATCATTATTTCTATGTTTATGTACATCTAATTCATAAACCGTATCATCTAATCCTAAATATTTCATAGGATCTTCTCCCGGAATTGCATCACTATTAAGTTCAGTAATTCCTTTATTATAATTTTCTTCAGTCTTTTCTTCCAATCCCAATTCAAATAGTGCACAAATCATACCATTAGATTCTACTCCACGAATTTTACCTTTTTTGATTTCAAAATCTCCCGGAAGAATAGCCCCTGGAAGTGCAACAATAACTTTTAATCCTGCTCTAACATTAGAAGCACCACAGACAATTTGAATTGTTTCATTACCAACATTTACTTTACAAACATGTAAGTGATCGCTATCAGGGTGTTCAACACATTCTAAAACCTCACCAATTACTAAATTATCAATATGATTAGTAATAACTTTTTCTACATTAATACCTGCTTTAGTAATTTTGACCGCCAATTCTTTTAAATTTTCAGATTCAATATCAATATAATCTTTTACCCAATTTAAACTAATCATATTAATCATTATCCTTTCTATCAAATGTTTTTAATTCTCTTAAATCAGTAGAATAGAAAACTCTAATATCGTTAATTCCATACTTTAACATTGCAAGTCTTTCTGCCCCAAAGCCAAATGCGAATCCAGTCCATTCTTCTGGATTATAACCACAATTTCTAAGTACATTTGGATGAACTATTCCAGCACCTGCAACCGTAATCCAACCAGAACTTTTACAAATATTACATCCATCTCCATGGCAATTAAAACAACTTATATCGACTTCTACTGATGGTTCTGTAAATTGGTAATAACTTGGTCTAAAACGTGTTTCAATTGTTTCACCAAATAATTTTTTAACAATTACATCTATTGTTCCTTTTAAGTCAGATAAACTTACATTCTTATCAACCAATAATCCTTCTATTTGCATAAATTGATGTGAATGTGTTGCATCATCATTATCTCTACGATATGTTTTTCCTGGGCATATCATTCGAATTGGTTTTTGCCCCTTATTTTCAAGCATTACTCGAGCTTGAACTGGAGAGGTTTGACTTCTAAGTAATATTTTTTCATCTTCAAGATAAAATGTATCTTGAGCATCTCTAGCAGGATGTCCTTTAGGAATATTTAAAAGTTCAAAATTAAATCTATCTTCTTCTATTTCAGGACCATCTACCACATCATATCCCATCGAAATTAATAATTCTTCAATTTCCTCAATAATTCTTTCCAAAATATTAGGGGTTCCTAAATTAACTTTAGTAGCAGGTAAACTAATATCTATGCTTTCACTTTCTAATTTGTTATTTAATTCAATTGCCTCTAAAACACTTCTTTTTTCTTCAATAGCATTATTAAGTTTTGTTGTTACCTCATTCAATGTTTTTCCAAAAACTTTCTTTTCTTCAATGCTTAAATTTCTCATTTCTTGGCTTAATTCTTGAATAGGACTCTTCTTTCCTAAATATGTAACTCTTAAATCATTAACTGTTTTTAAATCTTGTGCTTCATCAACTTCATGTAAAACAAGTTCACATAATTGTTCTAATTTTTCTATCATACTATTCCTCCTTAAAATAAAAATCACATCCTAGATAAGGACGTGATTATACGTGGTACCACCTTAATTTATAGTAAAAACTATCTCAAAACTATAACGCGTTACCGATATAAATAACATTTATATAGCTCAAAAGACGAATTCATAAATCTAACTCATTCGTTTACACCATCCACGAACTCTCTAGAAAGTATCAATTTATTACTACTTCTTTATCCTCGCCTCTAATAAAATAATTATATCATATTTTTAATAAAAACAAAACTTATTTTTTTTCAGATATATTTTTCATGTGTCCACGTCTTAAAATATATTGACCCTCTTCAGAAGTATAATAATAACTATATTTTATTAAATCTCTTTGTTCTTTATATTCCTCTTTAGTAATATACCCCGCAGTATAACAATATCTAAGTTCTCCCAACTCAGCACCATATCTAATACTTAAAATTTTTGGCAACTCCTTCTTGAAAGACCAATCTAAACAATCTTGATCACAAAGCAAAAATGGACAGTTAAATATTTCTTGTAACTGTTTTTCTTTTTTTGTAGTCACCTGCTCTAAACCATAATTATTTTTGTTTTGATATAAGCCAACTAAATCATCTAAAGTAATTTCCCCTAAAAGCAATTTTTTTCCAATTTTTAATCTTGCTATTTTAATTTTTAATGATAAAAGTCGTTTTTGTTCAAATATATTATCCATAATCCACCTCAAACAAGCTCTATTTTAACATTACTTTATCATTTTGACAATCTATAACTTTTATCAGTTATTAAATATATATCTTTCGTTATTTTATTCAAATCTTCTTTCTTTAAACCAAAAACAAAAATACTATCTTTTTTATTTAACAAATGTAAATTATTTGAAGATACAACTAAAAAATCAAATGTATTGTTAATATTTAGTTTGTTTAATCCATAACCGATAATTAATCCACACTTTATATATGGATAATTGTTTTTTAAATAATTTAACAACCGAAAGTTAAAACTACAAATATAAACATCAATATCGGGATATTTATTTAATAATTTAACAAGTTCAGTAGCTAACAAAATATAGTCATTACCTATTTCTTTTAATTCAATTAATAAAATTTTATCAGTATATTTTTTCAAAACTTCTTCTAAAGTAACTAAAGGTTCTTTACTCTTGCCATATTGATACTTTCTTAGTTCGTTTAACATCATATATTTAACAATACCATGCCCATTACTAATAAAATCTATAATTGGATCATGAATAAGAACTAATTCTCTATCCTTTGTTATTCTTACATCGATTTCTATTCCATTTATATAATCCTTATTTAAACAATCAACAATTGCATTCTGACTGTTCTCACTAAAATCATGATTATCATTAGCTCGATGTGCAATTAAAAACATAGTATCACCAATAAAGCATATGAAAAAAAGAAGACTTTTTGCTTCTTTTCAATCTTGTTAATAATTTTAAACTGTTTTATGCTTTGGTTCAAATTGGGCAAAATATTCATTGATATTTACAAATTGCTCATTTGGAATCATATTTAAATCATTACGATGATTACACACAATCAATGAATATTGGGCTAAAAAACTTTCTAAAACACCTGGATTTTGAGCCAACAATTGAATCACATCAGAAACATTATTATTACACATTGTAATAATTAGTGCGGTTAAATCTACAGATGACAATTTAATATCTATTGTCTTTCCCATACGGTAACTATCAATTGCTTTTTCGATGACTTTGGAATTAGGTATTTCTTGTGCATAACCTTTTTCTCTAATAATTTGTTCATATTTTATATTACTAATTAAAGCATTTTTCATTACTTCTGCAGGACTTAATTCCTGAATAGTGTTTCTAGCACTATTTGAACTTGTAAAATAAACAGGATTACCTTCAGTGACATATTTTTTTAGTGCTTCAATAACTTGTTCTACACTGTATTTTTTCATTGTTTCTGTTATTGCCAAATAAATTTTATCTGTTTCTGTCATACTACCACCTATTTAATTTTAACAAACTTATTCTTTGATTTCAACATCATTATCAAATATATTCCAAATAATAGTAAACCAAATCCAGATAGCCATGAACCTAAAACTAATCCTTTTGCTTTATAAACAATTTCAATATTATGATATCCCTTTGTTATTTTAAATCCTATAAATGCAGTATTTGTCATTTCAAAATCTACTTGTTTGCCATCTACGAATACATTAAATGAATTATCAAACGGAAGTGTTAAAGTCATATAACCATCACTTGTTACATTTATTTCTCCGGTAATCTTATTATCATAAATATTAATATTAAACATTTGATCAAAATTGTTACTTAAATATTTAATATCCATAGTATATAATTTTATAGAATCAATTTTATAAGTACCCTTTTTTATAAAAATATTTAATTTATTTAGTTTTTCTTCATTAATTAAATAATTAAAATTATAATTTTGATTATGATATAACCAAGATGAACAACTTAAACTATTCTCTTGATTATTTATAGAAATTGAAATGTCATCAATACTACAACTATTAGATTCTAAACCTTCAATTGTTATAAATAATAATTTATTATCTAATTCAGTGTCTAACTCAATATCAAAGCTGTCATCATGTGCAACTTCAATATAATAGGCACCATCTTTTATCTCATATGGAAATTTATTTAATAATGAATTTAATAAATCAAAATCATATTCATAAACTATATCTTGTATCTCATTAAAGTTGCCTTCATCTACCACAATCCCATTCATTAAATATTTTAAATTATAAGGATATTTGGTGTTATTAAACAACTCTAAACTATAAATATTATTAGAAGCATATCCTAGCGAGAATGCATAATCATTTTGATAAATTTTATCACTTATTTTAGAATATCCATATCCTAACTCATTATCACTTATAATGTATTTTACTCCTACTAAACTGTTAAAAATAATGTTGTTCGTATCCCTTAATATTAAATTATTGTAATTATTGTTATTTAACTTCAAAACATCATAATAAAAACTTTTATAATTATTATTGATTGTTGATGAATAAACCGATGTTTTATAATGATTATTTAAGAAATTTCTATTTACATTGTATAAAGTATTATCTAATTCTGCAACGCGATAAAAAGAAGCATCAGTTTCTAGCAACTTATCAATAATATTTTGATTTTGAGTTAATGTTTGGTATTCATCCAAACTAACATAATCTTCATCTATATTACTAGTAACAATTGTAATAATGGAAAGTAAAATTAAAGGAATTACTATAATATATGACTTCTTAAATTTAACATAAATTAATAGTATTAACATTGTCGCAATTAAATCAAGATAATATACTAAATGGAATTTAAGCAATCCTAGAATTAAAAGTATTAAAAAAGGAATCATCAGTTTTTTTAACTCTATTTTTTGAGTGAATAAATCATTCAAAAAAACGCCTAATATCAAAATAAACATAGGAATAAAAGGGATCAAAATCTTACTTCTAACATATAATCCGCCATTTAATAAGTATCTGAATATAGGAAATGTGATTAACACTAATAATGTTATACCTAAAAACTTAAATTTTTTATCTTTATTTAATATTAAATAAACGATACTTATTATAAAAATACTAAATAACCCTAATGCATATGAACCATATAAAATACTACTGTAATTAAAGTTTGGTATAAATAATTCTACTAAATTCAGAACATTTTCTCCTGATACTCTTCCGTTTAATATCGCAAGTAAACTTGGCAATAGTAAAATTGACGAAATTAAAATACTTATCACAATTGGTATTACAATACGGAATTTATTCTTAATAGGTTCTTCAAAATTCACAAAAATATAATAAATGAAAATTACCAAGATACCACTAACACTGAAGTAATAACTTGTAAATATCATACATAAAATATTTAAAACTAAAAATATTTTATTACTAATTTTTTGATAATTATCTATATTAATTAATGCCATAATTAAAAATGGTAAATAATTAACAAACATAACTTGCCTGTGAAAATGAAACAAAACTGGTGAAGCACAAGTAAAAATCAACGTAAGCAAAGTTGTTAGTTTTATATCAAATTTCGGTTTTAAAAATCTATAAAATAAATAAATACTTAATAAATAAATAATAATAGATGAAATGATTACATATGTTGTCATATTTAGAAAAGGAAACAAATACGATAACAATATTATCGGACTAAGTAAACCATAGTAAGAAAAATTAAATGCATTTTGACCCAATCCTAAATTATATATAACATCAGGAATTAATTTTCCGGTTTTATAAAAATAATTTCTAAAATATTCTGGAATAACTGTATGTTGGTTAATCCAGTCCATGTTAGCACCAAAAATATTATTAGATAACAATATCCCTAATATAATTGACAAACCTAATGATAATAAAATTAAAATGTTTCTAAAATCATGTTTTTTCATCTAATCACCAAAATTATTATAACAATTTTTTAAAAAAAGAAAAAGAGGTTCCCCTCTTTTAAAAAATCACAGCTCCTAAAATGATCGCAAGCAAAATATATAACACTATAATTACAACATAATTTATATCATTATTAGATCTATTTTTTGGAGTATGGTTATCACAATTGTTTTCACAAGCCATAATTCTAACCTCCTATTTTTTTATTCTAGATGTATGCTCCAAGTATGATTATTAAAAGAATAAATAATACTAAAACGATTGCTGCTCCTGATATACCATTGTTACAACACATATGAATCATCCTCCTTTTTTTATCTTTTCACAGTATTTTATGGAATTTTTGAATATATGTGATTGTTTATACATAAAATTATTGTAATTTTAGTTTTTTTTTGTTATGATATTAAATGTAAAATTGAAAGGAAGAATTAAAAATGAAGAAAAAAATATTATTAAGTTTAATAAGTGTATGTTTACTTATTACTTTAACTGGTTGTAAACAAATACCAAAACTAGAAAATGGTCAAGAAATTGTTGCTAGTATTAATGGGAGGGATTTTACTGCTAATGAATTATATGACAAATTAAAAAGTCAAGGTGGAACTAGCATTATGATTACAATGATTGATGACTTTATTATTAATACAGAAATTAAAGATAATGATGATGCTAATGACTATGCTGATGCACTTATAGCACAATATAAAGCAAGTTATAAAAATGCAGGTGAAGATTTCAACGCAGCATTAATTAGTTCTGGTTATGAAAATGAACAAGCTTTTAAAGAAGTTTTAGTTACTGATTATAAAAGAAATGAGGTAACTGAAAAATACTTAAAAGAAAAAGTAACTGAAGATGATTTAAAAAAATATTATGATGAACATATTTCAGATGAATTATCAGTTAAGCACATTTTAATTGCACCAGAAGTTAGTAAAGATGCTACAAAAGATGAAAAAACCAAAGCAGAAAAAGAAGCCTTAGAAAAAGCAAAAGAAATAATTAAACAATTAAATGAAGGTGCTGATTTTGATAAATTAGCCAAAGAAAATTCAGATGATGAAGCAACAAAAAATAATGGTGGTGTTATTAATAATGTTGTTAAAGAAGGATATGTTACAGAATTCTATAATGCCGCACATGCTTTAGAAAATGGAAAATATACTAGTGAACCTGTTAAAACTGAATATGGTTACCATATTATTTATAAAGTAAGTCATACTGAAAAACAAAAATTTGAAGACATCAAAAATACTTTATATTCTGGAGTAATTGATGAAAAATTAAAAAAAGACACTAATTTAGAATATAAAATATGGGCTGAAATCAGAGAAAAATATAATATAACAATTAACGATTCAACTATTAAAAATATTTACAATACAACAGTTAATAATATTAATAAGTAAAATAAAGAAGATTACAAATTTTAGTAATCTTCTTTTTCTATATTATTTATCTCTTCGTTTGAAAATCCTTTTTGTTTAAGCTTTAATATTATTTGATTTTCTAATTCAAATCCAGAATATTTATATCCTAATTTTTTTCTTAATTTACTATACTCATTATTGACGATACTATTATCATTTACTACTTTATATTCTAATAATTCTAATATCATATGTTTATCATATCCTAAATTAATCATATCGTTAATTATTTTTTGTTTTAACATGTAACTAGACTTATTATGGTTTGATGATATTTTTTTACGAATTAATTTATCTAATTTATCGTAAACAAAATTTATATCTAATTTAGCACAAATATTATCAATAACTATATCACTAATGTCATTATTACGTAATTCCTGTTTTATTTTGTTTGGGCCATCACTAGTCAAATGCAATCGGTCCTGAAAATACGCATTTGCAAATCTTTCGTCATTAATCAAATTTATTTCTTTTAATTTCGTTATTATTTTTTCTTTATCTTGTTCATCAATCCCCTTTTTTTCTAAGAAATTAGTTATCTCTTTTAAACTACGCATTTTAACTGAAATAAATTTGATGGTTTTATTATATATGTCATAATAATTATTTTCATTGTTAATCTTATTAAATTCTTCACTAGTTAATTGTTTTTTAAATAATATTCCGTTATTTAATATGACATCATCATATGTAGTTAATGATTGTTTATTGTCAAAGACAATCTTATATTTTCCATTTTTATTACGTGCAATTTTCTCTATATTCATGACATCACCAAAAACATTATACCAAACATTTGTTTCTAAAACAATATTATAAAAAGTTTTATTCACATTTTTATGAGTATCAATTTTAATTATAAAAAAAGTGATTTATAATAAATCACATTTTAAACAATCAATATATTTAAATCTAACAAAAGTCACACATAGGTTCTAATTATTAATTATATGAATTAAATCTTTATTTACCTCTTCCAAAGCTCTTCCAATGTTTTTTTTAGACTTATATTCATTTTCTTTCATTTGATAATGTTCAGTTTCTTTCATCTCTTTAGAACGTTTTGAAACTAAATTTACTAATAAATATTTTGAACCTACTTTAGTTAATAATTTATCTATAGATGGATATATCACACTTTCCCCTCCTCTATTATTATCTTATAATACAATTTATATTAATTCAATAATCTGATTATAATTTGACATTTTTTGACAATTCTTGTAATCCATGCAAAATTTCTACCATTGCCCATGTATCTTGCTTACAGTATTCAACTAATGCATTATATGCTTCGGTATATTCATCTTTGTTCATTTTATCAAATTTAGAGTATGTTACTAGTGCTTCAACACCATTGGAAACATTTAATTGTTTATAACTTAAGTCACTAAATAATGGTAAAATTTTTTTTATGGAAAAAGAACCATTCATATCTTTATGATAATAATTAAACATACTACTTTCCTCTTCGCTATATCCTAAAGACATATATAATTTTTTATTTGATTTTATGATATCCAAAAGATCAAAAATCATACTATTAATAAATTCTAATTTTTCTTTATATTCTGGAAATATGTTTGCTAATTCTGATAAGCGATTTTTTTCAAAATTAGAATTATATACTAAAACAGTTCCTTCTCTATTAATTAATGAACATAAATGCTTCACTAACTGTTCTCGTTCATCATTATTTGTTTTGGCTAAAAAATCATAATGAGAGTTTTCTTTGTCACATCCCTGTTCATCTTCAATATGTAGTGAAAATTGAAAAACAGATTGATCATAACACCTCTCTCCCTTAAATCGTGGAAGCGGGCATGGGAAGGTTTCAAAATCAAGATGGTAAATTGGGTATTTAATTAACTCTACACCTGATTTTATTTTATTTAAATTATAATAAATTTTATTAGTTTCTACCACTTCTCTTTGAATAATATTTTTCTTCCTCTTTAAATAAGACATTGGTACATCTAACATACTGTATTGTTTATTATTAATTAAATCATAAATTGACAACTTGTAATTATTTTCATCAAAAAATCCCAAATGGCTATCAATATAACTAAAAACAGAATTATCATTAGGCAAGTTTCTAAAGCAAAAGTCTTTATGCTTACATTCTGTAATTTTTTTATATTCACAATACGGTCCAACCTTAGTATCATTATTGTTTTCATTAATAATTTGTTCCAAATTCTTACGTTGTTTATCAATAATATCAAGGTATAATTTTGTAATATCGGTTACATCAATGAAAATAATTATATCATTACCATTTTCATCTTTACTATAAACTGGTTCACCATTTTCATAAATGCCATTAAATACATAATCACTATTTAATACAGCAAGAAAATACCTTGTTGTATCAATTAAATCATAAAGACCGTTTTTATATAAATCACGCTCTATAATATATCGTTGAATAGCAATATCATATATATAACGACCACAATTATCAAAACGATTTAATAATTTTTTAATCACTCTATCATTTATTTCTAATAAACTATATATTCCTCTAGAATCTTTTTGAAAAAATTTAGTATCAATAAACTTATCTGAAGTTGTTGCTTTTACCTCGATAATATTAATGCTACCATCTAAAGTTTCATTATATATATCAACATAACAAGCATATAAATTGCCATTTATTCTGCATTCAAAGCATTCTTGCTCTTTAGTGTCATAAGCAAAACTAAAACTACCATCAAAATAATTTTTTGCAATTTCTGAGGCGATTTCTTCAACTTTTTTATAATATGGAAGCATTACTTCTAATTGACTATCAGAGATATCAGAATTAAATTTATATTCTTCATCAAAATATTGTTGTGAAGAAACTTTACTATTTAAATCATCTCTGGATAAATTATCTAAATGAAAGAAATAAGGACACCTGGTATAATTAATAAATTTAGTTTTTGTTATTGCCATAAATAACATCCTCTATTATATTTTTTAAATGAGTAGCTTCTTCAAAAGAATATTTAATATTAGTATGTTGATTTGAATATAGTTTGTAATAAAAATCATTTAATGTGTAAAATTTTTCATTAAAGTTATTAATGTTTAATTTGACGTCCTTTTTTGCATTAATATATATACATTCCAAATTAATTCCAGCATTTTTTATATTATTATTGTCATTTAAAAATTTAGGTATAGGATTTAAAATGTCAATATTATTACATTTCAAATACCTATCATTAATGTTACCACTGATTGAATCATTATTATCAAATACGTAAATTGCAAAAACAGCATAATGTGTTATCGCATAAAATGAATTATCATCTCTATTTACTATTAGTACAGATTTATGATTTTGATTTTTTAACATATCTATTGCCAAATCTCTCATTTTACCATTCGAATTATATTTTTTAAATGATGCAAATATTTTTGTTCCATATTTCTTACAATTTAACATTATATTAACAACAGTCAAACCCAATATAATAAGTAGTATTGGTAATAAAAATCTTGCTAAAATCTTAAAAACTTCTAAAAGCATAATAACTAATTCACCTACTTAATAATTTCCTTTATCAAAGGTTCTATTTGACCTAATGTCTCACCAATTTCAAAACAACTTAAAACCTGATTTAAAGATAGATCTATTTTATTTAAATATACCTTTGCTAGTTCTTCATTTTCAATAACGTAATCTCCAACTTTTTTTGATAAAACCATACCAACTGTATGATCAATAGCATCTGCCAACTCTTTTCTTCCTGCACCTATTTGTTTTATTATATTTTCGACTGCCTTTGTATCAATTTTAGTTACAAAACCTGTTTTAGAACTTTTGATTGAAAAAACTTTGTTACTAATAGGGATATCATTTATATTTCCTTGTTGTTTTTTTACTAGTTCTAAAAATTTATTATATGCATTACCATTTTTTATATTTTGAATCACTAAATCCTTAGATTTTTCTAATGGGATTTTTTTATCCATACTTATTAAATAACTTCCCATAGCAACAACCATGTTGGTTAAATCTTTTGGTCCATTCCCCTGTAATGTTTCAATTGCCTCTTTTATTTCTAAAGAATTACCTAAAGAATTACCTAAAAAAGCATTCATATCTATCAAAATGCAAATTACTTCAACATTATATTTTTTACCAATTTTTATAAAAGTTTCTGATAATAATTTAGCTTCTCCTATATTTTTTATTAATTCATCTTGGCCAATATTAATTTCAATTAAAACCTTATTAACCCCACCAATAATTTCTTTACTCATCATCATTGACACAAATAACGGAATCGAAGACAAAGTACTAGTTATGTCACATAATTTATATATTCTACTATAAACAGGGATTAATTTATCTATTTTCCCTATTACAACACCAACATTATTAATCTGATTATCATATTCTTGAATACTCATCACTGGAGTAAATCCTGAAATAGATTCAACTTTATCAATTATTCCATCGTTGTACCCTGAACTGCTAAAATCAATTTTAGCAAATTTTGTATCACAAGAAGCAACTAAAGAGGCTAGAATCAAAGAAACATTATCACTAATGCCACCTACAGAAATTTTATCAACAATATTATATTCATAATTATTTAATTCTTTTACTTGACAACAATTAATAATAACATCAGTGAAATCCATGATTTCTTGTTCGTCCAGGCCGTTAATTGCGATTGCCATTAATAATGAACTCATCTGATAATCCGGAATATCATTGTTTAAGAATCCCTTCATCGCATATTCTATCTCCTTATAACTCAACTGTTCCTTTAATCTTTTTCTATTAATTATGCTTCTTATATTCATATTATCACCATTTTAATTATAACAAAAAAATAGTGAATAAACCACTATTTATTTAACTTGCGATTAATAAGTTCAACAGTTCTTCTAGGTTCACTTGCAAACATTTGATATAAATGTTGACTGTTTTTTATTTCCTTAATTATTTGAAGATCCTCTTTAGCCAATTTTACACTATATTGTTCATCACTGTCACTAATACAATTAACATCCCTACCTAACAAGTAATCTGGTGACAAATCCAAAATATCTATTAATTGTAAAAAATTTTCCATAGTTGGAATTCTAACACCTTTTTCGTATCCACATATAGATACTTTTGAAACTCCAAGCAAGTTACCTAAATCTTGCTGTGATAAATTTTTCTTTTTTCTGGCTTCTTTTATTCTTTCACCAATAATCATAACCATCCTCCGTCATCTATTTGTTAACTTCATTATAACAATAAAAAATGGTCATTTTTCAAAATTAACTAAAAAGTAATTTTTCTCTTGAAATTATCTACAAGTTAACTTATAATTTTAATAGGAGATGATGATATGAGTAAACTAAAAGAGACAAGAATCAAAAATAAATTGACACATCAGACTATGGCTGACACTTTAAAAATAAGTAAAGCTTTCTACTGGCAAATCGAAAATAATAAGAGAAGACTTTCATATGATATGGCGATTAAAATTGCTGATATATTTAAAATGATGCCCGATGAATTATTCTATGAAGAATATAAAAAAGAATCTCAGTAACCAATTGAAAACTCTATCATCAAAAAAAGAAAGATCATTAATAAAATCTTTCTTTTTTTATGTTTAATATTGAAATTATCTAGTAATTCGTCAAAAAATAAATATATATAGAAGTAAAACTAATAAAAACAACATATTTATAATTGTATACAACAAGATATACTTTACTATATTTTTTTCCGCTTTTAAGTAATGTTTTAATGTTATTAAACTAGCTAATGAAGATATTAGCGTCCCAAGTGAACCAATATTTACAGCAACTATCAAAGATTCATAATCCATTGTAAATTTAGAAAGTAATATAGCAGATGGAACATTACTAATAAATTGACACGATAACATTCCAGTTAACAAAACACTTTTATTCAAATATTTCCAGAAAAAACAAAAAACGCTGCAAATGTAACTAATAAATTCCAGTCCATTTTCTTCACTGCTTTTCCGTCAAAAATCAATGCAAGTCCAAATACAATAACCAAACCAATAACATATGGTATTACCTTAAAAATTACCAACAAAGATATTATAAACATTACAAAATATATTGTTACTTTTTATCAATCTTTTTATTTTCATCAAAAGTTAAAGTTAAAGGCTCTTTTTTAACAAAAATTAATGGCAAAACAATCAATAACAATAATACAATGAAAAAGTGTGGCAAAAGTATTTTTATAAAATCTAGCAATTTTATTAATTCCTCTATATTCATTCTATTCATAGATTGTACCTTAATTTTAATTATACCATAAAAAGCAGACTACTCATCTGCTTTTTTACTCGACAGAAATGTTACTTTCTCAGCGATAACTTCTGTTGCATATTTTTTCGTATCATTAACTTCGTAACTTCTTGTTTGGATTCGTCCTTTGATTCCTACCAAATCACCTTTTTTACAATATTGAACAGTACTTTCAGCAATACCTTTCCATAATACACAATCAATGTAATCCGTTTCATATTCCCCATTGGAATTTTTAAAACTTCTAGGCACTGCCAAGGTAACATTTGCCACCTTTCTTCCCGTATCCGTTTCTCGTAATTCTGGATCTTGTATCATTCTTCCTACAATTATCGTTTGATTTAACATATTTCCTCCTTTCACTAATAATATACAAATATAAAAAAATAAAGGCAAATACGCCTTTTTGTTTTTCTTTTTATCAGTAATCGTAAATATTCTTTTTTCATTTAACCATTTTTTAAAAATCGGTTAAAAACATTAACAGTTTACAAAGTTATATTAAAAATAATTTTTTAATAAAGCATTCAATTCTACCGCATATTCCATTGGTAATTCTTCACGAAAACGTTCTATAAACCCCATAATTAAAAGTTCCTTTGCCTTATCTTCTGACAATCCTCTACTCATTAAATAAAATAATTTTTCTTCATCAATTTTAGAAACTGTTGCCTCATGATGAATGTATGATGTTTCATTTTCAATTTTATTTGTTGGTATTGTATCACTTTTTGATTGTTCATCTAGAATAATCGTATCACATTTAACAACACTTTTTGAATTAATAGCCTTATTACTAATATTCACAGTACCTCTATAGGTGGCATTTCCTCCACTAGCAGCAATTGATTTACTAATTATATTGCTTGTTGTGTTAGGTGCTAAATGTATCATCTTTGCCCCAGTATCTTGATTTTGATTTTTAGAAGCCACAGCAATCGAAATGCAGTTACCACTTGCACCTTTACCAACCAAAATACATGAAGGATATTTCATATTTACCTTAGAGCCAATATTTCCATCTATCCACTCCATCAATCCATCATCTTCCACTATCGCACGTTTAGTTACCAAATTATAGACATCACTAGACCAATTTTGAATAGTTGTATATCTACACTTAGCACCCTTTTTCACATAAATTTCAACTACAGCTGCATGAAGAGAATCACTGGTATAAGTAGGAGCTGTACATCCTTCCATATAATGAAGTTCACTTTCCTCATCAACGATAATAATAGTTCTTTCAAATTGTCCCATATTCTTACTGTTAATTCTAAAATAACTTTGTAATGGTCTATCTATTTTAGTGTGTGGCGGAACATAAATAAAAGTACCTCCACTCCAAACAGCACTATTTAACGCTGTGTATTTATTTTCAGTATATTTAACTAAATTATTAAAGTACATTTTAAATAAATCCGGATATTTTTTTAACGCTGTATCGGTGTCACAAAATATTATATTTTTTTCTTCCAATTCTTTTATCATATTATGATAAATAACTTCGCTTTCGTATTGAGCTCCTACACCAGCCAAATATTTCTGTTCAGCATCCGGCAACCCAAGTTTATCAAAAGTATTTTTTATATCTTGTGGTAATTTATCCCAATTGTCATAAACATTGTCATCTACTCTTTTATAATAATTTATTGTACTAAAATCAATTTTTAATTCCGGACCAAAATTA
The DNA here is from genome assembly GCA_015059365.1 of Bacillota bacterium. GTDB lineage: Bacteria > Bacillota_I > Bacilli_A > RF39 > UBA660 > SIG204. The sequence continues at coordinate 2,558 of SVAO01000001.1, read as the reverse complement.
GGATTAGAAAGTTCTAAAAATTTTTTGAAAGATTTTAATCTAAACTCTGTCATCCACTCTGGTTCATTTTTAATCCTAGAAATTTCTTCTACTTTAGAAAGATTAATATCAATAAAATCAACAGTCATAAATATCACCAATAAATATTATACTAAAATTTTAAAAAAAGAAAAAGAAAAGTTTTTACTTACTTTTCTTTTTTGTTAAAGTTAAACTTTGTTGTTTATTTTTACCAAGTTTCTCTTCTAAATAGGTAGCATAAGTTTTTCTGGCTTTATTATTAATCACAAACCCAAATAGAGGATTTGTATATTGTAGATTTTTATCAGAAACTCTTAAAGCAACAACAGCACCACTATTTATCTTTTCTAATTCTGAATATTTGATTTTCCCTAATTCATTCCTTTGTATTATAGGAAAGTATTTTCCGTTTTGAATATTAATTGCAACATTGCTTTGTTCGTCTATAACACATATAATCTTAGCATTAGCATCAAATTCGATAATTGTTCTTTCAGTACATTTAGTTTGTTGAACTAAATAAGTTGAATCCACTACACGTGAATATGTTGCTAATACAACCTCTCTTATTTTTAAATTATTGCTTCCCATATTGTTCCAACTCCTTTAAAATCTTTTCAACACCCCACCATGATAATAAGGCGCACTTCTTTCGATTTGGTTGACGGTATATGTCATCATAAACAATCGCTTGTTCTAGGACATCCGAATCATAATCTTGTTCATTAATCATATTATAATAATTTTTAATTATAACTTTTGCCTCTTCAATTGTTTTTCCGATTAATGTATCAATCATAATTGACGTAGAACTGATACAAATTGCACAAGCTTCCCCATCAAAAGTAATGTCGTGTATTTTATCATCTTTCACCATTAATGTCAAATCTATCTCGTCTATGCAACTCTCATTATTCATATTTATTTTTATATATCCCTCATCCTCTATAAGGCCTCTATTTTTTGGATGTTGATAATGTTCTAAAATAACACTTCTTTTTAATTCCTGATTCATTGTATTCACCTGTTTATATTATAGTGCAAATATAAAATCAAAGTCAAACAAAAAAAGAGACTAATAAGCCTCAACTATTAATTTAATGGCGGTTCTCTCTTCACCATCAATAACAATATCAGTAAAAGCCGGAATACAAACTAAATTTTTACCACTTGGAGCAACAAATCCTCTAGCAATCGCAATAGCCTTTATCGCTTGATTTAATGCCCCTGCTCCTATCGCCTGTATTTCAACATTACCTTTTTCTCTAAATACGTTAGCTAATGCCCCTGCTACGCTATTAGGGTTTGACTTCGATGAAACTTTAAGTGTTTCCATATAAACTAATTCCTCTCTTTCTACACTTAAATATATGTTTTTTTTAGCGTGATATGATTTAAAAATAACCAAATTAAAATTAATACATACATTATAAATGAGTGAGGTATAAATATATGATAAACTTTTTTATACAATTAAATCATGTCACACAGGCCTGCATAGCAACATTATTTACTTGGGGAGTTACAGCTTTAGGAGCTGCATTAGTATTTTTATTTAAAAAAGTAAATAAGAATGTTATGGATGCAATGCTGGGAATCGCAAGTGGTGTTATGATTGCTGCTTCTTTTTGGTCTTTATTATCACCTGCTATTGAAATGGCCGAAAATTTAAAGATGATTCCTTGGTTAGTAGTCTTTTTTGGTTTTTTTTGTGGGGGTTTACTACTATTTGTTGGAGACATTTTTTTTAAAAAAATTAGTAAAAAGAAAGATTTTTCAAATAACAAAGTTAAGAGATGTTTAATGTTAATATTTTCAATCACACTTCATAATATCCCAGAAGGACTTGCAGTTGGGGTAGCCTTTGGTTCAATAGCATATGGTTTAGAAGGAGCTACTTTAATTTCAGCATGCCTTTTAGCATTAGGCATTGGAATTCAGAACTTTCCAGAAGGAACTGCAGTTAGTGTTCCATTAAGACGTGAGGGGTTATCAAGAAAAAAAGCATTTTGGTTTGGGCAATTGAGTGGTATTGTAGAACCTATTTCAGGAGTTATTGGAGCAATTTTAGTATTAAAAATACGTTTACTGTTACCTTTTCTACTTTCATTTGCTGCAGGAGCAATGATTTATGTTGTTGTAGAGGAATTAATACCAGAAAGTCAAACCAATAAAAAGAAAAATTTAATGGCTTTATTCACACTTGTAGGTTTTTCTGTCATGATGATCTTAGATGTTGCATTAAGTTAATAGAGATATTTTCTCTATTTTTTTATTTTTTTCAAAAAAGGTGTTGACATTAATTAATTTTATAGTATAATTAATATTGCCTACTTAATTTGTGCGGGTGTAGTTCAATGGTAGAACTCTAGCCTTCCAAGCTAATAACGTGGGTCCGATTCCCATCACCCGCTCCATTTAGAGCAAACAAAGTCTTATTTCAATAAGACTTTTTTCGTGCACAAAATGGACCACACGTTATTAGCTTGAAAATTTTATTCCATTGAACTAACACCAAAACTCAACTGCAAATTATT